>NZ_CAXQQP010000001.1:0-50108 GCF_964226795.1 Mesoflavibacter sp.
AATTTTCCTGGTATGCAGTAAATACCTTTTTTAGTGAATTTTATGAATTTCAAGCGTTTTTAACTACAAAATACAACCAAAATCATAAAATTATAGTAGACTTAACTAATTTTTAACCAGAAACAAAAAAGCCTTACTAAAATTAGTAAGGCTTTTTGTGATCGCGACAGGATTCGAACCTGTGACCGTCTGCTTAGAAGGCAGATGCTCTATCCAACTGAGCTACGCGACCGATAAAATGTCGGGGTGGCAGGATTCGAACCTGCGACCTCCGCGTCCCAAACGCGGCGCGATAACCGGGCTACGCTACACCCCGAAATTGGTTATCTAATGCGGAGAGACCGGGATTCGAACCCGGGCATCCCGAAGGATGACAGCTTAGCAGGCTGCTGCATTACCACTCTGCCACCTCTCCTAAATCATTTAATGAACTTTGCAATAAAATTGCGGATGCAAATGTATGATTTCATCTCGTAGAACACAACATTTTTAGTGATTTTTTTGAAATTTTATTCCGGATACTCAATTCTTAAATGGTAAATGTTTGCTAACTTGCGTTTTAGCACTTTTTTTATGGCTTCAATTTCTTTAAAGGTTATATCTGCATTTAAAAATTGTCCTTCGTCTTTTTGTTTATTTATGATATTTTCTACAAAATTATCAATTTTTGCTGACGTAGGTTCTTTTAAACTTTTTGATGCTGCTTCTACACTATCACACATCATTAGTATTGCAGTTTCTTTACTAAATGGCTTTGGTCCTGGATAGCTAAAGTCTTCTATGTTTACACCTTCATTATTAGCCTTTTCTTTCATGTAGAAATAATAAACTTGACTGGTACCATGGTGTGTTCTTATAAAATCTATTACTCTGTCTGGTAGATTATTTTTCTTAGCAATTTCAATTCCGTTTATAACGTGATTTATTATGATTTGAGCACTTTCTTTTGGAGATAATTCGTCATGACTATTTATTCCTGACGATTGATTTTCAGTAAAATAAGTAGGGTTTTTCATCTTACCAATATCGTGATATAGAGCTCCTACTCTGACCAACATCGCATTTGCATTTATTTCATTTGCTGAAGCTTCTGCTAAATTTGCAACGTTTAATGAGTGATGGAATGTACCTGGAGCTTTATTTGACAGCTCTTTTAAAAGTTTAGAATTTGTATCGGACAATTCTAAAAGAGAAACATCTGATACTAATCCAAATAGCTTTTCATAAACATAAATTAATGGCTGGACAAACAATGTAGCCAAACCGCAAAGTATAAATAGTACAAAGGTTTGGGTATGTATGTTTTCTATACTTGCTTCATGTATAACAAAAAAGGCAAAATAAGCGATGATATAAATTAATGTAATTTGACCTACTGATATGAATAGATTTGCTCTTTTATAAAGTTCTGAAACTGTTAATATGGTTACAATACCTGCAATAATTTGCAAAAACATATACTCATAACTATTTGGCACTATTGATCCAAGTAAGAGCACTGTAATAACGTGTGCAAACAAACCTAATCTAGCATCAAAAAAAGCTTTTAAAACTAAAGGTAAAATAGCTATAGGTACAATATAGACATATTCTGATTTGTAACTTACCACCAAGGTTGTAAGCAAGACAACCACAAATATGTTAAAGAATATAAAGGTAACTTTAGTGTTATTGTTAAAAACATCTATTCTATACTTTCTTATAAATAATAATAACATTAATAAAGCTAAAGCGACTAATAATGTGTAAGCAAAAACAATCCAATAATAGTTAGATTTTGTCCAATCTTTAGACTCATATTCATTGACCAAAGAGTTTAAAATTTGAAATTTATTATCGTTTACAATTTCTCCTTTAGAAATAATTAAAGTCTCTTTTTCAATCATTCCCCTATTTACCGAAATAGATTGCAAAGCTTCATTTAAAACATTTTCTGTTAATGTTCTATTATAGGTTAAGTTTGGTTTTATAACATTAAAGAAAAGCGCTATTATAGAGTTTATTTCTTTTGGAGTAAAAATATCTTTTAACTCGTTTTCAACGGTAGATTTTACTTCAGATTGGTTGAATAAATTTTTAAAATTTGTAGTTTCTTTTTCAACATTATTTTCAAGTATAATTACAGTTTTTTCAGGCTTTAACTTGATGTTTTCGCTTAAAATTCCAAATTCATAAAACTCATTTAAAATCTGACTACTTTTTTCTTTAAGAATGTTATAATTTGGTATTGAATCTGAAAAAACATTACTAAAAGACTTTTCAAAAGCATTAAAAACAGTTGATTTAACCTTTTCATTTCTATTAAAATATGCTATAGATTGACTTTTTAGAAGCTCTTTTTCTTTATCAATTTCAGACTTATTTTTCTTTATAGCAAAGTTAAACGGTGCGTAAAGATTTTCTGTTTGCCAAGGTTTTCCTTTTTCAAAGTTATATTTAAAACGACCACTTTTAGGAAATAAAAACACAATTAAAAAAGTAGTAGCTATAAAAAGTAATACTTTGTATATGTTAGAATGGTTTTTGTAAAAAATATTTATGTTGTTGTTCATGTTCAACTAACTAATAAGTTTTTAAGCTTGTATGTTACACTAATTTATTATTCAAATTCTATATCAAAATCTTTTTGGTTGTATTTAATGGGAATTTTAGACCAAAAAATTTCATCTTTATTGTAAATGCTATCAGGCACTTTAATTTCTAGGAATATAGTACTAACTTCAGGATCATCTGGTAAAAAAGTTACAAAATACTTTTCACTCTCTTTTGGTTTAGATCTCCCTATATAATTATTTTGAGTGTAAGTAATAGAATTGTAACTATAGGTATATTTACAAGTCACACCACCTTTCATAGCATAAATATCATCAATAGTTGCTATTGTGAACTTCCCTTCGTTTAACAATTTTTTATCTCTTTTAAGATTAATTATTAAACAAATAATAATAAAAATCAAAAAAATTGGAATGCCTATTTTATCCTTTTTGTTTAGTTTAAACATTTTTACTAGTTAGTTAGATTCTTAATATTTCTTAACCAGCATTAAATTAACTTATTTTAAGTTATCCATTGACTTCTATTAAAAAACTGTAGTTTTTCAAATGTAATAAATAAATACAGTTTTGATTAGTTATAATGCACAGAATGGTCTAAATTTTATTAAAAAATTAGTAATTTCGTGGACATAATAAAAACTAAATAAATATATGAGTAAAGAAGTTGTAATTGTCTCGGCTGCAAGAACACCAATAGGTAGTTTTTTAGGTGCTTTAAGTACTGTCCCTGCTCCTAAATTAGGTGCTGTAGCTATTAAAGGTGCATTAGATAAAATTAATTTAAAACCAGAATTGGTTGATGAAGTTTTAATGGGTAATGTAGTACAAGCTGGTACTGGACAAGCACCAGCAAGACAAGCAGCTATTTATGCAGGTATACCAAATACTGTACCGTGTACAACTGTAAATAAAGTTTGCTCTTCTGGGATGAAGGCAGTAATGCAAGCTGCGCAAAGCATTGCTTTAGGCGACACAGAAATAGTTGTTGCTGGAGGTATGGAAAACATGAGTTTGATTCCTCATTACTTACATGCAAGAACTGGAACTAAATTTGGTCCTGCAAGTTTAATCGATGGTATGCAAAAAGATGGTTTAGTAGATGCTTATGACCAAAACGCAATGGGTGTTTGTGCAGATGATTGTGCTACTGAATATAATTTTTCAAGAGAAGAACAAGATGCTTTTGCTATTCAATCGTATAGTAGATCTGCAGCAGCATGGGACGCAGGAAAATTTGATAATGAAGTTGTACCTGTAGAAGTACCTCAGCGTCGTGGTGAACCAAAAATAGTATCTAAAGACGAAGAATATACAAATGTTAAACTTGAGAAGATTCCTGCATTACGTCCTGCTTTTACTAGAGACGGAACAGTAACTGCTGCTAATGCTTCTACAATAAACGATGGTGCTGGAGCAATGGTTTTAATGAATGCTGATAAAGCAAAAGAATTAGGCCTAACACCATTAGCAACTATAAAATCTTATGCAGATGCAGCACAAGAACCAAAATGGTTTACTACTGCTCCTGCAAAAGCATTACCTAAAGCTTTAGATAAAGCGGGAATTAAATTAGAAGATGTAGATTACTTTGAGTTTAATGAAGCTTTTTCTGTTGTTGGATTAGCTAACATGAAAATTTTAGGTTTATCAGACGACAAGGTAAACGTTAATGGTGGCGCTGTATCTTTAGGTCATCCATTAGGTTGTTCTGGTGTAAGAATACTAATTACTTTATTAAATGTTTTAGAACAAAATGATGCAAAAATTGGAGCAGCAGCTATATGTAATGGTGGCGGTGGCGCATCAGCTTTAGTACTACAACGTCAGTAAATACAACTAATGCAATACGGAATTTGTAATTTAAGCATTGTTCCTTTAAGATTAGAAGCATCAGACACAAGTGAAATGGTATCTCAGGTCATTTACGGTGATGTTTTTAAAGTTTTAGAGCAACGAAAAAAATGGAGTAAAATCAGATTAGCTTTTGATAAATATGAAGGCTGGATTGATAATAAACAATATGTAGAAATTACAGAAGAACATTATAATGACTTAAATAATCAACCTTTAAAAATCTCAACAGATTTAGTTGAGTTTATTCAGGATGAAAATGAGCAACTTCATACAATTGTTTTAGGTTCTAGCTTAAATGGTGTTAGTCTATTAAATCATAAATATGAAGGTGCTTTTGTAGATCAAACACAAGAAAAAAGTCATTTAATTGAAACTGCATTTAAATATTTAAATGCTCCTTATCTTTGGGGAGGAAAAACTCCTTTTGGTATCGATTGTAGTGGTTTTACACAAATGGTATATAAACTTAATGGTTATAAATTATTGCGTGATGCCTCACAACAAGCCACACAAGGTGAAGCTTTAAGTTTTATTGAAGAAAGTGAACCAGGTGATTTAGCTTTTTTTGATAATAATGAAGGCCAAATTATTCATGTTGGCATAATAATGCAAGACAATTATATTATACATGCACATGGAAAAGTAAGGATTGATCGTTTAGATCATACAGGTATTTACAATGCAGATAGACGGATGCATACCCATAAACTTAGAGTTATTAAAAAGATAATATAAAAAAAGCCTCCTAAAATTTAGGAGGCTTTTTTATTATAATGGTTAAAGGTTTTATTTCCCTTCAATCTCTGCATTAATTGCTTTTGCTTTTTCTACTTCACCTAAAGCATTATATATATTCTTTAACTGTTGTAAAACAGATGTAGGTACAGAAGTATTATTATTTTTAAAATCTACTAGCGTTTGTGCTGCTTGATCAAATAAAGAAGACTTCTTCTTTTTAAGTTCTTCATATTTTAAATCATCTGCTCTACTGTTTCCTAAAGAATTCATTTGCTCTACTAAAGCATTTCCTTCTTCAAGGTATGATGTAGATAAGTTTAGTGCTGCATCTGCATTAGCAGGTTTTAAGCTTAATACTTTTTCAAAAGACTGTCTTGCTTTTTCAATCTCTTTGTTATTCATGTAAATAACACCTACGTTATAATGTAAGTCTGCATTATTAGGCTCTTTTTGTATAGCTTCTTGCAAGATTGATTGAAACTTTTTCTCATCACCCATTTCAAAATAAATGTTTGCTTCGTTAATTAATAAATTAACATCATCTGGGTTTGCTTGTTTTGCCTTTTCTATAGCTGCTAAAGCTTTGTCTTTTTCACCTTTATTAATATAAATTAATGCAATATTTTTAGTGATTTCAGAAGCTCTAGATTCTGTGTTTTGGGTCTCTGGATCTGTGTGTGTTCCACTCTTTACATATATATCTCTTTCAGATTTACTGTTAAAGCTATCTACTTGTCCAGTTTCTTTGTTTGTAGCAACAAACATTGTTTTTTCTCCTGTATAACCTAATTTATCTAACTCTAAGTAAGACTCTAATGCTTTATCAAAGTTTTGAGCACCTATATAACTTACTGCTGTGTAATATAAATAGTCCTGTGCTTCTGGATTAACTTGATACATCATGTTAAAAGTTTCTGCTGCTTTATTAAACTTTTTACTTGAGTAAAAATTATTTGCTTTTGTTAACAGATCATTTTCTATGATTCTTTTAAACTCTGCTCCTTCTCCTTCTACTTTAAGTATATTTTCTATAGCTTTATTAGTATCTGCATTAGTAGACGTCCCGTTAGCATAATATGCTTTTGCTGCAGCTAGGTAATAATCTTCTTTTAAGTCATCATCCATAGCAGACACTTGAGAATCTAATTGTGTTGCTATAGTTTTAGCTTCTGCAAAATTGTCTTTTTTTACTGCTTTTTCTAATGCTTTAACTTCTTTTTTTTGGGCAAAAGTAAAAACAGATACAAATAATGCTAAAGCAATAATTACTTGTTTTTTCATTTTAAATTTGTGTTTTAAATTTTATAAATTATTTATTCTTCTTCGTTAGTAGCAATAGTTGTGCCATCTTCTGTGTTGGCAGTGTCTTCTAAGTTTTCAATATCTATTTCTTCTTCATCTTCATCTTTCATTACTTTAGCTACAGCAGCTATAGAATCGTTACCTTTTAGATTTATTAACTTAACACCTTGAGTTGCTCTACCCATAGTCCTTAAGTTTTCTACTGCTAGACGGATAGCAATTCCAGATTTGTTGATAATCATTAAATCATCAGAATCTGTAACACTTTTTATTGCAACTAAGCTTCCTGTTTTTTCTGTGATAGAAATAGTTTTAACACCTTTTCCTCCTCTATTAGTGATACGGTAAACTGCTTCTCCATCTTCTGGATCATCAATAAAAGTACGTTTACCATAACCGTTTTCTGAAACTACTAATACAGTTTCTTCTTGCGGATTGTTAACAGTTACCATTCCTATTACTTCATCATTATCATTTCCTAGAGTTATACCTCTTACTCCTGAAGCATTACGACCCATAGGACGTGTTTTTGCTTCTTCAAATCTAATAGCTTTACCAGATTTTAAGGCTAACATAACTTGGCTGTTACCTGTTGTTAGTTTTGCTTCTAGTAACTCATCATTATCTTTAATGGTAATTGCGTTAATTCCGTTTGTACGAGGTCTAGAGTATTGCTCTAAAGCTGTTTTCTTAACCTGACCTTGTTTAGTTGCCATTATGACATAATGAGAATTTATGTAATCCTCATCTTTTAGGTCTTGAGTACAAATAAATGCCATAACCTTATCATCTTGTTCAATATTTATAAGGTTTTGTATTGCTCTACCTTTTGATGTTCTTGAACCTTCAGGTATTTCGTAAACACGCATCCAGAAACATTTTCCTTTTTGGGTGAAGAATAGCATATATTGATGGTTTGTACCCACAAATAAATCTTCTAAAAAGTCTTCGTTTCTTGTATTTGAAGCTTTTTGACCAACTCCGCCTCTATTTTGTGTTTTATACTCTGTTAAAGATGTACGTTTGATATATCCTGCATGAGAAATAGTAATAACTACTTGCTCATCCGGAATCATATCTTCGATACTTAAATCTCCACCAGCATATTCTATTGTAGAACGACGCTCATCTCCGTACTTATCTTTAACTTCGATAAGTTCTTCTTTGATAATGTCCATACGACGTTCTTTCTTTTCTAAAATATCTTTTAAATCTGCTATTGTCTTTATAATATCTTCATATTCACTACGTAGCTTATCTTGTTCTAGACCGGTTAA
Organism: Mesoflavibacter sp.; assembly: GCF_964226795.1. Lineage (NCBI taxonomy): Bacteria > Pseudomonadati > Bacteroidota > Flavobacteriia > Flavobacteriales > Flavobacteriaceae > Mesoflavibacter > Mesoflavibacter sp. The sequence continues at coordinate 7,727 of NZ_CAXQQP010000001.1, forward strand.
TTGGCGTAGACGCATATCTACTATTGCTTTAGCTTGAATTTCTGAAAGCTCAAAGCGATCTATTAATTTTTGTCTTGCTTCTTCTGCATTAGACGATGCTCTAATTATTGAGATTACTTCGTCTATATTATCTGAAGCTATTATTAAACCTTCTAAGATATGTGCACGTTCTTCAGCTTTGCGTAATTCGTATTTAGTACGTCTTACTACAACATCATGTCTATGCTCTACAAAGTGATAGATTAAGTCTTTTAAATTTAAAAGCTCTGGTCTACCGTTTACTAATGCAATATTATTGACACTAAAAGAAGATTGTAATGCTGTGTATTTGTATAACTTATTTAATACGATATTTGGTATTGCATCACGTTTAAGCACGTAAACAATACGCATTCCGTTACGGTCAGATTCATCACGAATTGTAGAAATACCTTCTAATTTTTTATCGTTAACTAAATCAGCAGTCTTTTTAATCATATCTGCTTTATTAACTTGATAAGGTATTTCGGTAACTACTATAGATTCTCTTCCGTTAACTTCTTCTACATTAGCTTTACCACGCATAACAATACGTCCGCGACCTGTATGAAATGCTTCTTTTACACCATCATAGCCATAAATTGTTCCTCCTGTAGGAAAATCTGGAGCTTTAATATGTTGCATTAACTCGTCTACTTCAATATCGTTATTGTCAATGTAAGCAATAGTACCATTAACAACTTCTGTTAAATTATGAGGAGGCATATTTGTAGCCATACCTACCGCAATACCAGAAGCACCATTAATTAATAAACCAGGAATACGTGTAGGTAAAACTGTTGGTTCTTCTAAAGTATCATCAAAATTTAGTTTATGGTCTACAGTTTCTTTATCGATATCTGCCAACATGTCTTCAGATATCTTTCGCATACGCGCTTCTGTATAACGCATTGCTGCAGGACTATCTCCATCTACAGATCCAAAGTTACCTTGACCATCTATTAACATATAACGTAAGCTCCATTCTTGAGCCATACGCACCATAGTGTCATATACTGAGGTATCACCATGTGGATGATACTTACCTAAAACCTCACCAACTATTCTTGCAGATTTTTTATGTGCAGTGTTAGACCTAACACCTAATTCGTGCATACCAAAAAGCACACGTCTGTGTACTGGTTTTAAACCATCTCTTACATCTGGTAAAGCACGTGACACAATGACTGACATTGAATAATCAATGTAAGCCGACTTCATTTCATCTTCAATGTTAATCGGAATGAGTTTTTCTCCTTCTGCCATATATAATTTAATTTGTTATATTCATTATTTCAAAACACGCTAATATAAAACTTTCGTTAGTAACGGTAAGCCTTTTACTAGGTTTTTTTAGTGTTTTTTATTAACAATTTTAGCCTCTTTTTTAGTTAATAACTTAATCACTGTTAATTTGTAGATTATTCTTACTTTCAAACCAAAAACAATTAACATATTATTTAAGGTACAGTTTTTGCCTATACTAATTATGTTTACTATTTTTAAAAGCAGAAAGGAAATAAATATGGACGATAATTTTTCACCAAGAGTTAAAGATGTAATTGCATACAGTAAAGAAGAAGCGCTTAGATTAGGGCACGACTTTATTGGCACAGAACATCTTATGCTTGGTCTTTTAAGAGACGGAAACGGTAAGGCTATTAATATTTTAAACGCATTAGATATTGATTTAAATCATTTAAGGCGTAAAGTAGAAATTTTAAGTCCTGCCAACCCAAATACATCAATAACTTCTAACGAAAAGAAAAACTTGCACTTAACGCGACAAGCAGAACGTGCTTTAAAAACTACTTTTTTAGAAGCTAAGCTTTTTCAAAGCACATCAATAAACACAGCACATTTACTGCTATGTATTTTAAGAAACGAAAATGATCCTACTACAAAGCTTTTAAATAAGCTTAAAGTAGATTATGATAATGTAAAAGAACAATTTAAGTCAATGATTACAAACGATGATAATTTTGAAGATATAACAGGAAGCCCTAAAGCCGAATTTCCTGAAGATGATGCACAACAAGATGATGCATCAAAAGATATATTTAATACGCCTTCATCAAAAAGCAACAAAAAGTCTAAAACTCCTGTTTTAGATAATTTTGGTCGCGATTTGACTGCTATGGCAGAAGAAGGTAAATTAGACCCAGTAGTTGGACGTGAAAAAGAGATTGAAAGAGTGTCTCAAGTATTATCACGTCGTAAGAAAAACAATCCTCTCTTAATAGGAGAACCTGGTGTTGGTAAGTCTGCTATTGCAGAAGGACTTGCTAACAGAATTGTAAGTAAGAAAGTATCTAGAATACTTTTTAACAAACGTGTAGTTACTTTGGATCTTGCAAGTTTAGTTGCTGGCACTAAATACCGTGGACAGTTTGAAGAACGTATGAAAGCTGTAATGAATGAGCTTGAAAAGAATGATGATGTTATTCTTTTTATTGATGAAATTCATACCATAGTTGGCGCTGGTGGCGCAACAGGAAGCTTAGATGCTTCAAATATGTTTAAGCCTGCTTTAGCACGTGGCGAAATTCAATGTATAGGTGCTACAACTTTAGATGAGTACAGACAATACATAGAAAAAGATGGTGCTTTAGAGCGTCGTTTTCAAAAAGTTATTGTAGAACCTACTACTGTTGAAGAAACTATTCAAATACTTAATAACATTAAAGCTAAATATGAAGATCATCACAATGTAGAATATACAGATGAAGCTATTGAAGCTTGTGTTAAGTTAACCAATAGATATATGACAGATCGTTTCTTGCCAGATAAAGCTATAGATGCTTTAGATGAAGCTGGTTCTCGTGTTCATATCACAAATATTGATGTCCCTAAACAAATTCTAGAATTAGAAAAGAAGCTAGAAGAAGTTAGAGAAACTAAGAATTCGGTTGTAAAAAAGCAGAAATACGAAGAAGCTGCAAGATTACGTGATGACGAAAAACGTTTAGAAAAAGAACTTGCTGTTGCACAAGAAAAATGGGAAGAAGAAACCAAATTACATCGTGAGACAGTAACAGAAGATAATGTAGCAGATGTTATCTCTATGATGACAGGCGTTCCTGTAAACAGAATAGCACAAACCGAAAGCAACAAACTAGCACAATTACCAGAGCTAATTAAAGGTAAAGTTATTGGTCAAGATAATGCTGTTGCTAAAGTTGTTAAAGCGATACAACGTAACCGTGCTGGATTAAAAGATCCTAACAAACCTATTGGATCATTTATATTTTTAGGTCAAACAGGTGTTGGTAAAACACAATTAGCTAAAGTTTTGTCAAAACAATTATTTGATAGTGAAGAGTCGCTAATTAGAATAGATATGAGTGAATATATGGAGAAATTTGCTATATCTAGATTAGTTGGTGCGCCTCCAGGATACGTAGGTTATGAAGAAGGAGGACAACTTACAGAAAAAGTAAGACGTAAACCATATTCTGTAGTACTTTTAGACGAAATCGAAAAAGCGCATCCAGATGTATTTAATATGTTGCTTCAAGTATTAGATGATGGTTATTTAACAGATAGTTTAGGTAGAAAAATAGATTTTAGAAACACTATAATAATCATGACCTCTAACATTGGTGCCAGAAAATTAAAAGATTTTGGTACTGGTATAGGTTTTGGCACATCGTCTCAAAAAGCTCAAGAAGATGCAAATGCCAGAAGTGTTATTGAAAATGCACTTAAAAAATCTTTTGCACCAGAGTTTTTAAACAGAATAGACGACGTTATTGTCTTTAATGCTTTAGAACAAGAAGACATTAATAAGATTATTGATATAGAATTAGAAAAACTATTAAAACGTATTGATGGTTTAGGCTACAACTTACAATTAACTAAAGATGCTAAAAACTTTATAGCAGAAAAAGGATTTGATAAGCAATACGGAGCAAGACCATTAAAACGTGCTATTCAAAAATACATTGAAGATGCTTTAGCTGAAGAAATTATAACTTCTAAATTAAAAGAAGGAGATAATATAGTTATGGATTTAGATAAAGACAATAACGAAATAGTTATTTCTATACAATCATCAGAAGAAGCTAAATAACAATATAATTAAAATATAAAAACCTGTTGATTATTTATATTAACAGGTTTTTTCTATCTTTATAAGAGTTAAAACCAACCTATATGCCTATAAAAATCACATTAGATTTTTGCACTTTAGAATTTATTGATAAAATTGCTATTGCAGTTATTAATGAAGGTGTGCACGTAGACTATGAAATTAGTAAGGCTATAGCCCAAGCTTGTACAAACTACTTTAAACAAGCACCTTTTGTATATTTATCGCTTAGAACAAACTCATATTCTGTTGACGTTACAAAATATAGTACTTTAGTTAATCAAATGGAAAACCTTAAAGGTTTTGGAGTTATTTCCACTTCATTATCTGCAAGAAATGCAGAAATAGAAAGCCTTTTCCTAGATCTTCCTTTTGCAATATTTGACGATTTAGACGAAGGTCTTAAATGGGCAAAAAACATTTTAGATAAAAATCCAAAGAGAATTAACTAAATAACTCACTTGCATCAATACCTAAATTATTAATAAATAGTATTGATTTTTCTATATCATCGTGTAAAATTTCATCTTCTTTAACAAAAGGCACTTCTACCCTATAACTTTGTAAAAATAATTCTATAAAATCAGAAGATTTTAATGGTGCTCTAAAGTATATAGCCTGCGAAGCATTAAATAACTCTATAGCTAAAACACGCTCTACATTATCTATTAACTTAAATGCTTGTGTAGCTGCATTTGCCCCCATACTTACGTGATCTTCTTGACCATTACTTGATACAATACTATCTACACTAGCAGGACTTGCTAACTGTTTATTAGCACTAACAATACTTGCTGCGGTATATTGCGGTATCATAAACCCACTATTTAAACCAGGATTATCTACTAAAAATGCAGGTAAACCACGAAGTCCTGATACTAATTGAAAAACTCGTCTTTCAGAAATATTTCCTAATTCTGACATTCCTATTTTTAAATAATCTAATGCTAATGCTAAGGGTTGACCATGAAAATTTCCTCCAGAAATAATTTCATCTTCGTTTGCAAAAATATTTGGATTATCAGTCACAGAGTTTATTTCTGTTATAAATGTTTTTTCTACAAAAGATAAAGTGTCTTTTGTTGCACCATGCACTTGTGGTATACATCTAAAGCTATAAGGGTCTTGTACGTGTTGTTTTTCTTGACTTATAATTTCGCTACCTTCTAAAAATTCTCTTACTCTTTTTGCTGTTTTTAATTGTCCGTTATGCGGTCTTACTAAGTGTATTAATTCATTAAAAGGCTCTATTCTTCCATCAAAAGCTTCTAAAGAAATACTTCCTATTAAATCTGCTAAATAAGATAATTTATAAGACTTCAACAATAAAAACACACCGTAAGCACTCATAAATTGCGTGCCATTTAACAATGCCAAACCTTCTTTAGACATTAGTTTAATAGCATCCCATTTAAAGTATGTGTTTAAATCTTCTGCTTCTAAAACTGCATCTTTATACCACACTTTTCCTTTTCCTATTAAAGGTAAAGCTAAATGCGCTAAAGGAGCCAAATCACCTGAAGCACCTAATGATCCTTGTGTATAAATTACAGGTAAGATATCATTGTTAAAAAACTCAATTAAACGCTGAACAGTTTGTAATTGTACGCCAGAATGTCCATAACTTAAAGATTGTATTTTAAGTAACAGCATTAACTTAACAACTTCATTAGGCACAACATCTCCTGTACCACAAGCATGAGACATGACTAAATTTTCTTGCAATTTAGTTAAGTTTTCTTTATTAATTTTTACATTATATAACGATCCAAAACCAGTATTTATACCATAAATTGGCTTAGTTTCTGTTTTTAGTTTTTCATCTAAATAAGCACGACAGTTTTCTATTTTGTCAATAGCTTCATTAGACAACTCTAAATGCTTTTCTTCTAAAATTATTGATTGAATGGTTGCCAAATCTAATGGCTGTGATGATATATAATGAATTGAACTCATGGACATATTTTATTGTGTCCCAAAAGTCATAATTTGAGATAAATTCTGCAAGTTTTTGTTAATAATTCGTCAAAATAAGAAATCCTCAAATTATTCTTTTATTTTTGATTGAAAATTAAATAATCAATAATGAAGAAAGTTTTAATGTGCTTAGCAGGTTTGGCCATAATAGCCTGCAAACAAGAACCTAAAGATTACGCTACTTTTTCTGGTAAAATCGAAAACGCTAATAGTGATTCTTTATTTGTATTTCAATCAAGAAATTACAAAAAAACTATTAAGGTTAATGAAGATGGAACTTTTAGTGACACTTTAAAAGTAAATCCTGGAGTTTATGGTATTTATGATGGAAAGGAACAAGCTTTTGTTTATCTTAAAAATGACGCAGATATCAAACTTTCTGTTGATGCAGAAAACTTTAGAGAAACCATTAAATATGAAGGTAAAGACGTAGAAAACTCAAACTTTTTAGTAGAAAAAGCAAGGTTTGAAAGCAGCTTAATTGATTTAGAAGCTCTAAAAAATCTTGACTCATTAGGTTTTGAAAAAAAGCTAGAAAGCCTTAAATCTGAAATGATGGCTTTTTATGATAAAAACAAAAATATAGATTCTAGTATTATAGCTACATCAAAAAGTCAAATTAATCCAATGCTTATGTCTTTAAAAAGATATGTTGGAGAGTCTATTAAACTAAGATCACAGTTACCAAAAGGTTCTGAATCTCCTTCATTTAAAGACTACGAAAATTATGCTGGTGGCACTACATCTTTAGAAGAATTAAAAGGAAAATATGTTTATATAGATGTATGGGCTACTTGGTGCGCACCTTGTAAAGTAGAAATTCCTTCATTAAAAAAATTAGATGAAGACTACAAAGACAAAAACATAACTTTTGTAAGCATATCAATTGATGACGCAAGAGCACACAAAGGATCTATGGAAAACGCAAACGAAGCTTGGAAGGCTATGGTAGCCGATAAAGAGTTAACTGGTGTGCAATTATTTGCTCCTAATGGATGGCAAAGTGATTTTATTAAAGACTATAAGATTAATGGTATACCAAGATTTTTATTAATTGATCCAGAAGGAAAAATTGTAACACCAGATGCACCAAGACCTTCTGACGAACAACTAAGAACTTTATTAGATACCTTAAACATCTAAATCTATTATAATTTAAATTAAAAAAAGCGAGCTTTATAAGCTCGCTTTTTTTATTTAATCTTGTTCGCCATCATCCTCTTCTTCTACTTGAGGTTGTTCTGGTTTTTTAAATAAATCTAGATAAGCTAACGGTATTCCTTCAACAACATGTGTTGCTATAAAACTTTGATAACCTAACTCATCTACAAGTAAGTCTGCCGCTTTACCGTGTAAATAAATGGCAAATACTGTTGCAGATAATAAATCATAGCCTTGTGCAATCATACCTGCAATCATACCTGTTAAAACATCTCCTGTTCCTGCTGTTGCTAATCCTGGATTGCCGGTAACGTTTACATATAGTTTATCCTCTGCAACCGTTATTGTATTAGCGCCTTTTATAACTACTATACATTTATACTTTTTACTAAATACTTTTGTTTTTTGTAATTTATCAAAATCATCTTTCCAAGTCCCTATTAAACGTTCTAATTCTTTAGGATGTGGTGTTAAAATAGTTTGTCGTTCTGGTAAAAGCTTTAATAACGACTCACGTTTAGCCAACATATTTATACCATCTGCATCAATGACTAAAGGTTTTTTATTTGTTTTTAAAAAAGCTTCAAAAGCATCTATAGACGCATTATCTGTTCCTGCTCCTACTCCAAAAGCTATAACATTTGCGTCTATATCAAAATTAATCTCGGTAAGCTTTTCTTCATCTTTATCTGTAATTAACATTAACTCAGGAAAAGCGCCTTGCAAAGGAATGTATCCACATTTGGGTGTAAAAGCTGTTACTTTTCCAGCACCAGCACTTAGTGCACCTCTTCCTGCCAAGTTAACTGCTCCTATTTTACCATAACTACCTCCAATAATTAAAGCGTGTCCAAAAGTACCTTTATGACTATATTTTTCTCTTGGCTTGTATATTGTTAAGACTTCATTCTTTCCAATTAAGTCTGCTTCTGTTGGTGTCGTATATAAAAATTCAGGATCTATACCAATATCTAACACTTCCCATTGTACTGTGTATTTGGCAGTTTCTGGTAAGAAAAAAACTAATTTAGGTGATTGAAAACTTAATGTATATCCTGCATTAACAACATTATTTGGTGATGTTGGCACAGCATCTGTTTGCAAACCTGATGGTATATCTACAGATAAAACAAAAGCTTTTGTAGCTCTAAAATGATCAAAAATATTTACTACCCAATTAGCTACTGGTCTGTTTAAACCTATACCAAAAATAGCATCAACAATAATATCTCTTTCTTCTATTTGCGGTAATTCGCTTTCTTCATTTAGTAATATTGGCCAATCTTTTGTTGTATTTTTAATACGATCGTAATTAATTAAAAAGTCTTTTGATCTTGACGTACTGTAATTAACAATATACGTTTTAACATTATAACCATGAGTTATTAAGTGCCTAGCAATTACTAATCCATCTCCTCCATTATTACCTATACCACAAAATATATGAATTGGTACTTGTGCACCATGCATACGCATATGTAACCAATTAAAGATTTGTATGCCAGCACGTTCCATTAAATCTGTAGAACTTATATTTTGTTTTTTAGCGGTTAATGCATCACCTTCATAAATCTGTTCTTTCGAAAATATTTTCATCTATAAAAATTTATTATAACATTCATTTTAAGTTTCATTATTAATAAAATTTAAGCTTAAATTTATTAATCTATCAAAAATCAAACTTAGGTTTGTTTATTAAGGTAAAAGTAATACATTTGATAAGTATTGAAGCAAAAAGATGAAAACAACTTCTTTAATTATTACTTTTTTTATGACAATGACCCGTTAGGGTTATGCTTCTATATATCTTCCGTTTAAGGTAGTTTAAAAACTACATTTTTCAATTAATAACATACAAACTAAGATGAAAGTTCTAAAATTTGGAGGAACCTCTGTAGGTTCTAGTCAAAACATAAATAAAGTTATAGCCATTTTAAAAGAAAAATCGCAAGAAGACACTGTAATATGCGTAGTTTCTGCAATTGGTGGCATCACAGATAAACTATTAAAAGCTGGGCAATTAGCTAAAAATAAAGATAAAAGTTATTTAAATGAATTTGAAATTATTAAAGACATTCATTTTAAAACAATAAACCAATTATTACCACAACCAAGTAAACCCATAACGACTGTTGTAGAAGATAAACTTAATCAATTAAAAGAATTATTGAATGGTATTTATTTGATAAACGAATTATCACCAAAAACATCTGATAAACTAGTAAGTTTTGGTGAGCACTTATCTTCTACTATCATTGCTAAAACAATGAAAACTCAAGGTTTTGATGTAGAATTAAAAAATAGCCAAGATTTAATTGTAACTGACGATAATTTTACACGTGCCCAAGTTAATTTTGAAGTAACTAACAATAATATCAAATCCTACTTCAAAACACCTAAACAAATTACAGTATTACCTGGTTTTGTGGCAAAAACTACTTCTGGAGAACCAACAACGTTAGGTCGTGGCGGATCAGATTTTACTGCTGCTATTATTGCTGCTGCATTAAAAGTGGATCAATTGGAGATTTGGACAGATGTAAGTGGTATGTACACAACAAATCCAAAACTAGTAAAACAAGCATTTCCTATTGATAATTTATCGTATCAAGAAGCTATGGAATTATCGCATTTTGGAGCCAAAGTATTATATCCTCCAACAGTACAACCTGTGTTAGATTTAGACATACCAATTCACATAAAAAACACTTTTGATCCTGACGCTATTGGAACAGTAATCACCAAACAAGACAACGAGAAAAACTTAACCGTTAAAGGTATAAGTAATATAAACGACGTAGCTTTACTTACACTTGAAGGAAGTGGAATGATTGGTATTCCTGGATTTTCTAAACGATTATTTGAAGTCCTTGCTAATGAAAAAATCAATGTGATTTTTATAACACAAGCGTCTTCTGAACATTCTATTTGCTTCGGAATTCATAAATCGGATGCTGAACGTGCCAAGAAAGCTATTGATACTGCTTTTGATTATGAAATTTCGCTTCATAAAATTAATCCAATCGCTGTAGAAAAAGACTTATCGATTATTGCTTTAGTTGGCGATAATATGAAAAGCCATCAAGGCATTAGCGGAAAAATGTTTAGCACTTTAGGTAAAAACAATATAAATATTCGCGCTATTGCACAAGGTGCTTCAGAAAAAAATATATCTGCAGTTGTATCAGAAAAAGATGTAAAAAAAGCTTTAAACGCTTTACACGAACGTTTTTTTGAAAGCAACACTAAACAACTTAATGTATTTATAACAGGCGTAGGTAATGTTGGCGAAAAGCTAATAGAGCAAATTAAACAACAACGCAGTTATTTAAAGAAAAACCTAAAACTTGATGTTAGAATTATTGGACTATCAAATTCTCGTAAAATGGTCTTTAAACCAGAAGGTATCGATTTAAATAATTGGGCTTCACTTTTTCATCATGCAGACAAATCAAGTATAGAAGGTTTTTATCAAAAAGTAGTTAATCTTAATTTACGTAACAGCATTTTTGTAGACGTAACAGCAAACGAGGATGTAGCAAACATCTACGAAAAATACCTAAAACAAAGTGTAGCGGTTGTGGCTTGTAGTAAAATAGCGTGTTCTAGCGCATTTGCTAATTATAAAAAGTTACAAGATTTATCATTAAAATATAACGCACCTTTTTTATACGAAACTAATGTTGGCGCAGGATTACCAATAATAAATACCTTAAGTAATTTAGTTGCTTCTGGTGATAAAGTGATAAGTATTAAAGCCGTTTTATCGGGTAGTTTAAATTTTGTGTTCAATAATTTTAGTGATAAGAAAAACTTCCATGACACTGTAAAACAAGCGCAATTTGAAGGTTATACAGAACCTGATCCGCGAATTGATTTAAGCGGCATTGATGTGGCTAGAAAAATTCTAATTCTTGCTCGTGAAAATGGAATAGAAATGGAAATTGAGGATATTAAAAACAAATCATTTTTAACCAAAAAAAATTTAGAAAGTGACACTGTCGATGATTTTTATGAAACCTTAATAGAAGACGAAGCTCATTTTCAAAAGCTATATGCGTCTGCTAAAGCAAATAATTGCCAACTAAAATATGTTGCAGAATATAAAAATGGTAAAGCATCTGTTGGCTTACAAGAAATACCAGAAGGTCATCCTTTTTATAATTTAGAAGGTAAAGATAATATAGTAATGTTCCATACACAGCGCTATCCAGAACAACCTTTAATTGTAAAAGGTGCAGGTGCTGGCGCAGATGTAACTGCTTCTGGATTATTTGCAGATATTATTAAAATCGGAAGTAAATAATATGGATTGTATTAAAATATTTTCTCCTGCGACTGTTGCCAATGTGTCTTGCGGCTTTGACGTCCTTGGGTTTTGTTTAGATCATATTGGTGACGAAATGATTATAAAAAAGACTAAAGAAAAAGGCATTAAAATCACAAAAATTGAAGGTGCAAACCTTCCTTTTGAAGTTGAAAAAAATGTTGCCGGAGTTGCTGCTTTGGCTATTTATAATCACGCAAAACCAGATTATGGTTTTGAGATTGAAATTTATAAAAATATAAAACCTGGAAGTGGTATTGGTAGTAGTTCTGCTAGTGCATCTGGAGTTGTTTTTGCTATCAACCAATTATTAGGCAAACCATACAATGCAACGCAATTAACCCAATTTGCAATGAAAGGTGAAGCTGTTGCTAGTGGTTGTGAGCATGCAGACAACATTGCTCCTGCACTTTTTGGTGGCTTTACTTTGGTAAAAAGTACGCAACCATTGGGAGTACTGTCGTTACCAACACCAGCGGATTTATATGCTACAATAATTCATCCTCAAATAGAAGTAAAAACTGCTGAAGCTAGAGCCATTTTACCTAAAAAAGTAGAATTGCAACATGCCATATCGCAATGGGCAAATGTTGGTAGTTTGGTACATGCATTGCATACTAACGATTATAATTTGTTAAGTGAATCTTTAAAAGATAAAATTGTAGAACCATACAGAAGCAAGCTTATACCTTATTTTGATGATGTAAAAAATGCTGCAATAAACGCTGGTGGATTAGGAACAGGTATTTCTGGTTCTGGACCTTCAATTTTTACTTTAAGTAAAGGCGAAAAAACAGCAAAAGACGTTGAAAAATCTATACAAAACGTGTACAGTAAAACAGATATAAAATTTAATACTTACGTGTGTAAAATCAATACTGAAGGCATAAAAATAATTTAAACAAAAGTTTCGCTAAGACACCAATATGAAATACTACTCTTTAAATAAACAAGCACCAATTACTACATTCGAAAATGCAGTAGTAAAAGGATTAGCGCCAGACAAAGGACTTTACTTTCCAAAAAAATTAACGCCACTACCACAATCCTTTTTTGATACTATTGATAATCTTTCTCACGCTGAAATTGCTTTTGAAGCCATCAAACAGTTTGTAAGTCCAGAAATACCTGAAGCCGAACTTAAACGAATTGTTGAAGACACATTGTCTTTCGATTTTCCTATTGAAAAACTTACAGAGCATATATCAACATTAGAATTATTTCATGGTCCAACTATGGCGTTTAAAGATGTTGGCGCTCGTTTTATGGCGCGTTGCTTAGGTTATTTTAATAAAGAAAACACAAACGAAGTTACAGTTTTAGTAGCTACTTCTGGCGATACTGGTGGCGCTGTTGCTAACGGATTTTTAGGTGTAAAAGGCGTAAATGTAGTGATCCTCTATCCTAGCGGAAAAGTAAGTGATATTCAAGAAAAACAATTAACTACACTTGGTAAAAACATTAGAGCTTTAGAAGTAGATGGTGTTTTTGACGATTGCCAAGACATGGTTAAACGTGCTTTTTTAGATGAAGAATTAACTTCTAAAATGCAATTAACATCTGCAAATTCGATAAATGTGGCGCGTTGGTTACCGCAAATGTTTTATTTCTTTTTTGCTTACAAACAGTTACACAACTCACATAAAGATATTGTATTTTCTGTCCCTAGCGGAAATTTTGGTAACATTTGTGCAGGTATGATGGCGCAACAATTAGGCTTACCAATCAAACATTTTATTGCCGCTAACAATGCAAATAATGTTGTAACTGAGTTTTTACAATCGCAAGAATACAATCCAAAACCATCTGTTCAAACCATTAGTAATGCGATGGATGTTGGTAATCCAAGCAATTTTATTCGTATACAAGAAATTTATAATCAAGATTTCAACGAATTAAAAAACAACCTAACGTCTTACAGCTATACAGATGAAGAAACTTGCGAAGCTTTAAAAGAAATGTATAACGATTACAACTACGTTGCAGATCCACATGGCGCTGTTGGTTATTTAGGCTGTAAGGACTATTTAAAAACTAATCCAAACGCGCATTGTGTCTTTTTAGAAACAGCGCATCCAACCAAGTTTTTAGATGTTGTGGAAGATGTAATTAAAGAAAATATAGAATTACCACCACAAATTTTAAGCGTCATGGATAAAAAGAAAAAGGCGACTAAAATTAGTTCTTATGAAGAATTGAAACGTTTCTTATTGAAATAACAATTCATCATCTAACTTCTACAATTCGGTGATATAATATTTAGTATTTTTCAAATTAGAGATAAGTTTGCTTCAACATTTAATTTCAACTAATGAAAAATAAATCAAAATTAATCCTAAGAATTGTTCTGCTTTTAAGCACTGTAATTTCGCTCTATTTTGTCCCTTGGCCAATTGTAACTGCTTGGATAAAACCGTTACCAAATACTATTCAAGAACAAGTAAATCAAGCTTCAGATTACGGTTTTGATGGTATAATTGTTTATGTAGATCAAGCAGGAAAATCACCTCAATTTTACACTTCTGGTTATCATAATACAGAAAATAAAATTCCTGCAAAACCTGACGCTTTATTTAAAATTGCAAGTAATGATAAACTATACACATCGGTTTGTATTACTAAATTAGTTTATGACAAAAAGATTGATTTAAATAAAACATTAGCGGATTATTTTCCTGAATTAGTTGGTAGAATCGAATATGCTAACACCATAACTATTAAAATGATGGTACAGCACAGAAGTGGTATACCAAACTATACAGATTTTAATAATTATTGGGCAAATCCAAAATATACAAATGGAGAAAACCTTAAAATTGTTTTAGATTTACCTGCTCGTTTTAAACCAAATACAGATTACGAATACAGTAACACCAACTACCTATTACTAACAGAACTTATTGAAAAAGTTACCGAAAAACCTAAGTTTGATTACATAAACCAGCATATCTTAAAACCATTACAGTTAACAAACACTTATAATTCCATAAACGATGTAAATATTAACCGTATTATGAGTGGTTATTATGTTGGTTATGACAAAGATTTAAAAACCGAAGATGTTGGTATGCTTGCTACTGCAGAAGATTTAGGCAAATTTTTAAGAGCCTTAAATAACGGAGATGTATTTAAAAACAAAGAGGAACAAAAAATTTATTCCTCTATATATAAATATGAACATACTGGTTTAGTTCCTGGTTATCAAAGCATCGCTAAGTATCATAAAGATATTGATGCTGTTGTAATACAATTTACTAATACCGTTAACTTTGAAGGTTATAATTGGAACCTATCTGAAGTTATGTATGGTCGTGTTATTAAAATTTTAAAACGCAATAATTAGCTAGATAACTTATGTAAAGCTTCACCAATTAAGGTTTCTCCTTTAATTATTTCAAAAGTCTCTCTATTTGCTGTATCGTCATTTAATACACTAACTAATGTTTGTGCAACATCGTTACGGCTAATTTCGCCATGTTTATTGAGATGTTGTTTTAACTCAATTTTATTTGCTGCTGGCTCGTTAGTTAATGATCCTGGTCTTACTATAGAGTAGTTTAAATCTTTAGATTTTAAATACTCGTCTGCATTGTGTTTTGCTTTTAGGTAGTCTTGAAGTTGGTTAGCTTCTTCTGGTTTATCTGCACCTAAAGAGCTAAGCATAACAAATTTTTTGACATTGTTTTTAATAGATGCATCTACTAATTTTTTAGCACCTTCTTGGTCTACATTAACTACATCTTTTCCTCCAGATCCAGCTGCAAAAACAACTTTATCAATAGATTTGTTAAATGCCCCATCAACATTATCTTTTAAATCTGCTAATACCGTCTCGACATTTTTGGCTTCAAAAAAAGGGATTTGCTCTTCTTTTCTTACCATTGCAATTGGGTTAAAATACTGAGATTCTTTTAAAAGGTTTACTATTTTTTTTCCTGTGGTACCATTGGCACCTGCTACTAATATATTTTCCATAATACTCTAATTTACAAAAGAGTTAGATTTTAATAAGAATTGTAAAATAGGTTTAACTTAGGTTTAATATAGATTGAAATGAAATGCTAAATTTTTAACACTAAAAACGTATAAATTCAATAATTTAAAAGAAATTTCAGTGTGTGATAAATTGAAGTTATTTCTTCAAAATGAAAATGTCTAGTCAATATTTTTCAATACTTTTGTTTCACTTAAAACTAAAAAATTCCGCTTGACGGAAATAAAAAATATTATTTAAAATGAAAAATACTGCATTAACAGATACTCACATTGCATTAGGTGCTAAAATGGTTCCTTTTGCAGGTTACAACATGCCTGTTCAATACGAAGGTGTTAATATAGAACACGAAGCTGTAAGAACAGATTGTGGCGTTTTTGACGTGAGCCATATGGGTGAGTTTTTGATTGAAGGAGAACATGCTTTAGATCTTATACAAAGCGTAACCAGTAATGACGCTTCAAAATTGACTATTGGTAAAGCACAGTATTCTTGTTTACCAAATGATGAAGGCGGAATTATTGACGATTTAATTGTATACCGAGTAAAAGAAAATACATATTTATTAGTTGTTAATGCTAGTAACATAGAAAAAGACTGGAATTGGATTAGCTCTAAAAATACATTTGGCGCTACTATGCGTGACTTATCTGAAGAATATTCTTTACTAGCTATTCAAGGTCCTAATGCAGTTGAAAAAATGCAAGCTTTATCAAGCCACGATTTAGCCGGAATTAAATTTTACAACTTTATAGTAGGCGATTTTGCTGGGATAGAAAATGTTATCATCTCTGCAACAGGATATACTGGTAGCGGTGGATTTGAAATTTACTGTAAAAACAACGAAGTAAAACAAATTTGGGATAAAGTTACAGAAGCTGGAGCAAAACCAATTGGTCTTGCAGCACGTGATACGTTGCGTTTAGAAATGGGTTATTGTCTTTACGGAAATGATATAGACGATACAACATCTCCTTTTGAAGCAGGTTTAGGTTGGATTACTAAGTTTACCAAAAAATTTACCAACTCAGAAAACTTAGAAGAACAAAAGAAAAAAGTACTAAAACGCAAACTTATAGCATTTGAGTTAGACGAAAAAGGTATACCAAGAACAGGATACGATATTGTAGACGGACAAGGAAAATTAATAGGTAAAGTTACCTCTGGTACAATGTCTCCTTCATTAAAAAAGGGAATTGGTTTGGGTTACGTCTCTCCTATTTTTAGTGATTTTGGAAGTAAAATTAACATTCAAATTCGTAAAAATGCAGTTCCAGCAACGGTAGTAAAATTACCTTTTTACAAAGGATAATTTTTTAAAGAAAATAATACAATGTCAGTCTAAGCTTGTCGCTATAAACATTGGTTTGTTTTAACAAGTTTATTCTGGCATTTTATTTGAAATGAAGTAGATTAATGAAGCCTCAAAAAGACAACAAACATCGTGTATTAATTCTTGGCGCAAGTGGTTTTTTAGGACAAGCCATTTACAAAGAGCTGTATGCCTACTATAACACATTTGGTACCTACTGTACCGATAAATATGTATATGAGAAAAACCATCACTTTTTTCAATATAATATAGAAGAAGATGACGTTTTTGAAATCTTAGATATAATAAAACCTACAATAATTATATCTGCCCTTCGTGGTAATTTTTCGGCTCAAGTTATAGCACATCAACACATTGTTAGTTATATTACAAATAACGATTGTAAGTTACTTTTTTTATCATCAGCAAATGTTTTTGATGCTTACAGTCAATTTCCTAGTTACGAATTTGACAAAACTTTAAGTCATAGTATGTATGGTCATTTTAAAATTAAGATAGAAAACATGCTTCTTAGACTACCAAAAAACAAAATAGGTGTTTTAAGACTACCTATGGTTTTTGGCGTACAATCTCCTAGAATTAAAGAAATAAAACTTCATTTAAGAGAAAAACTACCAATAGAAGTGTTTCCTAATTTAATAATGAATGTTACAAATGATAGCAAGGTAACTCAGCAAATTCATTACATCATTAATCGAAATAAATCAGGAATTTTTCATCTTGGAAGTCAAGACCTAGTGCATCACGAAGATTTTTTCTCAGAAATTATTTCATCTTTAGGATACAAAAATCCATTGTATAAACGAGTATATACAACCAACGAAGATCGTTATCTTGCTGTTTTACCAAAAGAGAATAAACTACCAAAGCACCTTCAAATATTAAGTCAAGACATTTTATCTGAATTAGAAGTATAAATTTCTTATTTTTAAAACATAAAACATTAATATGGAAAAACTATCTAAAACCGACATAGAAACACGTCTATTAAGACTACCAGATTGGGAATATTTCGATAATGCAATACATGCCGAATTTGAATTTGAAAACTTTAAAGATTGCTTTAGTGCTATGAGTCGTATAGCTTTTGAATGTGAAGCATTAAACCACCATCCGGACTGGAAAAACGTGTACAACGTATTAAGTATTTCTTTATCTACACATGATGCAGATGGTGTTACAGAAAAAGATTTTAAATTAGCACAAGCAATAGAAGCTATTATTGAGGAAGAAGAATAATTAAATTCTCTTTTTTAAATTTGCAAAAAATTAAATAACCGCCTTCGTTAGAAGACAAAAATAAAACATCAAATATGGGAAGAGCTTTTGAGTTTAGAAAAGCACGAAAAATGAAACGTTGGGCTGCTATGAGTAAAGCCTTTACACGTATAGGAAAAGATATCGTAATGGCTGTTAAAGAAGGTGGACCAGATCCTGACAGCAACTCAAGACTAAGAGCAGTTATACAAAATGCCAAGTCTGTAAATATGCCTAAAGACAATATAGAACGTGCTATAAAACGTGCTAGTGATAAAAATCAAGGCGATTATAAAGAAGTAGTTTTTGAAGGTTATGCGCCACACGGTATTGCTGTTTTAGTAGAAACAGCAACAGATAATAATACACGTACTGTAGCCAACATACGTAGTTATTTTAATAAATGCGACGGTAGTTTAGGTACATCTGGGTCTGTTGTTTTTATGTTTGACCATACTTGTAATATTAGAATTAATGCTGAAGGATTAGATCCTGAAGAATTAGAATTAGAGCTAATAGATTTTGGTGCAGAAGAAGTGTTTGTAGATGATGATGGTATCTTAATCTACGCACCTTTTGAAAGTTTTGGAGCAATACAAGCAGAACTTGAACGCAGAGAAATAGAAATCTTATCTTCAGGTTTTGAGCGTATACCACAAGTCACAAAAAAATTAACCGAAGAAGAAGCTGCAGATGTAGAAAAACTTTTAGAAAAAATAGAAGAAGATGACGATGTACAAAACGTATATCACACAATGGAAGAAACAACAGATTAATAAGCTTCCTTATTTATAAAACAAAAAGGCTATTCAAAAATTGAATAGCCTTTTTTCTTTCAAATCAAATCAATTATCAACCATTAATTATTGCTTAGAAAGATAAACTGCAGAAGCTGATGCTAAATCATAATCTAAAACCGGTGTAAGATTTCCTCCTGAAGAGATATTATTAAAAGCTAAAATCTTACCATTTGCAGCTTCTGCAATATATACTGTTTCAGTCATACTATCATACGCAACATCAACTGGATTACCTAACATTGTATTAGATCCTGCAACTCTAACTTGACTAGACATTGCTAAAGTACCACCATCGTTTATACTATTAAATTTTGTTGAGAAATTAGAAATAACATGAAATCCACCATCTGATGCACTTGTAGAAGTACCACTTGCAACACCTATATCTGTTAATACCATAACATCTGCATCCATGTCATAAGCTATACCATGTGTTCTAACAATTCCTTCTACAGAAACTGTTTTTGTAGCCATAACTGTAGCATCTGTGGTATTTGATAAAAAGTTATTAAATACAGCTAATTGATCTGTAACATCTACAATTGCATATAAATCAGATCCAGCAAAAGTAATTCCCCATAATTTAAAGTTTGTAGTAATAGTATTTCTTAAAGTGAAGTTACTACCCGATTTTTGATAAATAAATAATCTACCATCAGGTGTGTTTACATCTCCATCTACATCACTGTTATCTGCAACCACATAAAATTCACCATTTACTGCAACTTCACGAGGACTTGTCATATCTGCCGTACCAGTAAAATCTATGGATACATTTGTACCAGAGCTAATCATACTTATATTAGAAAAACCTTCTAAAGAAAGATTTGATCTTGATGCTTGAAAAACGGCATCAGATTCTGAATCATAATATACACCATCTGCAGCTGTACTTGTTGTAATTAAAGTTTTAGATTCTACGTTTGACATATCTGATACATTAATTTCGTCAATATTACCATTGGCATTATTAGATGTATAAATTTTAGTTGAAACTTCCGCCATAGGCATATCCATTCCGTTGTCATCGTCATCACTACAAGAAGTTAAAGCAAATGAAGCAATTGCTAAAAGACTTAAAAATTTTACTGTTTTTTGAGTTTTCATAATTTTTGTTGTTTTGTTAATACACCATACTTACGAAGTTTCCTTTTAATGGGTTTTATAAAAAACACACATTAACATTTTTTAACAAAAAAAACGCTTTCAACTATGTAATTGAAAGCGCTTAATTTAAGTAAGTTGTAGCTTTATAATGTTTCTTTTTAGTGACTTGGGAAGTTTACTTTATGTTTCATTAATATCTACATTATATCTATATCAAATAAGATGCCAAAACTAAGATTAACAACGTTTTAGCTTAAGAATTTTTACTAACCTTACCTTTAACATCACTAAAAAAAGACTTCATGTATTTAAAATCTTCTTCTATATTATCTGTTGGGTAAAAAGGTCTTGAAACTTTGTTTTGTTTGTTTTGATAATCTAATGTAAACATGATTATTGGCACATTTGCTTTTTTAGCTATGTAATAAAAACCAGTTCTCCAATTATCTACCTTACTTCTTGTGCCTTCTGGAGCTAAGGTTAATCTAAACTCTTCTTTATCGTCAAAAAGTTTTGCTATGGTTTCAACTTTATTTTCTTTATTTTTTCTGTCTACAGGAACACCGCCAACAGCTCTAAAATAATATCCTATAGGCCATACAAAAAGCTCTTTTTTTCCTAAATAGTTAGATTTTAAATCAACAACTTTTCTTAAAAGTAGTCCTATAATAAAATCAAAATTATGAGTATGAGGCGCAGAAATTAAGACTGCTTTTTTTATTGAATCCTTAGAAAAATTAGTATTTCCTACAACTTTCCAACCTAAGATTTTGAAATAAATTAATTTAGCTAACCAACGCATTTTACATTTTTTGGTAGAGTGCCTTTAAGACTTCTGGTGTTATTTTTTTCTTCCAGTTTTTTCCTATTGCGTTTTCCCATAATGGTTCTAGGCTTAATGCTACACCAATCATGGTATCAAATTCTTTATCTGTTAAATTGGCACAAATACCTTGTGGTAATTGTATGTTATGCTTTTCTTTCATTTGTTTGAAAAGTTTAACGCCTTCTGGATAATATTCCTCTAAATGATCAAACACTATACAGTTACCTATGCCATGTTTTACACCTAATAAATATCCTAAACCATAACTCATAGCATGAGCAACACCAACTTGAGAATACGCAATACTCATCCCGCCATGCCAGCTAGCCATCATTAATTTATCTTGGGCTTCTTCTGCTGTTAGATGATCTGATAAGAAAATTTCTTTACACAACTCATAAGCAGTTTCACCATAAGTTTTACTAAAAGCATTTAAGTATGTTCCATTTAAAGACTCTATGCAATGTACATAACAATCCATACCTGTGTAAAACCACTGGTCTTTAGGTACATCTTTAGTTAATTCTGGATCTAATATAACTTGATCAAATGGAGTAAAATCACTATTAATGCCTAACTTACGTTCTGGACCTGTTAATATTGTTGTTCTAGACACTTCTGCTCCTGTACCTGATATGGTTGGCACACCAACATGATATACTGCAGGATTTTTAACTAAATCCCAACCCTGATAATCTTTAGATTCTCCATCGTTATTTAGCATAATAGATACTGCTTTAGCTACATCCATAATGCATCCACCACCAATACCAATAATACCAGATGGTCGTTCTTTATAATCTAATATTATTTGTTCTACTAACTGATCTATTTGTGATGTTTTTGGCTCTTCTGCTGCTGAGACGTATATTATTTTGTCGTCATAAGCTAAAGGAATTCGTGAAGTTAACCAAGCATTACCTTTAAAGACATCATCTACAAAATATATAAATGGAGCATTTCTGTTTACACGCTTAGGTTCTAATATTTCTCCTAGCTGACTGAAACTGCCTCGTCCAAAAACAATTTTGGACACCATTGGAAAATTTTTGAATTGCATTAACTAGTTTTCTTATTTTGTAAATTTATTATTTATTTAGGTGTTTCTGAAATATTTCTGAAAATAAACCAATATGATATCCATCTGCAAGAGCGTGATTTACACTTATAGCTACATTCATTTTTAATTGGTTATTCCTTTTTACTGCTTTACCAAAAGCTAATTTTGGTACAGAGTCTTTTAAGCCAGAAACTGGTTCTTTATGTCCTGTAAAATCTACCCAAGGTAGTGCAGAACAATGTATACAATCTAATCCGTTTTTAGGTGGATATAATTGATCTGTGTTATTAATTCTTTGTTTTTCTAAAAGTAAATTATTTAAAAATACATCTAAATTTTTATCATAATTTACAAAAGAAAACCCAAAAGTTTTATCTTCTCTAGATATCGTTGGTGATGCATTTATAACATCATAACTAACTACTTTATCTTCTATTATTCTATACTTTAAATTTTCTACATTATTAATTGCTATCATACACGCATGCAAATAGACACCAAAAAAACTTAGGTTATTATCCTTAGAAAATTGATAGGTTTTTGTTACATCAAAAGGAATAGTTACAGCAAAATATGGGTCTTTAAAATTGGCAAAGTGATTAAAAAGCTGCTTTCTTTCCCAGGTTTCTATATCTATAGTTTTTAACATTGTAATAATTGTGGTATTTCTTTCAAAGTTTTTAAAGTATGAAATTGATTATTACTATTTGCATCTAATTTAACTTCTTCATGTGCCCAAGTGGTATGAAAAGGAACATGAATTGCTTTTGATTTTATGTTTATTAAAGGTAAGATATCTGATTTTAAAGAGTTTCCTATCATTAAAAATTCTTTAGGATTGATGTCTAAATGATTTAATAATTTAGAGTAATTAGCCTCTTTTTTATCACTTAAAACTTCTATATGATGAAAGTAGTCTAACAGTCCAGATTTTTCAAGTTTTCTTTCTTGGTCTAATAAGTCTCCTTTTGTGGCTACAATTAATTTATATTTAGTTGAAAGTTTTTTTAACACTTCTTCTACACCATCTAAAAGCTCTACATCTTTATTAATCATATCTTTTCCTATCTCTAATATTTTTGAAATGACTTTATTAGAGACTGTTCCATTTGATAATTCTATAGCCATTTCTACCATTGATAATACAAAACCTTTTACACCATAACCATAAACAGGAAGGTTTTTCATCTCCATTTTAAATAGTTCTTGATCTATTTTATTAGGTGTTTCAAATTGACTTAATAGTTTAGCAAATTCTGTTTCGGCATCTCTAAAATAGGTTTCGTTAACCCAAAGCGTATCATCTGCATCAAAACCTATTACTTTAATATTATCGTAATTTATTTCCATAGCTTTTTTGCACGTTCAAGGTCTTCTGGTGTATCAATTTCTACTCCTTGTACATTAGTTTCGACCATTTTAATTTTTTTTCCGTATTCTAAATATCTTAGTTGTTCTAGTTTT
Source organism: Mesoflavibacter sp. (assembly GCF_964226795.1). NCBI lineage: Bacteria > Pseudomonadati > Bacteroidota > Flavobacteriia > Flavobacteriales > Flavobacteriaceae > Mesoflavibacter > Mesoflavibacter sp. Next base: position 31,141 of record NZ_CAXQQP010000001.1, read on the forward strand.
TCTGATGCCTCTAATGTTAGCATAGGAAAATGATAAAAATCTAATAATGCTTGTTTTCTAAATGCATAAACACCTTTATGTTTGTAGTATTTTACATTAACATTTTCATCTCTAGGATAAGGAATTGGACTTCTTGAAAAATAAAGCGCTAGGTTATTTTTATCTAAAACTACTTTTACAGTATTAGGATTTTTAATTTCTTCTTTATCTTTAATACGAACCATTAAAGACGCTAAATCTATTTCTTTATTTGGATCGTTTTTAAAAACATTTATTAATTTTTTCAAGGAATCAACTTCTGTAAAAGGCTCGTCACCTTGTACGTTAACTACTATATCTACATCTAAATTTTCTACCGCTTCTGCTATCCTATCACTTCCACATTGATGTTCTTTTTTACTCATCATAACATTACCATCAATATGTTTTATTTCGTCATAAATAATTTGACTATCTGTTACAACTAACACATCGTCAAACAAATTGGTGTTAACTGTAGCTTCATAGGTACGTGTAATTACTGGTTTTCCGTTAAGGTCTTGCATAAGTTTACCGGGAAAACGAGAAGCACTATATCGTGCTGGTATCATGGCAATGATTTTCATATTTTATTTTGAAAAATTACTATTCAAAAATAGTCTATTAATGTTAATTATTGGTAGGTATTGCTTTAATTTTCTTCGAAAAATTCGTCTTTAAAACCTATTAAATACAGTTTTTCTTTAGCTCTTGTTACTGCTGTATACAACCAGCGTAAATAATCTCGATCTATTCCGTTAGGTAAATATGGTTGTTCTACAAAAACAGTGTTCCATTGTCCTCCTTGAGATTTGTGGCAAGTAATAGCGTAAGAAAACTTAACTTGAAGAGCATTAAAATGTGGGTTATTCTTGATTTTTAGGAACTTTTTATAGTTACTCGTTTCATCCTCATAATCTTTTTGTATTTCTTCATAAAGTTTATTTGATTCTTCATAAGACAGTGATGGTGATTCGGCAGTTATCGTATCTAAAAGTAAAACGGTTTCAAAAGGTTTCATTTTTGGGTAATCTACCATTTTAACTTTTACTTCTGCAAATTTAAAACCATATAATTCTTTAAAACTAAAGATTTCTAAGACTTCAATAATATCTCCGTTAGCTATAAAACCTGCTTCGGTATTTGGCTTTATCCAAAAATAATTGTTTTTAACTACCATTAGATAATCGCCTGCTGCAAGTTCGTTTTCACTAAATAGAATTCGGCTTCTAATTTGTTGATTATATAAATTAGCACGTTTATTACTTCTAACAATTATACTTGTCTCTTCATACCCTAAAGTGCTATAAGCATCGTTTATGGCATCCATAATCTCATAACCATCAACTAGCCTAACTATATCTTTAAAAGGTTTTAAATTAAATTTAAAACTTTCAAAAAACTCGTCTGCTAACGCTTCTCTTAATAAAGTTGCATTTTCTAAGATCCCAGAATCTAAACCTTGACGTGTTACTTCATCTAACTCCATCTTTGTAACAGATTTGTTGTAGTTTAGATTTAGTGTGTTTTCATTTAAAGCTGGACTTAAATCTAACTTTACTGGAGGCAACTGTGCTGTATCACCAATTAAAAGTAATTTACATTTATGTCCTTGGTATACATACTGCATTAAATCGTCCAACAAAGACCCGTTAGCATATAATTTAGAATCGTTAGGTGTGTCTGGTATCATAGACGCTTCGTCTACAATAAATATGGTGTTTTTATGTTTGTTTGGTTGTAAAACAAAATTAACGCCACCACCTTTATTTTTTTTAGGAAAATATATTTTTTTATGAATTGTAAAGGCTTCTTTTTTTGAGTAATTAGATATTACTTTTGCTGCTCTACCTGTTGGAGCCATTAAGACTGCACTTTTCTTTGCTTTCCATAAGTTAGTTACAATAGTACCTATAATTGTTGTTTTTCCTGTACCGGCGTAACCTTTTAATAAAAAAACGCTATCTGTAGTATCTTTAAAAATAAATTCTGAAAGTTGTAAAAGTAAAATGTCTTGTTTTGCGGTTGGTTTAAATGGAAATTGCTGTTTTATAAGGGAATAAAATTCTGAACTAGTCATTAAGGCACAAGGTTTAAAAACTTTTTCTCAAATATATAAATCATTTTTACCAACAAATGGTTTTTACGAATAAAAAAAAATTGTAGATTTGTCACTGACCTTAATTATATTTTAATAAAAAACACTATGCTAAATTTAATATTAATTATTATTGGTGCCATTCTTTTAACCTTTGCAATTGTATGGCTAATTGACAAATATTTACCTTCAAAAGTAAAACCTGTAATTGTAATTGCACTTTGGGCTTTAATTATCCTTTTAGGTTATTTAACTTTTGACTCTGTTTATGGAGAAATTAAATTTAATCAATTAAAAGTGAAACGTTATGCTGCTGCAATTGAAAAATTAAAAGATATTAGAGATTCTGAATTAGCATACAGAGAAGTAAACGGAAAGTTTACAAAAAGCTACGATACTTTAATTAAGTTTATTGAAAATGGTCAATTTACAATTATAGAAAGACGCGACTCTAGTGTTGTTGACGAAGAAAGAACCAAGGCTTATGGTGGTGTAGAAATGTTTAAAGATATTGTAATTACAGATACTATTGGATACGTACCTGTAAAAGATAGTTTGTTTAAAACTTCTACTAGATACAAAACAATGATGGATGTACCAAATGCTAAACCAGGTACTAAATTTACTTTAAATGCAGGAGAACTAACAGATGGAGATAATAAAATACCTGTATTTGAAGCATTTGTTAAAAAAGACGATTTATTATTTGACCAACCTAAAGATTTAGTTTCTAAAGAAAAAGAAGTATTATCTGTAGAAGGTGTTAACGGAGATGCTTTACGTGTTGGATCTATGGACGAAGTTAAAACTGTAGGAAACTGGCCAAAAACTTATGGCAATAACGAATAATACACATAATATTTTAACCAACCTAGAACTGTCCATTCAACTAAGTTTGAGTGGACTTTCTTTTTGTATCCTAAACACAGATACAAATACCATTATAGATCTACAAAATGTAGACTTTATAAAAAAAACACCGTTAGATTTATTAGATGCTGTAAAGCATCAGTTTAACTCTAATCCTAAACTAGATCAAGCGTTTGATAAAGTAACTGTTATTCATGAAAACGAATGGTCTACTCTAGTGCCTAAACCATTATTTGACGAAGATAATTTAGCAGATTATTTAAAATTTAATACCAAAATTTTAAAAACAGATTTTATTACTTTTGATGATATTAAACAAAATGATAGTATAAATGTTTATGTTCCATTTACCAACATAAACAATTACTTATTTGACAAGTTTGGAAGCTTTACTTACAAACATTTTTCTACAGTATTAATTGAGCAATTATTGACTTTAGAAAAAAATAACAACACTTCTAAAGTATACGTTAATGTAAATACAGAAAGCTTTGAAGTAGTAGCATTTAACTCAGGTAAATTAGCACTTTACAATACGTTTAATTATCAAACTAAAGAAGATTTTATCTATTATTTACTCTTTACTTTAGAGCAATTACAGCTCAATCCAGAAACTATCGAGCTTGTCTTTTTAGGAAATTTAGATAAAGAACATCCTATTTATAAAATAGCTTATAAGTATGTAAGACATGTTAGTTTTGGTAATAGATTTGACACTTTCGCTTTCGTGGAAAAACCAACAAATAACTATTCTAATTTCACTTTATTAAAAAGTCTCTAATGCGTATTATATCCGGAAAATACAAAGGACGAAAGTTAGTTGCACCAAAAAAACTACCCGTTAGACCAACAACAGATATGGCTAAAGAAGCCTTATTTAACATCTTAAATAATCAATATTATTTTGATGAAATTTCTGTTTTAGATTTATTTGCTGGCACGGGTAATATCAGTTACGAATTTGCATCACGAGGTACCGAAAACATTACCTGCGTTGATCAAAATTATGGATGTATAAAATACATTAATGAAACTGCTGAAAGTTTTGAAATGCCTATCAACACCATTAAAAGTGATGTGTTTAGCTTTTTAGAAAATCATCAACAACCTTACACTATTATTTTTGCAGATCCACCATATGAATTTCCTGTGGAAGAATTTTCAAAAATCCCAGAATTAGTCTTTCAAAATAACCTATTAGAAAAAGATGGACTTTTAATTTTAGAACACTCTAAACATACCGACTTATCAGGTTTATCACAGTATTCTCATTCTAAAAGTTATGGCGGTAATATGTTTAGTTTTTTTGAACTGACAGAAGAATAGTATTCTTAAAACCAATTTATAATTCCGAGGAATCGAGTAATCTCATCCTTATGTGATTTCTCACTTTGTTCGAAATGACAAAAAATAAAAAACCACCTTAAAAAAGGTGGTTTCTTTATAAAATAGTAAATCTATAAGCCGGATTCTGTACGCAAAAGCGTCCTTATCATTTATCTGAATGTGCTGTTACCAACACACTTTAGCTACCTACCCTTTAACATCGCACGTGCAGCGCTCAAACGTTAATATACATGGTATTGCACCTTATAGAGTTTACCTGATTTCACTACAGCATGACCTGTACATTCTTTCTGTTGCACTTTTCCTCACCTTTCGGCGGATGGCTGTTAACCACTATAATTGCACTATGGTGTCCGGACTTTCCTCTAAATTCTCGCGAATGCGGGAATCTCAAAAAAAGAGAAACTCAATCAAATTGAGTTTTTAGCGATAAGGCGATTTACTGGTGCTAAATTACGATAAACTAATGTATGTATTTGTATAAAATAATAATTATATTTTTTTAAATAAAACATCTATAATTTTAAGACCAACTATAGAGTTATTGTTATCTCTAAGAAAGGTTATTAGGTCAGAAGAGTAATCAAAAGCATCTTTTTCAAGAGGTATAATCTCATTTTTCCAAGCACCATTTCTGCTAAAAACAAAAAGTTTACCGTCTATTAGTTTGATTTTTTTACTGATTTGAAAATCTGCATTAAAATATTGTCCTTCAAATTCTTTTAATTCCTTTTCGTTGTAAGTAGTAGGATTGTATTCTTTAAATAGCCAAGGTAATTGGTTTTGAGATTCATAATATTTATAACTTTTTTTATCAGACTCTAAGTCAAAAACAACTAATTTGTCATTAAACATAAATTGATTATTTCCAATAGGTTTTAATCTTGTTATTTCTTCTCCATCAATCGTTAGTACAGCAAGTTCATCATTTTTAAGTTGTATTATGTTTGTTTTAATTGTCTCGACATCGCTACCAGCAAAGAGATAACTTCCTTCGTATAATTTCAGCTCTTTTTTTGAAAGCTTTACTTTTTTCTCCTCTTCGATATTTTTTGTTTCGTTATTGAAATTATTTTTAGGAATGTATAAGTCAACTAACTTAAAAAACTGTTCCTCAAAATCTGAATCAAAGGTATTTTGTGTAGTAAAAAACATCATATCTAATTCAGGAAAATAAAGATATTTAGAAACAAAGCCGCCTAATATCATTCCGTCAAAACCAAATGCTTGATAGTTATTATAAGTTTCAAACTCTACTCCTAAACCATAATCGATAGTATTACCATTATTTAACTTGGCTTTGGTATGCATTTTTTTATATAATTCAGAATGTTGATTTTTAATTTTCTGTAAACCTATATGCCACTTAAACATATCTTTTGGAGTGGTAAGTACTTGCCCGTCTCCATCGTAAACAAAAGCGTGTAAATGTGTCTTATAAAAACTGCCTTCATCTTTTACATATCCAATTGCTCTGTTTTTAATAATAGTGTAAGTGCTTGATTTTTTAATTGTATTTTCCATTCCGAATGGTTCAAAAACATTTTCGTGCATAAATTTCGTAAACGGTTTACCTGAAACTTTAGTTACAATATCTGCCAATAAGATATAGTTTGAATTTGTGTATTGAAAATACTCGCCTGGTTTGAAGTTTAATGATGTCATTTTTGTAATAAAATTCATCATTTGCGATTGTGTGAGTAAATCATTCTTAGTTAAATCTGCAATTCCCGCAATGCCATCTACTTCTTTGATGCCACTTGTTTGATTTAATAATTGTTCTATGGTTGGATTTCCTTTTTGATATTGAGGTAGATTATTAATGTATTTATAAGCAGGCTCTTTAATAGATAATTTACCTTGTTCTTCTAGCAAAAGTATTGCGTATGCTGTAAATTGTTTAGCAATTGAACCGATGTCAAAAACTGTTTTGTTTGTAATTGGTATGTCATAATCTAAATTAGATATTCCATATTGTTTTTCTACTAAGATTTCTTCGCCTTTAGAAACTATAATTGAAAAACCAGGTGTGTTATCTTCTACTTGATAAATTTTATCAACTTCAGCATCTAAATTTTGGCAAAACCCAAATGTTGATAAAATTGTAAGAAAAGTAAAAGCAGTCAGTTTTTTTATCATTTTAATTCTTTTATGTAAGGACAAGAATAATTATCATTTGTTACAATTGATTTTTTATTACAGTCAATATAATAATTTAAAAAACTATTAATCTTCAATTAATGTTAATAACTCAAAATAAATTGGAGCAACAAACTTCCTTTTTATTAAGCTATTTTTTAAATTTGTATTCAATCTAATGTCTATGGAACATTTTGTAGTATCAGCCAGAAAATACAGACCACAAACCTTTAAGGATGTTGTTGGTCAATCTGCTATTACAAACACTTTACTTAATGCCATAGAAAACAATCATCTAGCACAAGCATTGTTATTTACTGGTCCACGTGGTGTTGGTAAAACGACTTGCGCACGTATTTTGGCAAAGATGATTAACAGTGAAGGCAATGAAAACTCTGAAGAAGATTACGCCTTTAATATTTTTGAGTTAGATGCAGCTTCCAACAACTCTGTAGACGATATTAGAAACTTAACCGATCAAGTTCGTATTCCGCCACAAGTTGGTAAGTACAAAGTTTATATTATTGATGAGGTACATATGTTATCTCAAGCCGCTTTTAACGCTTTTTTAAAGACTTTAGAAGAGCCACCAAAACATTGTATTTTTATTTTAGCAACTACTGAAAAACATAAAATAATCCCAACTATTTTATCACGTTGTCAAATTTTTGATTTTAAACGTATTACAGTTAAAGACGCTAAAGAGTATTTAAAATACATTGCAGAAGAGCAAGGTGTAAATGCAGAAGATGATGCGCTACATATCATCGCTCAAAAGGCAGATGGTGCTATGCGTGATGCACTTTCAATCTTTGATCGTGTAGTTAGTTTTTCTGGTAAAGATTTAACAAGACAAGCAGTTACAGAAAATTTAAACGTATTAGATTACGAAACTTACTTTGAAAGTACAGACCTTATTCTAGACAATAAAATCCCTGAGCTATTACTTCAATTTAATAAGACATTAGCAAAAGGTTTTGATGGACATCATTACATTGCTGGACTTGCATCACATTTTAGAGATTTATTAGTTTGTAAAAATCCTGCTACAATTGAACTTTTAGAAGTTGGAGAAGACACTAAAAAGAAGTACGAAAATCAAGCTACAAAATCAAGTCAGCAGTTTTTAATACAAGCTATAAATCTAGCAAACGACTGTGATTTGAAATATAAAAGCAGTAAAAACCAACGACTTCTGGTCGAACTTACTTTAATGCAACTTGCCTCTATCACTTTTGATGGAGAAAAAAAAAATAGCAGACGTTACATAATTCCACCTAGTTATTTCAGAAAAAAAGGTATTACACCTATTCCTGTTAAAAAACCAGTAGAAGCTTCTTCTAAAAACGAAACACAAAAAGTAAATCCAGAACTTAAACAATTTGTAGAACCACCAAAACCTAAAATTGTATTAGAAAAAGGTATAGCATCTGCAAAAAAACGAACATCTGGATTATCTTTAAAAAGTATAAGAGCAAAAAAAGAACATGAAATAAAACAACTAGATGTTGTTGTTGATGAAGAAAACCTACCAAAGGAACCTTTTACTCAAGAAGAACTAACCAATCATTGGAATTTATTTGTTAACGAAATTGAAGCCAAAGGACAATTTAACCTTGCTTCTATCCTATCTATAGATAAGCCTAAATTAGCCGAAGATGGTGTAACCGTAAAATTAACTTTTCCTAACGCGACAAATAAAGTTGAAGTAGAACGTCAATCGTATGATTTGATGTCTTATTTACGTAAAAGTCTAAACAATTATGATATTAATTTAGACATTACTGTAGATGAAGTGATGGAAAAAAAATACGCCTATACACCAATTGAAAAATATGAAAAACTAAAAGAAAAAAATCCTAACATCGAATTACTAAGAAAGGCTTTTGATTTAGATGTTTAAATTGTAACTTTATAATTATGAACAAGTTTACAGTACTACTTTTAGGGATAATTATTACGCTTATTAGTTGTGATGCTAGAGATAAAATTAATAGATCACCTAAAGATATCTTAAAAGACAAAAACTTATTAGAATCTTTTTCAGAACGTGTTTCTTACTTTCCTAAAGAATATGCTGAAGTTAAAACAGATACTATTTTAAGTAATGGCTATCATGTAAATGTAAAAACTTTTACAGATATGAAGTCTTCATACTTAAGACAATTTAAACACGATTCTATAAACTATAAATATCATTACAGAGATTATAAAGCCCAAATTGTAGCACGTCAAAACAAAATTATTTTTAATGATGTTATTGATAAACAATATATTTTAAAACATGATAAAACGGTTTCTTACTATATGGAAACTTCAATTTTAAAAAGTGTTTGGGTAAATCAAGAAGAAAGTTTAAACCAAAATAAATTGGTTTTAAACATTCTTTTTACACAACCAAAATCTAATACAGAAAAACTTTTTGAATTAGTAATAGATAATAAAGGTGATAAAAAACTAATCAACCTTACAGATTTAGATCATAACTACTTAACTGCTTAAAAAAATATGCTTGGACTAAAATTACCAACAGATCCACGTTGGGTTAATATTGTAGAAAAAAATATAGAAGAAATTCTTACAGACCATGCCTTTTGTGAGCAAAAAGCAACAAGTACTGCCATTTCCTTAATAGTAAGTTTTCCTGAATATACAGAGCTTGTTCAAGAAATGACTGCTTTAGTTAAAGAAGAAATGAGCCACTTTAAAATGGTACATGATAAGATTATAGAACGTGGTTGGACTTTGGGTAGAGATAGAAAAGATGAGTATGTAATTCAACTTTTAAAATTCTTCCCTAAAGGAGGAAGCAGAACAGATCAATTAGTGCACAGACTATTATATGCTGCACTAATTGAAGCTAGAAGTTGCGAGCGTTTTAGATTACTTTCTGAAGAATTAAAAGATAAAGAATTAGCCGAGTTTTATAGACGATTAATGGTTAGTGAAGCTAATCACTATACTATGTTTTTAGGATATGCTCGTAAATACGGAAACCGAGAAGAAGTAGATAAAAAATGGCAAAATTTATTAGATTATGAAGCCCAAATTATGAAAGACTTAGGGACAAAAGAAACCATACACGGATAAATATAAAAAGCCTTTTCTAAATTAGAAAAGGCTTTTTTTAAACACTTACTATTTATTGAATATATTAGAATTTTACTCCAAATCCTATTTGCATTGTATTTCCTTTAAATTCTACACCTAATTCATCATCAACTAGGTTTTGTAATCCATACTTATATCTAAAGTCTAAGAAAAATTCATCAGTAATCATGTAGTCAATTCCAGCTACACCAGAAAATGTAAAGTTTTTAATGCCATCATCATACTCATGAGCTTTTAAACTAGCTTGAGGTCCAACTGCTAAAGCAAAATTATTAGATAAGTTAAACTTAAATAAAACTGGTAATTGGATATAGTTAATTCTCAATTCTTCTTCTTTAGAACCTTCTGCTGAAAACTGAATTTCTGGAGCAATATCAATTAAGTTTGATAACTTATACTCTCCAAAAAAACCAATCATAAATCCATTTCTGTGAGTGTGAGGCGTATCATCAAACTGATCTTCAAAATCTAAATCAGAAATATTAATACCAGCTCTAACTCCATAAACAGAGTTTTGAGAAAATCCATAAAAAGAAGCTAAGATTAAAGTAAAGAAAAGAATAGTTTTTTTCATATTTTAAAAGTTATAAGAGGTTGAGTTTAGTTTTTATAATCTTATTAGTAAATATATATATTATTATTTAATCTATCACAATAAACAGATAAAGTGTACTATTTTAACTTTGTATGACTCTTAACCGTATCATTATATATACTTTTTATAATACCATCTGCTAGTCCAATTTTTGGAACATAGATGTCTTTTGCGCCACTCCATTTCATCGCCGATAAATAAATACGTGTTGCAGGTATAATCACATCTGCTCTATCTTGATTTAAGTCTAATTGAGATATACGCTCTTCGTAAGAGTATGTTTGTAAGGTATTATAGTAAGAAGTAAGGTAAAAATAGGATAATGGTTTACCTAAAGATTTTCCTGAAATTTTAAAAATTTTATTAATGTTTCCTCCAGATCCAATAACATCAATTTTTTCGAATCTTGATGTTTCAGTTTTTATCCATTCTTCAAGTTCTTGCCAAGCTTCTTTTTTTACTACATCATTTAAAAGTCTTACAGTTCCTATTTTAAAGGATTTTGACGATATTTTTTCCCCTTTATCTATTACAGAAAACTCAGTACTACCGCCTCCTACATCTACGTATAGATAAGTTTTATTTTCATCAATGTAACTTTGAAGGTCTGTTGCAGCAATAATAGCAGCTTCTTCTTCTCCTCCTATAATATCTATTTTAATACCTGTTTCTTCTAATACTAAATCTGCTATTTGCTTACCATTTTTTGCTTCTCGCATTGCAGACGTTGCACATGCTTTGTACCTAACAACATTATGTGTTTGCATTAACAAACTAAACGCTTGCATGGTTTTAAGCATACGCTCTTTATTATTTTTAGAAATCTTTTCTTTTATAAACACATCTGCACCAAGACGAACAGGAACACGCACTAACGAACTTTTTTTGAAGCGTACAGGTTTACCTTTTTCTTCTATAATATTAGAAATTAGTAGTCTTACAGCGTTAGACCCAATGTCTATTGCAGCGTATTTTTGTATGGTTAGCATTATTTAGTTTAGTTTTTCTTTTAAATAATCATAAGTTGCAAATTGAGACCTTAATTTAGGTTTATCGTTTTTACGATAATTATTTTTTTGAGTTTTGTCTAATAGTCTTGCTTTTGCATTATCATTCCAACAGATATCGAATATATCTAATAATTCTTGTTTAATATCATCTTGATAGATTGGGCAGGATACTTCTACTCTATTATCTATATTTCTTGTCATCCAATCTGCAGAAGAGATGTATACTTTTGTATCGTTATTATTACAGAAAATGTATAGCCTAGTGTGTTCTAAGAACTTGTCTACGATACTTATTACTTCAATGTTTTCACTAACACCTTTTACTCCAGGAACAAGACAACAAATACCTCTAACAATCATTTGTATTTTTACACCAGCTTTGCTTGCTTCGTATAGCTTATCAATCATTTTATAGCTTGATATACTATTCATTTTTAATTTAATAAAAGCTGGTTTGCCTTGTTTAACATTTTCTATTTCGTTATCAATTAAACGAAAAAATTTATCTTTTGTATAATGTGGCGAGGTAATTATGTGTTTATATCTGTAAATTTTATAGTTAACTTCAAAAAAGTTGAATACTTTATTGATGTCTTTTAATATTTTTTGATTGGCTGTAAATAACGTAAAATCTGTATAAACACGTGCAGTAGACTCATTAAAATTACCTGTGCTTATAAAGCCATAACGTTTAGTTTTCTTTCCTTCTTCACGCTCTATTACACACATTTTACTGTGTACTTTTAATCCTTGTACTCCAAAAATTAGGTTAACACCTTCGCGCTGCATTTGTTCCGCGTAAGCGATATTTGCTTCTTCATCAAAACGCGCTTGAATTTCCATAGAAACAGTAACTTTTTTACCATTTTTTGCAGCATTGATAAGAGAACTTGCTACATGAGATATCTGTGCTAATCTATAAATTGTAATTTTTATTGATTTTACTTTTGGGTCTAAAGCTGCTTCGCGTAAAAACTTTACTACATATGTAAATGTATGATAAGGTGCATATTGTAAATAATCTTTTTTTGCTATAGACTCAAAAATACTGTCTTGTAGGCTTAAACCTTTAACTTGTAATGGTGTGATTTTATCGTAAAGTAAATCTGTTCTGCCTAAACTAGGAAAATCCATATAATCTCTCCTATTATGATAACGTCCACCTGGTATTATACTATCTGTATTATCTATACCCATAATTGACATTAAAAAGTTTAACGTCGTTTTATCTATAGTTTTATCATAAACAAATCTTACCGGCTCACCAATTAATCTATCCTTAACGCTATCACTAATTTTTTCCATAAAACTTTTAGACAAATCGCTGTCTAAATCCAACTCTGCATCACGTGTAATTTTTATCATATGCGCAGAAATATTTTTATAGCTAAAAACGTTAAAAATATCGTCTAAAAACAAACGCAACATATCATCTAACATAATGATATACTGTTTATTGTCTACTTTTGGAAGTACAACAAATCGTTGCATTGATCTAGAAATTTCTATCAAAGCATATTGGCTAGAATTATCTTCTAAAACCATATTTATTGCTAAATACGCATTACTATCTTTTAGGTTAGGAAGTTCTATATCTGGGTTTAAAATAATAGTTACTAAAGCTGGACTAACTTTTTCTAAAAAATACTTTTTAAGAAACTCTTTTTGAGATTTATTAACCTTATTTTCTTTTATAATAAAGATGTTTTCTGTCTCTAATTCTTTTTGAATTTTGCTTAAAATTTTAAGACTTTCTGTTTGATGTCCAATAACAGTATTTGTTATTATCTCTAACAACTCTGATGCCTTAATACCTCCAAGTTGACTTTTACCTGCTTTACCTGCATAGTCAATACGTTTTACTGTAGCATAACGTACTTTAAAAAATTCGTCTAAATTATTAGAAAAAATACCTAAAAAACGTAATCTTTCAATTAACGGAACAGTCTCATCTGCTGCTTCTTGTAAAACTCGGTGATTAAATTGAAGCCAACTTAACTCTCTATTAATGTATTTATTATCTATAATATGGTTGTTCATTTGACGAATTTTTACTACAAATATATTTAATTAGATTGGCTATTTTAAATGTTTAGGGAATACAATTCTTGTTGTTTTACCAAATTTAACCTTTTGCCAACATTGAGCATTAAATTCTATTTGAACAAATCCAGATGTTGGTAAGTTTTCTATATAACTATCCCCTAGTTGATTACACAAATCTGTAAGCGCATAATTGTGTCCAAATATTGCTAAAGTTTTCACAGAATCGTCACAATTATAAATTTGATTTAATACAGCGTCTCCAGAAAAATCATAAAGCTCTTTTTTAAGTTGAAATTTGACGTCAAAAAGATCTAAATTTTTAATGTAATTTTTAGAAGTTGTACATGCACGATTTGCTGTACTTGATAATATTAAATCTGGCTTTTTAAAATCTTTTTTTATGTATTTAGACACTAATTCAATATCCGTAAAACCTCTTTTTTTTAAGGGTCTATCATGATCTGGTAAATTATATTTCCATGAAGATTTACCATGTCGAAATAACTGTAAAGTTTTGTCCATAATGATTATTTAAATGATTATTCTAGAGATTTTTAGAGTTAAAAATGTCGTTTATCGATTAAATATACGCTATATCATTTTTTTTTGATTTTAATATTATTTACAACTTGATTTGTATTGCTATTAATTAATTTCACCCTTGAATCTAAAAACTAAGAACCTACTAAACCATTCCCTTAAGCAAAATAGTAGCACTTTAAATGTATGTAATTTTTTTAAAAATTATAAAGTAAAACAGTGTTATATGCATATTAGTTCTAAAAACATTTATATTATAAGTAATAAGTTAATTATATTGCAATTAATTACTGTTTTTGTGTGTACTGTATATGTTATAAATCAATTTTTGTCGTTTTGAAAAAACTTAACCCATTAGTAAAGTGCTATAAAGCACTTTTAATATTAGCTGTGTCATTAATTGCTACAATTAGTACAGCTCAAGTAAAAAAACCATTTACGCTTAGATACCAAAGTAGTATTAATGGTGATGTTATTGTTGTTGGTAATAACACAATCTCTAGAACTGCTACAGGTAATTATAATGGATCTGATGGTAATCATGACTTTTCAGATAACGTTTATGTAGACATTGATAACGATTTTACTACATTTAACTCTAGTAGCGCAAACTTAACAAACCCTTATCCAGGCGATCCTTGCTTAGCGATAGATAAAGTTTTACTTTATTGGGCTGCAGCAGATAAAGGTTTAATAGTTGGTAATGGTAATAACGCTGTAGAGTTAGATAATCAACCTGGTTGGAATTATAACCAAGTAAAAATAATGCTACCTGGACAAACAAGCTACACTACTGTTTCTGCAGATGATGTTATTTTTAGAGGTCGTGATGAAAATCCTCACTTTGTTAATGATGCTTACATCTGTGTAAAAGATATCACTAATAATGTTTTAAATAACAGCAATGCATTTGGTAAGTATCAAGTTGCTAATGTTGAAGGAAGACAAGGGTATTTATATTCTCATGACGGAAATAACACTGGTACTTCTGGAGGTTGGCAGCTAGTAGTTGTTTATAAAAGTGATCAATTAAAAAGAAAAAACATATCATTTTTTGATGGTTATGCCAATGTAACTAGTTCTAACAATAATTTTAATATTAATTTTAGTGGCTTTCAAACAATCCCAACAGGAGCTGTAAAATCTGATATAGTAATTGGAGCTTTAGAAGGCGATCGTGATTTATCAGGAGACAGATTACAAATGCTTAACTCTTCAAACGTCTTCGAAGATTTAGATGCGCCTTTAAGAAATTCAAATAACTTTTTTAATAGTAGAATTACTAATGGAAATAGCAACTTTACAGATCGAAATCCAGCAAGTACAAACACTTTAGGTTTTGACTCAGCTCATTTTCATTTAGATAATTCAGGAAATAATCTTCTACATAATAATCAAACATCAACAACCTTAAGACTAACTTCAAATCAAGAAGCATATGGTCTATATCTATTAGGTTTAGCTGTAGAGGTTTATGAACCTAAATTAGATCCAATTGTATATACAGCTACACCAAATACTATTACTCCTAATAGTAACCCTCAAACAGTAACATATAATGCATCCACCACTAATAACGGTAATGATGATGCTACAAATATAAGCTTTGTTACAACGGTTCCTGTTGGTTCAGAACTAGTACAACCTATAACAGGATTACCATCAGGATTAACTTATTCCTATAATTCTGGCACAAGAGAATTAACATTTACTGCTACAGATGGATTATTGGATGTTGGAGAAACATTAAGCTTTGCTTTTGATATAACTGTAAATGATCAATGTTATTATTTAGAAAACGGATGTTCTACAACTTTAAGCTCACAACTTTCGGCTTCTTACTCAGGATTTATCAATAATCACAATACTACCATAGTAAGTTCTAATAGTTTAGATGAATGTAAGCAAGGTAATAATTTATCAACTACAGTAACAGTTAACCCTCCAGCACCAGCAACTTGGGTTACTACACCTAATGAATTAGATAGAACTGTAGAGTGTGATAATACAAATGCCTTAAATAATGCTCAAAATTTAGCTCCTGTAGCAAGTTGTAACAACCTTATCCCTATAAAAACATCAGGCAACTTTATGCCAGATCCATCTTGCCCTTCTAACGGAACTATTACAAACACATGGTCATTTACCGATGCTTGTGGTAATACAATAGAAGATTACACTCAAGTTATTACTATTGTAGACACGACAGGACCTGTAATTGACACAGAATCTTTTGACTTTACAGTACAATGTGATGGAAATGGTAATACTGACCAATTTAACAATTGGTTAGCTAATAATGGTAACGCTGTTGCTTATGATGAATGCGGCGGACCAATAACTTGGTCTAATACTATTACAAACACAACTGATGATTGTGGCGAAACTGGTAGTACAACTGTTACTTTTACAGCTACTGATGAATGCGGAAACTCATCTTCTACTACAGCTACTTTTACAATAATTGATACATTACCGCCAACAATTGTAGGTTTTCCTTCTAATGTAGATAATAGTCAACCTTCATGTGTTGATGTTCCTGTATTAAGTTTTGAAAATTATACTGAAGAAACTGGTGATGGAAACAATAATACGTTTTTACAAGGAGAAGTTTTTAGATTTACTGAAATTGCACCAGGAGTAGACGCCTTAGTTAATATTGTAGCAACTGTTAATACTACAATTCCTGTTTTCGATGATAATTCTACAGGAAGCGATTCTTTTAGACCTAGAACTGCTTTTTCAATAGCAAACAATGGAGATAGAGCTTATACAGAATTTAGATTCGATTTTGTTCAAGCCGGAACTACAACACCTACTAGTTTACCTGAATTCTATTCTAATTTTAATGATATTGATGGTAATAATAATTTTGGAGAAGTAAACTGGACTCAGTTTACAAATAGTTATACTGTAAATGATCCTACAGATTTAACCATTACAGAAGAAGGTCCTTGGATAGTTGCTACCTCTGGTACTACAGAATATACAGGTGTAACTAATGCTAATCCTCAAGCTAATTTTACTACTAGAAATACAGATGCAACAAGTTTTTCTTTTAGAGTTGGTGTTGAAGCCAGAAAAAATAATGTTTCTGGTAGTGGAAGACAACATAATATTGAATTTACTTGTATTTCTAATTATACAAATGCCGTTACTATTTCTGAAGAAATAACAATTGAATGTGACGAATTACAACCTGCGGAAGATTTAACAGCTACAGATGAATGTGGAAGTGCTACTATTAATTTTGAAGAAACAACAACTCCAGGAACTTGTGAAAATGAATTTACAGTAGAAAGAACTTGGACAGCTACTGATGAATGCGGAAATACAACAACAAGAACTTTAATCATTAATGTTGTAGATACTACTCCTCCAACATTTACTGTGCCTGCCGATGTAACTATTAATTGTGAGCAAGACCCTAATGATCTAACACTTACTGGAGATGTTACTGATGAAGCAGATAATTGCGACACGACTTTAGAGGCTACTTTTAGCGATCAAGAAGACACTTCTGCCGGTAACTGTAGCAGCGAATCTATCATCACTAGAACGTGGACTTTAACTGATGATTGTGGGAACACTACAACTCAAACACAAATCATTACTATTCAAGATACAACAGCACCTACTTTTACGGCACCAGCTGATATCGAAATTTTTACTGATGCGTCTTGTAACTATAATGCGTCGGTTGCACAAACAGGTGATGTAACGGATGAAGCTGATAACTGTTCTGCTTCTATTGAGGCAACATTTACTGATTTGGTTACTGCAGGTTCTTGTGAAGGATCGTATATCATTACAAGAACATGGACTTTAACTGATGATTGTGGGAATACTGCAGCTGATCAAATACAAACAATAACTGTTACGGATAATACTGCTCCTACTTTTACAGCGCCAGATGATATTGAAATATTTACTGATGCGTCTTGTAACTATAATGCGTCGGTTGCACAAACTGGTGATGTTACTGACGAAGATGATAACTGTTCAACTTCTCTTGAGGCAACATTTACTGATGTGGTTAATACTGGTACTTGTGAAGGTTCATATATAATAACAAGAACTTGGTCTTTAATTGACGACTGTGGTAATGCTGCTGATGACCAAATACAAACTATTACTGTTACTGATAATATAAGTCCAGATATATCTTCATGTGATGTTAAGGATACTATTTTAGAGTGTAATGGGAATGATAATGAAACTATAGCTACAACTTGGAATACTACTAATATAAATGAATTAACTTCTTGTGCTACGGATAATTGTTCTTCTAATTTAACTGTAACATCTGACTTTGACTTTAATAACTTTGTTAGTGCTTGTGGTTTTGGTGGTACTATTACTGTAAACTATACAGTAACGGATGATTGTGAAAACATTGCTTCTACTTCGGCTACTTTAACTATTGAAGATACGACTGCTCCAACATTTACAGCTCCAGATGATATCGAGATTTTTGTTGATTCTGATTGTAATTATGACGCTAATTTATCAATTACATTAGATGTTATTAATGAAAATGACAACTGTTCTTCTCATCCAGAAGCCACTTATACAGATACAGTATCAGACGGTAACTGCGAAGGTTCATATATAATAACAAGGACTTGGTCTTTAGTTGACGATTGTGGTAATGCTGCAGCAGATCAAATTCAAATTATAACTGTTACGGACAATACAAGTCCAGATATATCTGCTTGCGATGTTAAGGATACTTCTTTGGAATGTAATGGAAATGACAATGAAACAATAGCAGCTGATTGGAACACTTCTAATATAAATGAATTAAGTTCTTGCGCAACAGATAATTGTTCTTCTAATTTAACTGTAACATCTGACTTTGACTTTAACAATTTTGATAGTTCTAATGTATGTGGACTTGGTGGTGCTATTACTGTAAACTATACCGTAGCGGATGATTGTGGAAATATGGCGTCTACTTCGGCAACGTTAACTTTATCTGATACAACTGGTCCTGATTTATCTACTTGTTCAATTACTGATACTGATGTTGAGTGTACTGCTTCTGATAATCAAACTATTGCTGATCAATGGAACGCTGATAATATTGCAGCACTTCAAGCTTGTGCTTCTGATAGTTGTGCTACAGATATTACAGTAACTTCTGATTACGATTACAATAACTTAAATACCGTTTGTGGTCCTTGTGGAAACA
>NZ_CAXQQP010000002.1:0-194014 GCF_964226795.1 Mesoflavibacter sp.
AACATAGCTTCTACTTCAGCAACGTTAACTATTGAAGATACAACTGCGCCAGACTTAGCGTTATGTTCAGATGTTTCAGATGAAACTATTGAATGTGATGGCGCTAATAACAGTACTTTAGCATCTGATTGGAATGCGGCTAATATCGCTGCTTTACAAACGTGTCCTACGGATAGTTGTGATGCGGATGCTAACTATACGGTAACGTCTGATTTCGACTTTAATAACTTTGTTAGTACTTGTGGTCTTGGTGGTACTATTACTGTAAACTATACAGTAGCGGATGATTGTGGAAACATAGCCTCTACTTCAGCAACATTAACTATTGAAGATACGACTGCGCCAGACTTAGCACTTTGTTCGGATGTGACTGATGAAACTATTGAATGCGATGGCGCTAACAACAGTACTTTAGCATCTGATTGGAATGCGGCTAATATCGCTGCTTTACAAACGTGTCCTACGGATAGTTGTGATGCGGATGCGAGTTATACTGTAACGTCTGACTTCGACTTTAATAACTTTGTGAGTACTTGTGGACTTGGTGGTACTATCACGGTTAACTATACAGTAGCGGATGATTGTGGAAACATAGCTTCTACTTCAGCAACGTTAACTATCGAAGATACAGTTGGTCCAATACTAGTAAGTCAATTAGATTTACCTTCAGATGTTGTTTGTTCTAACATTCCAGAAGTTCCTGAGTTAATTTTTGAAGACAACTGTTCTGAACAAGATATTGAATTTACTTTTGAAGAAACTTCAACATACACTGGTGAGGAAGAAATGTACACTATTACTTGGATCTGGACTGCAACAGATGAATGTAACAACAGTACAGTAATTACTCATAATATTAACGTCATTACTGAAAACTTTATAGAAGAATCATTTATTTCAAGATGTTATGAAGATGGTGAAATTGATCTATACAATGAACTACCTCTTGGATATGATACTGATATGGAATGGAATGTTGAAACAGATGGAATTTCAATTGCAAATGGAATATTTGATCCTTTAGATGTAGATTTAGGTGACTATGTCTTTACTTATACAACAATTGATAATGGATGCTTAAAAACATTTAGATTAACTGTTAATATTAATGAAGACTGTGTGGTATTACCTTGTGGAAGCTTAGACAGAATCAAAATATCTAAAGCTGTAACACCAAATGGAGATGGTTATAACGAAACATTTAATGTTACAGGAGCTTCTGATTGCGGTTTTGTTGTAGAAGTAAAACTATTTAACAGATTTGGTGATGTGGTTTATGAATCTGATAATTACCAAAATGACTGGAGCGGAGTTTCACCTTCATCTTCAATTGGATCTGCAGGAAGATTGCCAAATGGTACTTATTACTATGTAGTAGTACTTAAAGAAAGTGGTTTAGACCCAATTGCTGGTCCAATATATTTAGGTACTAAATAAAAATGCTATTAATGAAAAAATTTTCAAAATATGGAATAATTGTATTGTTCTTTTTAGGTTGTTTAGAGATAACTGCTCAACAATTACCTCAATTTACTCAATACATGTTTAATACAATTTCCATAAATCCTGCATATGCAGGCAGTAGAGAAACACTAAGTATTGTTGGTCTACATAGAAGTCAATGGGTTGGTCTTGAAGGAGCTCCTACTACTTCAACTGTATCAATACATTCGCCTTTAAAAAATGAAAAAATTGGACTAGGTGCTACAGCTATAAATGATGAATTAGGTTATGAAAATTTTGTGTACGTAAATGGAGCTTTTTCTTATACAATTCAAGTATCTGAAAAAACTAAATTAGCATTAGGTTTAAGCGCTGGTTTTATACACTATAGCTTAGATAGAGCAGGATTTTTGGATGATCAAAGTGTATCTCAAGATCCATTTTTTAGCAATTTTACAAACCGTTGGAATCCTAACTTTGGTGTAGGCGCATATTTACATCAAAATCGTTGGTATTTGGGTCTTTCTGCTCCTAGAATTATTAATACAAATTATAACGAGTCTGCTTTAGATCCTAATGTAGATTACATAGCGTTAGAACGTGTTGGATATTATTTTACTGGAGGATACGTATTTGATTTAGGTGAAAACACTAAACTAAAGCCTTCTACAGTAGTTAAATTTACAAATGGTGCTCCAATAACTTTTGACTTAAGTGCTCACTTACTATTTAATGAAACGTTTTGGATTGGTGGAAGTTATAGATATAATCAAGATACGTCAACAATCGGAGGATTAGCAGATTTCCAAATTTCGCCACAAATGAGAATTGGATACGCTTATGAACATTATATAACAGATTTAAGACCTTACACTGGTGGTACACACGAAATATTGTTGATGTTTGAGGTGTTTAAACCAACAAAACGTGTTAAATCTCCAAGATATTTCTAAAGATGAAATTAAATTTTACATACTTAATATTATTTTTTGTTTGTCAATTATCAATAGCACAAACAAAAGTTGCAGATAATTTTTTTAGAGACTTTAATTATGATAATGCTGCAGAGTTATACAAAGAAGCTTTAAAAAAAGAAGACAGTACAGAACATATTTTGTCAAGACTAGGAGACTGCTACTTTAACATTAGTAAAGTAAAAGAAGCTGCTTTTTGGTATAAAAAAGCGATTGATAAATATCCAAACATTAACTCTGATTATGTATATAAATACATTCAAACTTTAAGAGCTCAAAAGAAATATGAAGAAGCTATTGAATTTGTCAAAATTTTTAACAAGAACAATAAAAAAGATAGACGAATAAAAGATATAGAAAAATTTAATCTAGATACATATTCAGAATTATCAAGCACAGAAAAGGTTTATGTAGAAATTGAAAATTTACCTCTAAATACAAAATATTCAGATTTTGGTAGCTTCGAAAAAGATAATAAATTATACTTCTACTCTACTTGGGTTAAAGATTCTATTACAAA
The DNA here is from genome assembly GCF_964226795.1 of Mesoflavibacter sp. Taxonomy (NCBI): domain Bacteria; kingdom Pseudomonadati; phylum Bacteroidota; class Flavobacteriia; order Flavobacteriales; family Flavobacteriaceae; genus Mesoflavibacter; species Mesoflavibacter sp. The sequence goes on from NZ_CAXQQP010000002.1 coordinate 2,938, forward strand.
TGAAAAAGAATTATACGAACTTAATAATGAACCTTATTTAAATATTTTTGAATCTGAAATTACTATAGAAAACAATAAAAAAGTATTTAGTAATGCTGCGAAATTAAATTCTGAAATCAATACTAAAAATGATCACGAAGGTCTTGTTACCATTACAAATGATGGTAATACAATGTATTTTACCAGAAATAATGTAAATAAAAAGGAAAAAAGACGATATAATAAAAGTGGATCCTCAAATTTAAAACTTTATAAAGCAACTAAAGTTGATAATACCTGGACAAATATTGAAGAATTACCATTTAATAATGAAAACTTTGACTTTACAGCTCCTACCCTTACTCCAGACAATAAGACATTAATATTTTCATCAAACATGGATAGTGGGTATGGTCAAACAGATTTGTATAAAGTAGCTATAAATGATGATGGTACATTTGGAGAACCTATTAATTTAGGACCAAAAATTAACACAGAAGGAAACGAAAAATTCCCTTTTGTTGCAAAAGACTCAACTCTATACTTTTCTAGTGATGCTAATATTAACCTAGGTCTTTTAGATATTTTTGAATCTAATATTTTAAAAACCAATACTGATATTGAAGTCAAAAATTTAGGAGCTCCTTTTAATAGTTCTTTTGATGACTTTTGTTACTTTATAGATACAGAAACAAATACAGGTTATTTTTCTTCTAACAGAGAAGGAGGACAAGGTGGAGATGATATTTATGCGTTTGGTAAATTAAAATGTGAACAAATCGTAAAAGGTTTAATTAGAGATGAATTAACTAATGAATTATTGTCAAAAGCTACAGTCTCTTTAATTAACATAGATGGTAAAATATTAGAAAGATATCAAACTAAAGAAGATGGTTATTACGAGTTTAAAATAGATTGCGAGAAAACTTATACAATTTTAGCTGAAAAACCAATCTACAGACCTGATAATATTGAGTTTGAAACATCTGCAATTAATCAAGAAGAAACTGAAATTGATTTATCATTAAAACCACTTATTATTGATAATGAAATTGTAATTAACCCGATATTTTTTGACTTTGACAAATCTAATATTAGACCAGATGCTGCTTATGAGTTAGAAAACATAGTTGCTGTTATGAGAGAACATCCAAAAATGGTTATTAAAATCGAATCTCATACAGATAGTCGTGGTAATGATAGTTATAATATGAAATTATCTGATAGAAGAGCTAAGTCTACTAGAGATTATTTATTTTCTAGAGGCATAGCAAAAGACCGAATACAAAGCGCTATTGGTTATGGAGAATCTCAAATATTAAATCGTTGCAAAAACGGAGTTAAATGTACAGATGAAGAACATGAAGAAAACAGACGATCAAAATTTATTATAACAAATAATTATAAATAAAAAAAGCCTTCCAAATTGGAAGGCTTTTTTTTAGCTATTATCCTTTATTATTTTTTTATAAAAATGTTTGTAAAATACCACTTGTCATTTGCATTTTTTTCTGCAGATATCTCAAAATGACTAAAATCTCCTTCTATAGTTTGTCTATGACCTTCACTGTTTAACCAAGCATTTACTACAGAATTTGCACTAGAATATCCATATGCAACATTCTCTGATACAGACTGGGCATCTGCATTTGCTTGTAAGTAAGCTTTTCTGCTATGAAAATAGTCATGATTTACTTCATCAATATCAATCATATAATCTGTATGCGAATACGCTTGACCCTTAATTATGTCTATACTTTTTAATTCGTTTAAACCAATACTTATTCTGTGTTGGTTAATTAGCTCTAAAATCTCTATTTCAATAGTTTTAGCTTCAGGTATTACAATGTCATTACTTTTAGCTACATTTTGGTCATCATCTAAAGTATCTGTGCTACAAGAAGATAGTGTTATAGCAAAGAAAAAAACAGTAAGTAGGTTAAGTGCTAGTTTCATAATTTTAGGGATAAATAATTTGGGTACCTCTAAAATATGAACAGTTCATTTCTAATTATGTTAAAGAAATGTTAAAATCGATTAACTACATGTTTTTTAACGTCTTTTAATACACTTTATCGATTATTAATATCAATACTATGCATTTAAACGATATTTTAAGGAGATAATCTTTTCTTAACCCAATCGTAATTTTCTTCTAACGTATATAAAATTCTATCATGTAACCTATTAGGCCTACCTTGCCAAAACTCAATAGAAATTGGTTTAACAATATAACCACCCCAAAATTCTGGTCGTTCTACTTCTTTGCCTTTATATGCTAATTCTAAAGCTTTTAACTTATTTTCTAACACATCTCTACTTTCTACAACTTCACTTTGATTTGAAGCTAAAGCACCAAGTTGACTTCCTTTTGGACGAGATTCAAAATAACCATCACTTAAATTAGGAGCAATCTTTTCTGCTTTACCTTTAATAATTATTTGTCTTTCGGCTCCATGCCAAAAAAAAGATAAACAAATATTAGGGTTATTCGCTATTGCTTTTCCTTTTTCGCTTTGATAATTGGTGTAAAATATAAAACCTTCGTAAGTAAATTTTTTAAGAAGTACTACCCTATTTTTTGGGTAACCGTCTAAACCAATAGTAGATACTGTCATAGCATTAGTTTCATCTTGCGGAAAATGTTGGTCTACTTCATTAAACCAAGTTCTGAAAAGTTCTAAAGGGTTTTCTGGTGTGTCTTTTAGGAGTAATTCGCCCTTTTCGTAGGACTTTCGGTAATTGCTTAAATCTTTTTCCATAAATTTAATTTGAATGTAAATTTACAAGATTTAAAATTGAAATGTTAGTGCGGTAATTTCTATTTCAACTAAAATTCGAAAACTTTTCCATCTTCAGCTAATTCTACATTGTTAAAAATAGTCTGAGCTTCTATTTTAAAATCTTGTAGATTATCATATCTAGTTGAATAATGTCCTAATATCAACTGCTCTACATTGGCTAATTTGGCTATTGTTGCGGCTTGTACAGCTGTACTGTGCTTTGTTGGAGCTGCTAGCTTTGCATGTTTTTCTAAAAAAGTAGATTCATGATAAAGTGCTTTAACGTTTTTTATAATTGGCACTAAAGCTTCGTTATAAGCTGTATCACTACAAAATGCATAACTTTTTGGTTGTGGTGCTGGTAAAGTTACCGTTTGGTTTTTTACTATTTCTCCTTTTTTATTTGGTACATCTGCACCTTGTTTTAATTTACGATAATATGCTACGTCAATATCTTCATTAAGCACTGCATTCATATCCAACTTGCGTTCTCCTATTTTTTCTTTAAATAAAAAACCGTTGGTATATATGCGATGGTCCAATGGTATTGTATGTACTTCTACTTTTTCGTCTTCAAAAATAAGTTCTGATGATGTTGAAGTTAGCTCATGAAAGTATAAATTATAATTAGTCCAAGACTGGGCTAACTTCATTTGTAATACAATGACTTCTTTTAATCCTTTTGGTGCGTGAATATGTAAATCTGCCTCACGACCTAATAATCTAAATGTAGATATTAATCCTACTAAGCCAAAAAAATGATCGCCGTGTAGATGAGAAATAAAGATATGCTTTATGCGGTTAAATTTTATTTTATGTTTACGCAATTGTACTTGTGTTCCTTCTCCGCAATCAATTAAAAATAAATGATTTTTAATTTCTAAAACTTGTGATGTAGGATTTGTAAAAGTACGTGGTGTTGCGCTATAACATCCTAAAATATTTAACTTCATAAGTTGAATTTAAAATCCTAGATCGCGCTCCATTTCTTCCATTTCAATAATATCGTGTGCTTCTTGAAGTGTTGGCACTATTACTATTTCTTCTGGAGTTTTATCTACATCTATACCTTCATTTACAATTACAAAAGAATGTTTTGCTGCACGATGTTGATTAGAAACTCTTAAAAACTCTATAATTTGTTCTAAAGGAATAGGTTTTATTGTATTTAAATTAACAATGATGTTATTGTTTTTAAATTTTGGATAAAGAGCCTCTATTTTTTTTACCAATTCTATAACCGAAGCATTTTCTTGGGTTATGGTTGTTATGTTTTCATTTTGATCTATAATCATAACTTAGTTTTTAATTTTTGAAGCTAAAAGATAGATTACAGCCATTCTTACAGCTACACCGTTTTGGACTTGGTCTAAAATTATGGCTTGTTTTGAGTCTGCAACATCACTAGTAATCTCTACACCACGATTTATTGGTCCTGGATGCATGATTGTTATTTCTTTATCTAAACTGTCTAATAGCCCCTTATTAACTCCAAACTGTTGGGTATATTCTCTTGTAGAAGGAAAATAGCTAATATCCATACGCTCGTTTTGTACACGTAACATATTTGCTACGTCACACCAATTTAAAGCTTTACGAAGGTTGGTTTCTACCTTTACTCCTAACTTATCAATATGTTTTGGCAATAATGTTTTAGGTCCACAAACCATAACATTTGCGCCTTGAAGTTTTAAAGCAAAAATATTTGATAAAGCCACACGACTATGCAAAATATCTCCTACAATAACTACATTTTTTCCTTTTACACTACCTAATCTTTCTCTAATAGAATACGAATCTAAAAGCGCTTGTGTTGGGTGCTCATGTGCTCCATCTCCTGCATTTACAATTGCTGCGTCTACATGTTTTGATAAAAAAACACCTGCACCAGGATTAGGATGACGCATTACTACCATATCTACTTTCATAGATAGGATATTATTTACTGTATCTATTAAGGTTTCTCCTTTTTTTACTGAAGATTGTCCAGCTGAAAAGTTAATGACATCTGCAGATAGTCTTTTTTCTGCTAATTCAAAAGACAGTTTTGTACGTGTTGAATTTTCAAAAAAAAGATTAGCTATAGTTATATCTCTTAGCGAAGGTACTTTTTTAATGGGTCTATTAATAACCTCTTTAAAATGATCTGCTGTTTTAAAAATAAGCTCTATATCTTCTTCTTTAAGATATTTAATACCTAGTAAGTGATTAACACTTAATTCGCTCATAGTTTAGTTATTTATAAGATATACTGTGTCTTCTTCTTCGTTTTCTTTCCAATGCACTTTAACTTTTTCATTGTTAATGGCATCTACTTGTCTTCCTCTATAATCTGGTTGTATTGGTAAATGTCTACTAAAACGTCTGTCTATAAGTGTTAACAACTCTATTTCTGTAGGTCTTCCAAAACTTTGTATTGCTGTTAATGCAGCACGAATACTGCGTCCTGTATATAATACATCGTCAATAAAGACTACTTTTTTGTCTTCTACTACAAAGTTGATTTCTGTCTTATTTGCTTCTAAAGGTTTATCACTTCTTCTAAAATCATCTCTATAAAACGTAATATCTAAATGCCCTAATTGAAGATTTTTAACTTTATATTCTTTGGTTAAAATTTCAGCTAATCTATTTGCTAAAAACTTTCCTCTAGGCTGAATTCCTATTAAAACAGTATCTAAAAAGTCGTTATGATTTTCGATAAGTTGACAAGCCAATCTGTGAAGAATGATGTTTATTTCGGTTGCATTAAGTAGCACTCTTTGACTCATAGTGTTTTCCAAACGGGTTTGGTTAACAAAGGTAAAGTAAAATATGATAAGTTAAAAGGTGTTTTTGTTTTTACATAGAAAAAGGAGTTTTATTTCTAAAACTCCTTTACTAATCATTAAGAAATGTTGCTACCTCTTAATAAACTTATGTGTTATAGATGTGTTTTCGTTTTCTAAAACTAATACGTAAATTCCTGTGTTTAATTGAGAAATATCTACAATATCTATATCTTCTGTATTATCTTCTTTATATATTTCTTGACCGGTTAAAGCGTAAATTGTTGAAGATGTAAAACTCTTGTTTCCTAAAATTTCTAATTTATTTTCTTTAGTTACTATTTTAGTGTCTTCAAATTCTTTAGTATCTGTACTTAAAGTAGCATCAAATTCACTCTTCATTGTTATACTAGTACCTCCTAATAAACTTGATAAATTAATACCGGAATCTGAGTTTTTATAAACTCTTAAATAATAGGTATTAGATGTACCAGTATCATCAATTACAAATTGAAAACTACCGCCAACTAATACAAATACCGTATATGCATTACAATCTAACTCTTGTAACTGACCAATATCTCCTTGAGGAGCTTTAAATATCTGATATTCAACATCAGTAATAACAGCTAAGCCTGCACTTGCCATACCAATTGTCATTTTATTATCACCTACATTAACTGTATGTTTATAAAAAACATCATCTGCAGATATACAAGCTGGAGCTAATCCTGAATTTGAAGCTGAGTTGTAGTTTAAGATATCAATACTTGCCATAGTTCCATCAATAGGAATTGCATCATTTATAGTATCTCCGTTTTGACCAATAAGCGTTGTAACAAATAGAATTGTTACTAAGTGTAAAATATTCTTCATAATGTAAAAATTAGGGTTAATTAATTAAAAGCTATCTTATAACTAAGAAAAGTTAATTGATAGCTTATTATTTAAACCATAATTGTGCGCACATTATAATTTTAATAATAATTTACTATTACATTTAAATTACAAAAAATACCATAACAAAATCAACAAATTTAGACGAATAACGTATTTTTTTAACACTTTTTAATGTATTGAAGAATACACCTACATTTTTAACAAGAAAAACACTACATAACTGATAATCATTTGTTTACAATAACAAAAAAGGTGTTTTAAAGTAGTTACTAAAAAAATCATAATATATAAGTGTAAATAATCGAAATAAAAAAGCCTCTCAAAAATTGAGAGGCTTTTAATTATATAAAAATTAAGTAAGATTACTTACCGTCCATTTTATCTTTTAATGCTTGTAACGCTTCGTTAGCATCACCTAAAGTTGGTTTTGCTTCTGCAGCTTGAGCTTCTGCTTTTTTAGAAGCAGCTTTTACGTTAGCAATCTCTTCTTCTTTAAATACAGCAGTATGAGATGCTACAACACGCTTAAATTCTTTATTAAATTCAATAATTTTAAATTCAGCAGTGTCACCTTTCTTAAGCATTTTTCCGTCTTCTTTTTCCATGTGACGAGATGGTACAAATGCAACGATATCTTCGTTAAACTCAATTGTAGCTCCTTTATCTACTACGTCTGCAATTTCTGCAGTATGAGTAGTACCTAAAGCAAATTCAGATTCGTATTTGTCCCAAGGGTTTTCTGTAGTTTGTTTGTGACCTAAAGATAATTTACGTCCTTCAACATCTAATTCTAATACAACTACATCTAACTTATCACCTACGTTACAAAACTCAGATGGATGTTTGATTTTCTTAGTCCAAGATAAATCTGAGATATAAATTAATCCGTCAATACCTTCTTCTAACTCTACAAATACTCCAAAGTTAGTAAAGTTACGTACAGTACCAGTATGTCTAGAACCTACAGGATACTTTGTTGTAATATCTGTCCATGGATCTGGTGTTAATTGCTTAATACCAAGAGACATTTTACGGTCTTCTCTATCTAATGTTAAGATTACTGCTTCTACTTCGTCACCAACGTTAACAAAATCGTTAGCAGAACGTAAGTGTGTAGACCATGACATTTCAGATACGTGTACTAAACCTTCTACACCTTCTGCAACTTCGATAAATGCACCGTAATCTGCGATTACAACTACTTTACCTTTTACTTTGTCACCTACAGCAACTTCTTCTCCTAATGCATCCCAAGGATGTTTAGATAATTGCTTAAGACCTAATTGGATTCTTGACTTATCTTCATCAAAGTCTAAGATTACAACGTTTAATTTTTGGTCTAACTCAACGATTTCGTTTGGATGGTTAATACGAGACCATGATAAGTCTGTAATATGGATTAATCCATCTACACCACCAAGGTCGATAAATACACCGTAAGATGTGATGTTTTTAACAACACCTTCTAATACTTGACCTTTTTCTAATTGACCAATAATTTCTTTCTTTTGCTCTTCGATATCTGCTTCGATAAGCGCTTTATGAGAAACAACAACGTTTTTAAATTCGTGGTTAATTTTTACCACTTTAAATTCCATTGTTTTATTTACGTACTGATCGTAATCTCTAATTGGCTTAACATCAATTTGAGAACCTGGTAAGAATGCTTCGATACCAAAAACATCTACAATCATACCTCCTTTAGTACGACATTTAACAAAACCGTTTACGATTTCGCCAGTTTCGTGAGCTTTGTTTACTCTATCCCAAGCTTTAATTACACGAGCTTTACGGTGAGATAATACTAATTGTCCTGTTGCGTCTTCACGAACATCAATTAATACTTCTACCTTGTCTCCTACTGCTAAATTTGGGTTGTATCTAAACTCGTTTAAAGAAATAACACCTTCTGACTTAGCGTTAATGTCAATAATAGCATCACGATCTGTAATGTGTACTACTTCACCTTCTACTACTTCGTCATCTAATGTGTCAACAAAGTTTTCTGATACTAATTTTTCAAATTCTTTTAATTGAGAATCTTCAACTTCATCAATACCTTCTTGGTAATTGTGCCAGTTAAACTCTTTTAAGAATTTTTCAGGGTTTTTTTGTGCTTCAGATACTTCTGGAGCGTTGTTTTGTTTTGCTTCAGTTGCTTCAACCTTTGCGTCTTGTGCTTTTTCAGCCATTTAATTAAAATTGCAATGTTTTTTTCTCGCTTTCGCGGAAAGAAAACACTGTGTTTGTATTCTGTGATATTTTGGATTAATTAAGCGATATACCAACAGAAGCGTTAAATTTATTTTTCTTAATTTCCTTTTAAAAATCCAATTCTCGCTAAAAGGAGTGCAAAAATACTACATTTTAGCCATTTTGCCTAATTTTTTTAAAAATTAATTAACTGATTATCAACACACTTTAAATTTGTGTAAACAATAATAAAACAATGTTTTTAATCGGTGATTTTAAACACTTAGTCGATACTGTAAATTTACTTAACCTTTTGTTTAAAAGAACTATTGTTATATTTCATATCTTTATTTAAGAATTAACAATTAAAACTATTTATATGGCAGTTAAAGAAAAATATCAAAGTGTATTAGATTTAGGAGAAAAGTTAAATATCCAAAACGGAGATGTTTGGGTTGAAGACGGAATTTTAAAAGTAAAAGGTACTGCTAATACGCAATACGAAAAAAACTTAATTTGGGACGAAATTAAAGCTGTTTCTGGTGAAGAAGCCCCAACAGATATTAAGGCTAATATTACTGTTGCAGATGAAAGTATTTATGCAAAACATACTGTAAAAAGTGGTGACACATTAGGTAAAATTGCAAAGCATTATTACGGGAATGCTGGAAAATACACAGCGATTTTTGAAGCTAATAAGGATATTTTAAATAATCCTGATGTGATACATCCTGATCAAGAACTTAAAATTCCTAATTTATAAAATTATAAATTGAGAATAAAAAAGCGAACCAAAAGGTTCGCTTTTTTATTTAAAAGGATATCTTATTTATTTAAAGTTTCTTCCACTAGGTTTAGAATCTTTTTAAATTGTTCTTCTAAAGTTAAGTTAGAATTATCTATTTCTATAGCATCTTCTGCTTTTACTAAAGGAGAATTTTCACGGTTAGAGTCTATATAATCACGCTCTCTAACATTTTTAAGCACATCTTCGTACGTTATATCATCTCCTCTTTCTATTAATTCGTCATAACGTCTTTGTGCTCTAGTTTCGGCAGATGCGGTCATAAACAATTTTAGCTCTGCGTTAGGAAAAACTACGGTTCCAATATCACGACCATCCATAACAACACCTTTATCTTTACCCATTTGATGTTGTTGTTTTACTAATTGGTAACGTACTTCTGGTATTGCTGCTACTTTACTTACATAGCTTGATACTTCAAGTGTACGTATTTGTTTTTCAACATTTTTTCCATTTAAAAATACTTCTGCAAAACCTAGATTTGGATTAAATTTAAAACTAATTTCTACGTTACTTAAGTTTGATACTAAAGCGACAACATCAAAATGATCTTTGTCAATCCATCCATTTTGCATAGTATACAACGTTACAGCTCTGTACATAGCGCCAGAGTCTACATATATATAACCTAAGTGTTTTGCCAATTGTTTTGCTACTGTACTTTTTCCTGTTGAAGAAAATCCGTCTATAGCGATTGTTATTTTTTGCACGTTTTAACTTTTAGGCTTCAAAAATAGGGATTAAAATTGATTAAAAAAGATTATACTTTATTTAAGCATCTTTGCATAATTGTTAAACTGAATAGGAAATAATACGCACTTCCTTAATTTGAATTATATTTATCCTTAAATATTAAAACTTATGACTTTTTTCAATAAAATAAAATGGACCCTTGGTATTTTAATGGTTTTTGTTTTAATCGTAACCACAAATCTTATTGACAGAAACAACTTTGTGCGCGTAAAAGACTCTGTAGTGTCTATTTACGAAGATAGACTTGTTGCTAAAAACCTAATTTTAGAGTTTTCAAATTCTATACATAAAAAAGAAGTTGCAGTTGCATTATCAGATTCTACTTTTTTTAAAGTTTCTAATAAAGAAGAAAATAAAAATATAGAGAACCTTATTTCTAAATTTGAAGCTACCAAACTTACTAAAGAAGAAAGTAAAACTTTTAGTAATCTTAAAGAAAACTTACATCAACTAAATAATACAGAATCTAAATATGTTACTTCTAACTTTTCTAGCAAAGAAGACATGTTTAAACAAATAGCTAAGATTAAGAAGAATTTAGATGATCTATCTAAAATTCAACTTTTAGAAGGAAGTAAACAAATGTCAATTAGTAAAAAAGCTATAGATTCGGTTGAATTATTTACACAAATAGAAATTTACTTATTAATATTTCTTGCTATCGTAATACAAATAATTGTAATGTATAATCCAAAAAAAGAAGACAATTAAACACTACTGTAAGTCAATATGCAAACCAAAAAAGTTTGCATCTGTAGCTGCTGTATATTTAGCATGTGTATAACTAAAACGAAGCTTGTTAATTTTTACTGCAAAACCAGCAGATAAACCAGAAAAGTTACGCTGATCAACAACACGAAGCTCTTCTGCTCTTCTAAAATTATATCCTAAACGAATATTAAAACCTTTATCAGGAAATAACTCTGCACCAATAATTGTGTGTCTTAGCACATTATTAAAAAAGCCTACATTTTCTTGCGTTTGATTACCTTCTAAATCTGTGGTTGCTCTTGCTGGATTAGAAACACCGATTGGCCACTCTTGAAGATTTTCAAAAGTAAGATGCCAACGTAACGGGATGTTTTCTAACGTTTGACTTAAGCCAATATTTACTTCTAATGGTAAAGACTCTTGTAAACCTGCGTAGGTCGTAATTTGTGTTCCTAAATTTCTTACTACAAGTGTTGCTTGAAATTCTAAATCTTCATTTATATAAAGTAAGCCTAAATCTGTAGCTATACCAAATGAATTATATTGTTCTAAACGAGACGTTATAAATTTTAAATTTCCTCCAAAATAAAAATCACTATACCCTATTTGTAAAGCATAACCTAAAGATAATGCGGCTTCGCTACCTGTAAAGGTTCCTGTAGGATTACCTTGCTCATCATAACCATCAAAATCTCCATAATTAATATATGTTACACCTGCATGAAAAGTTTGCGTACGCCTATCCCATGTGTAAGCGTATGCTGCTGTACCATAATTAATACCGCCTAAATAACTACTGTAATTAAGTGCAAATTGATTATCCATATTCACATTAATAGTAGACGGATTATAAAGTGCTTGTGTTACATCGTAATCTACATTAGTTAACACTTTACCTCCAAGAGCAGCTTGACGTGGTGATGCAATTAAATTTAAAAATTGGTAAGTAGATTGTCCACCTAATTGCGAAAAGCAATACGTGCTAAAAAGGCAAGCAGTAAACAGGACAACTTTTTTAAACATAAGGTTGCAAAGTAAATAAATCTCTTTTAAAACGTAGTTATAGATAATTTATTTTTTAGCTTATTTTATTTAAAAATATCTATTAGAGATTTTAAATATTATAACAATAAAAAAAGCTACCTGTTTATGGTAGCTTTTTTTAAAATTTAAAATTATAATTTTTTTGCGTTTTTAACTTTTTGATTTGTTATTGCAATGTCTATTACGTCTTTCATGTCTGTTACATAATGAAATGTAAGCCCTTTTAGATATTCAGGTTTAATTTCTTCTATATCTCGTCTGTTATCTTCGCATAATAAAATCTCTTTAATTCTAGCACGTTTTGCTGCTAAGATTTTTTCTTTTATCCCTCCAACTGGTAACACTTTTCCTCTAAGTGTAATTTCTCCCGTCATTGCAATACTCTTTTTTACTTTCTTTTGAGTAAATAAAGACACTAAAGATGTTAACATAGTAACACCTGCGCTTGGTCCGTCTTTTGGAGTTGCGCCTTCAGGAACATGAATATGAACATTATAATTATTGAATACATCCGTACTTATTCCTAAAGTTTCAGCATTTGCTTTAATATATTCCATAGCAATTGTTGCCGATTCTTTCATGACTTTACCAAGGTTACCAGTAATTGTCATAGCGCCTTTTCCTTTAGATAAGATAGATTCTATAAATAATATATCACCACCAACTCGTGTCCACGCTAATCCAGTAACTACACCAGCAACGTTATTGTTTTCATATTTATCACGTTCTAATTTTGGTCCGCCTAGTACATCTATAACATCTTCATTAGTTACCTTAATATTATACTCTTCTTCCATAGCAATATTTTTTGCTGCGTGACGCACCATTTTTGCTATTTGTTTTTCTAGACCACGTACACCAGATTCGCGTGTGTAACCTTCAACAATTTTTTCTAATTGCGGCTTACCAATTTTTAAATCTTTATCAGTTAAACCGTGTTCTTTTAACTGCTTAGGTAGCAAGTGACGTTTTGCTATTTCAACTTTTTCTTCGATAGTATAACCTGTAACATTAATAATTTCCATACGGTCTCTTAATGCTGGTTGGATAGTATTTAAACTATTTGAAGTGGCAATAAACATTACTTTTGATAGGTCGTAACCCATTTCTAAGAAGTTATCATGAAACTCGCTATTTTGTTCTGGATCTAACACTTCTAATAATGCTGAAGATGGATCGCCTTGATGCGAATTTGATAGTTTATCAATTTCGTCTAAAACAAATACAGGATTTGATGTTCCTGCTTTTTTAAGACTTTGAATAATACGACCTGGCATTGCACCAATATAAGTTTTACGGTGACCTCTGATTTCTGCCTCGTCACGTAATCCTCCTAAACTCATACGCACGTATTCTCTACCTAAAGCTTCTGCAATAGATCTTCCTAAAGATGTTTTACCAACTCCTGGAGGACCGTAAAGACAGATGATTGGCGACTTCATATCATTACGTAGTTTTAAAACTGCTAGATGCTCTATAATTCGTTTTTTAACATCGTCTAAGCCATAATGGTCACGATCTAATATTTTTTGTGCGCGTTTTAAATCGAATTTATCTTTACTAAACTCGTTCCACGGTAAATCTAAAAATAAATCTAAGTAGTTACGTTGAATAGAATACTCGGCAACTTGTGGATTCATGCGTTGCATTTTTGATAATTCTTTTTCAAAATGCTTTGCTACTTTCTCGTCCCAGTTTTTAGATTTGGCACGAGTTTTCATTTCTTCTATTTCTTCAGCATTTCCGCCACCAAGTTCTTCTTGAATGGTTTTTAATTGCTGATTTAAGAAGTATTCACGCTGTTGCTGATTTAAATCGCTTTGTACTTTTGATTGAATATCGTTTTTTAACTCTAGTTTTTGAAGCTCGATATTCATATAACGTAATGTCTCTAAAGCGCGATCTTTTAAATCGTTTATCTCTAATAGTTTTTGCTTTTCTTCAACAGATAAATTCATATTTGAAGACACAAAATTGATTAAAAACGATTCGCTTTCTATATTTTTTATAGCAAAAGTTGCTTCAGTAGGAATATTTGGACTATCCTTTATAATTTGAACTGCTAAATCCTTAATGCTTTCAATAATTGCATTAAATTCTTCATTTTTAACAGCTGGTGTAGCTTGTGATACTTCTTTAACCGTTGCTTTAATATAAGGATCTTCTGTTAAGACTTGATCTATCGCAAAACGCTTTTTACCTTGAATAATCACGGTTGTATTCCCATCAGGCATTTTAAGCACTTTTAAAATACGAGCAACAGTACCTGTTTGATGAATATCGGTAGCTTTTGGGTCTTCTACATCTTCGTCTTTTTGTGCCACAACACCTATCACTTTTCCGCCTTTATTAGCGTCGTTTATAAGTTTGATAGACTTGTCTCTTCCTGCTGTAATAGGAATAACGACACCTGGAAAAAGTACTGTATTACGCAAAGAAAGTATTGGTAAACTTTCTGGTAATTCTTCTTTATTAATTTTTTCTTCGTCTTCAGGAGTCATTAATGGAATTAATTCTGAGTTTTCATCAAAATCTTGTAATGACAAACTGTCAAGTGATATAAAATTAGATTTCTTCATAAGTATGTTTTAAGTCAAAATGTCATTAAAAAGTAATGGTTTCGACTTTTATAGTTTTAAATTGAATTATTCAAATCCTATAAAACATTGATATACTAGCTATTAATGTTAAATTAGAATACAATAACATTATATAAATTTCAATTAACGTGCCACTTCTTTATTCCTTTTAAAAAGTTGAAACTTTAAAATTGAAAAGAATTTTGAAAAATTTTTAAAGAAAGTGTAACAATGATTATTAAATTAACTCTTTATAATAAACCATCACATTTTTGACACTAACTAATCATAATACTGAACAACTTGTTATGCTTTGTGTATCTGGTAACCAAAAAGCCCAAATAGAGCTTTACAACAGGTATTACAAAGGTTTATATAACACATCGTACAGAATTGTAAATGACAGTTTTGAAGCTGAAGATATTATGCAAGAATCATTTATCACGGCATTTTCAAAATTAGATAGTTTAAAAGATAAAAAGACCTTTGGTGGCTGGTTAAAGCGTATTGTGATTAATAACAGCATACAAGCTTATAATAAAAATAATAAGCAACACGATGTCGCTTTAGATGATGTGCTTTATAAAGTTGAAGACCATCAAGGTATTGATACAACTGTTGAAATAACAAACATAAAAGTGCAACAAGTATTAGAAGCTTTAAATCTTTTAAAATCTAATTACAAAGTGGTCTTAACCCTTAATTTAATTGAAGGTTACGATTATGAAGAAATTGGAGACGTAATGAATATTAGTTACGCTAATTGCAGAACTATGATATCTAGAGCTAAAGACAGTTTAAGAAAAAAATTAGAACAATTAAATTAATTGTTATGAGTAAAGATAATTTAGAACATTTATTTAAAAACTTAGAGGGACAATTTGATGTAGACACACCAAATAACGGTCATGAAGCACGTTTTTTAGAAAAATTAAATGCATTAGAAAACACCAAAACTATTGTGCAAAAAGACTCTAAATCGTACTGGAAACCTTTATTAGCTGTAGCAGCTTCTATTGCACTAATTATTTCTATAAGTTTTGGTGTGCAAGCTAAAGAACAACCTAAAGATTTAGCTAGCGTATCACCAGAAATGGCAGAAACACAACAGTTTTTTACCAATGCTATTGCTTTTGAAGTTAACAAACTAAAAGCAGAACAAACCCAAGAAACTAAAACTATTATTAACGACGCCTTAAAACGTCTAAACGAACTAGAAAAAGAATACGACAACCTTAAAATTAGCTTACAAGAAAGTGGCGAAGATCAATTAGTTATCTATGCTATGATCACCAACTTTCAAAACAGAATAGACATTTTAAAAACAACATTACAATATATTGAAGACCAAAAAGAACTTAAACAAAATAACTATGAAACTACTATATAAACTAACATTACTGCTACTCTTACCTGCAGCTATTTTTGCTAATAATGATAATGATTGGAGAGGTAAACACACCAAGAAAAAAACTATAAAAAAAGAATATAACGTTTCTAAAGACGCTACGTTAAAAATAGATAATCGTTATGGCAACCTTGATGTTGTTACTTGGAACGAAAACCGAATTGTTTTTGAAATCACCATCACTACTAACGGTAATGACGAGGACAAAGTACAAGATAAATTAGATGATATTGATGTAAATTTTTCTGCGACTTCAAACTACGTCTCTGCAGAAACACAAATTGGTAAATCTAAAAGCAAATCTTGGTGGAATTGGGGCAACAGCAACAATGTTAACATTCAAATTAACTACCTAGTAAAACTACCTATTACTAATAATGTCGATTTAAATAATGACTACGGAAGCATCCTTCTTGGTACATTACAAGGTCACGCCAATATAAATTGTGATTACGGTAAAATTACCACAAAAGAGCTTTTAGCAGACAATAATAATATCTCTTTTGACTATACAAACAATTCTTATTTCGAATATATCGAAAGCGGAAAAATAAACGCAGATTATAGCGGATTTACTGTTGCTAAAGCTAAAAACTTAGATATTGTTGCAGATTATACAAATTCTGTTGTTGAAATTGCAGAAAATGTAACTTACAACTGTGATTACGGAAGTTTACGCGTTAACAACATCAATAACTTTTCAGGAAACGGCGACTATTTAACCGTTGTTTTAGGTGATGTTTATAAAAATGTGAATATCGAAGCCGATTACGGTTCAATAAAAATTGGTAAAATGACTAAAAATGCAGGGAATGTATTTATAGATTCAGATTACGTAGGCATCAAAATAGGTATAGATAGCAATTACAATTTTGATTTTGAAATTGACTTAGATTACGGAGGTTTAAATGGCGATAATGATTTTGAATTTAATATGAAAAACGAACGCTCTACTAGCAAATACTATAAAGGTTATAAAAACACTAAAAATTCTGGTAATTTAATTACTATAAAATCAGACTACGGAAGCGTATCTTTCGATAATAAATAATAACATTAATCATAAAACCATATACAATGAAATCTTTAAAAATCACATTAATATTAGCAATAGCACTAGTTAGTATTAACACTGCATGTGCCCAATGGGGAAACAAAAAAGTAAGAGGTAACGGAGATGTTACTACCATTACCAGAACAACATCTAGCTATGACAACGTAAAATTAGCAGGTTGGATGGATTTTGAATTAGTTAAAGGTAAAGAAGGTAAAATAACCCTAGAAGGAGAAAGCAATTTATTAGATTATATTATTACAGAATCTGAAGGAAACAGCTTAATAATAAAAATAAAAAACAACATTAACCTTAAGCCTACTAGCAATAAAGGAATAAAAATTACTATCCCTTTTACAGATATTAACAAAGTAACACTATCTGGTTCTGGAGATGTTACTTGTAATACTACAATAAAATCAAGTAATTTTGAAACACGTCTTTCTGGTTCTGGAGATATTACATTAGATATCAATGCAAATGACACCGAAGTAGTTGTAACTGGTTCTGGAGATATTAACCTATCGGGAACAACAGAAAAATTAGAAGTGTCTGTAACAGGATCTGGAGATTTTGATGGAGGAAATTTAAGCGCAAATTACACAGAAGCTAAAGTAACAGGATCTGGAGATATCGTTGTTGTTGCCAATAAAGAGATTGAAGCAAGAGTCACAGGATCTGGAGATATAGAATATAAAGGCAATCCAGAAAAAGTTTCAAAAAAAGTAACTGGTTCAGGCGATATTAGCAATTAAAAACTATAGTTAGTATAAATAAAAAAGCCACTATTTAAATAGTGGCTTTTTTATACTTCTTATATATTACTAATTTATTTTTTGCCAAATAGATTCTGCTACAATATCTATTTCTGTTTCAAATCCGTTAGCAGATTGTAATGTTGTTTGATTTTGAGAAAATGTTAGCGTTTGCCCATCTGCGCTAATACTATAGTTACTAGTTTGATTGTCCTCAAAAGCAGATTGATCTACACCTTCAAATGAAAAATCAAAAAATGCACCTTCCGTAGTAATCTCATTACCGTCTGTTGTGTAAGATCCTGATCCTGTAACATCTGTTAATGTTAGATTATCTTGTTGAGAAATTCCTCCAGCCTCAATAAATGTATCATAACTATAACTACCTGTTGTAGAAAATTCTGTATTAGTAAAAGTAACCTGATAATCTGTTGAAGTAGAACTTACTAATATTTCTGTTATCATATCTCCGGAAGGAAGAGTAGCAGAATTTAGCATATCTACATCAAAACTAACAAGGTCCCAAGTTCCTACTAAATCTGTATTATTAGAACTGTTATTACTATTATTTATACTATCAATAGACTCTTGGTCATAATCCAAAGATTCATTTTCACAAGTAAAAGCAGACAATAAAATAAATAGTGACAGGAAAGGTAAAAGTGATTTTTTCATTATAAAAATTAGTTGATTGTTATACAAACATAAAAAATTATTCTAGTTTTTGTTGTTTTAACACCCTAAAAAGTAATATAATACCTATTAAAAAGAATATAAATAAGAATAAAATTGAATTACGCATACTTCCTGTAATCTGATCTATTGTCCCATAAATAATCATTCCTATAACGATACCTATTTTTTCTGCAACGTCAAAAAAGCTAAAATAGGACGTTGTATCTTTTGTTTCTGGTAAAAACTTAGAGTATGTAGACCTAGCTAAACTTTGTATACCACCCATAACAAATCCTACACAACTCGCTGCAATGTAAAATTGTACTGGTGTTTCCATAAAATAAGCATAAAAACACAAACTCATCCATATAAAATTAATAGCAATTAATGTTTTTATGTTCCCGAATTTTGATGATGCTTTAGATGTTAGCACAGCGCCAACAATAGCTATAAGCTGTATTATTAAAATACTAACTATTAACCCCATAGTTTTAGCATCATCACTTCCCCAATTAATTTCTTCTTCTCCAAAATAAACAGCAACCAACATAATGGTTTGCACAGCCATACTAAACACAAAAAAGGATTGCAAATATTTTTTTAGTAAAATATTCTCTTGTAACGCTTTCCAGACCACTTTCAACTCGTTAAATCCGTCTAAAACAACTTCTTTGGTTACTTTATGACCTTTAGATGTTCCTTTTGGTAACCAATAAAAGCTATACTGACTAAAACCAATCCACCAGATTCCAACCATGACAAAAGAATAGCGCATCATATCCATTTTTTGACCATCTTCTGCAGTCATAACCATTATTAAATTGATTATCAGCAATATAACACTACCTATATAACCTAAACTAAATCCTTTAGCACTTATGCTATCTTGTTGTTCAGGAAAAGCAATATCTGGTAAATAAGAATTATAAAACACCAAACTTCCCCAATAACCAATTAATCCCATAAAATAGAACAGAAGACTAATGTAAATATGATCTAAACTAAAAAAATATAATCCTATACAGCCTAATCCACCTACATAGCAGAAAAACTTAAGAAAGTTTTTTTTATTACCAACATAATCTGCTATTCCAGATAAAATTGGAGACGTAAAAGCAACAACCAAAAAAGTAAAAGCTGTAATAAAAGTAATTAATGCAGTGCTTTTAAACTCAAATCCAAAAGCATTTACAACTTTGTGGGTTTGATTTATAAATAATGCCGAATAAAATATTGGAAATATAGATGAAGCTATTGTTAAAGTATAAACCGAATTTGCCCAATCATAAAATGCCCAAGCATTAAGTAGTTTTTTACTTCCTTTTTGAAGGTTTTCCATTTGATTTTTAGTTAGGTTATGCTTAAAAAAAAAAGCTGTTCTTAATAAGAACAGCTCCGAAAGTAATTAAAATATTTTTATTCTCAATTAGTATTTTCCTAAAGGTCTAAAACTAGACACACCAAATTTTTTAGCTTCAGCTTTTGCTTGAGGCGCTAATGCTGTTAAATTATCTATTCTTGATTCATTAGCTGGATGCGTACTTAATATTTCTGGTGGTGCTTGTCCTCCACTCGCTTGTGCCATACGCTTCCATAACTCTGCTCCTTCCTCTGGATTATAACCAGCTATTGCTGTTAAATATAACCCTATACGGTCTGCTTCAGTTTCATGACTTCTACTAAAAGGTAGCATTAATCCTACTTGAGATCCTACTCCATAATATTGGTTAAAAGCATTTCTTGTTTGTTCATCTTTTATAGCAACATTACCTGCAACAGCTCCTACTTGTTGTAACATCCCAGCACTCATACGTTGTTGACCGTGATTTGCTAATGCGTGCGCCACTTCGTGACCCATAATTACTGCTATAGCTGTTTCATTTTCTGCAACTGGTAAAATTCCTGTATAAAATGCAATTTTACCTCCTGGCATACACCAAGCATTAACCACATCTTCTTGTATTAAATTATATTCCCATTTATAATCATTTAAATATCCTGGTTTTCCGTTAGCATTTAACCAACGTTCTGCAGCAACAGCAATACGCTGTCCTACACGTTTAATCATTTCAGACTGTTGTGTTCCTGTAACAACTTTACCTTCAGAAAGTACTTGATTATACTGAGCAAAAGAAGTAGGAAACAATTGAGAATTTGGTATTAATGCTAATGTTTTTTTTCCTGTAAAAGGATTTGTAGCACAAGAAACTGCCATTAATACTAAAAATGTAAGTGAAGCAATTATTTTGTTAATTTTCATAGTTGAAATTTTAAATTCAATCTAATGTACAAAATCTTTCACAAAAATCACTTTAAGCTATGTTAGTATAGTCTTAATGTTTTCGATTAAAAGTCATAAAAATCTGCTAAAATGAAGCTTTGTAATGTCTTATTAATTTAAACGACTTATCTTTAATAAAAAACTATGATTATGAAAAAAATAGCTCTATTACTTGTTGTTACCTTAATGTTTAGTTGTAAATCTAAAGGTCAAGACAAAGACGAAAAAGAATCTTTTTCGGTAAGTAAAACTGACTCGCAATGGAAAGCAGAACTTACAGATATGGAATACTATGTTTTAAGAGAAGCCGGAACAGAACGTGCGTTTTCAAGTCCTTTAAATAATGAATACAGATCAGGTACATTTCATTGTGCTGCTTGTAATACACCTTTATTTAAAAGTGAAAACAAATTTGATTCTGGTACAGGTTGGCCAAGTTTTGATCAAGAAATTAAAGGTAATGTTGCCTTTAGCACTGATTATGACTTAGGATATGCAAGAACCGAAGAACATTGCGCGACTTGTGGTGGTCACTTAGGTCATGTTTTTAATGATGGACCTAAAGATACTACTGGAAAAAGACATTGTATTAATGGTGTAGCGTTAGACTTTGTCCCTGAAAATTAATCTAAATTTTACGGTTTAAACTTATTCTTGTAAGGTCTTATGATTAAACGTGCTTCACGGTCAAACCTAACATAATTATAAACCCAATTTATAAATACAACAAGTCGGTTTCTAAAACCTATTAAGAAAAATAGGTGAACAAACATCCAAACAAACCAAGCAAAAACACCTTGGAATTTAAATTTTGGTAAATCAACAACTGCTTTGTTACGACCAACAGTTGCCATACTTCCTTTATCTTTATACTTAAAAGGTTTTAGAGGCTTGTTTTCTATTAAACGTAATAAATTTTCACCTAAGTGTTTACCTTGTTGTATGGCTGGTTGCGCCATCATTGGATGCCCATAAGGTGTTTGATCTGTTGTCATTTGGGCTACATCTCCAATAGCAAAAATATTATTAAAACCTTTTACTTGATTAAACTCGTTAACCTGTATTCTATTACTTTTAGACAATAATTCTTCTCCATCAATACCATTAATTGCAGCACCTTTAACTCCTGCAGCCCAAATAACCGTTTCTGCTTCAAAAGTTAAATCACTGTTTGTAGTAACCACATTACCATCATAACCAGTAACTCTAACGTTTTTCCAAACATGAACACCTAAATCTTCAAGAAAATCTTCTGCTTTTTTAGAAGCCTTTTCGCTCATTTCTTTTAATATTCTATCTCCTGATTGTACTAAATTAATCTGTACAGTTCTGGTATCTAAATCTGGATAATCTTTAGGTAAAATCCCTTTTTTAATTTCTGCTAAAGCACCTGCAAGCTCTACACCTGTTGGTCCAGCTCCTACAATTACAAAATTCATTAAAGCATTTCTTTCATGTAAATTTGAAGTTAATAGTGCGTCTTCAAAATTTTCAAGAATTAAGCTTCTTAAGTTTAAAGATTGAGGTATGGTTTTCATTTCCATACTATTATCTTCAATAGATTTATTTCCGAAGAAGTTAGTTTTAGAGCCTGAGGCAACTACTAGATAATCAAATTTTAAACTTCCAATATTGCTAATTACTTTACATTTTTCAGTATCAATTTCTGAGACATCTGCTAACCTAAAATAAAAGTTTGGAAAATCTTTTAATATTTTTCTTATTGGGTACGCAATAGAATCAGGTTCTAATCCTCCTGTAGACACCTGATAAAGAAGTGGTTGAAAATTGTGATAGTTATGTTTGTCTAACAACACAACTTGTAATTCTTTTTTAGATAATTTCTTTGCTAATGCTACACCAGCAAATCCGCCTCCAATAATTACAACTCGCGGAAAACTAGATTTTGGAATATTCATAGATATAAACTTATTACAAAGGTAGTAAAAGTTATAATTTTTGAGGTTGTAAAATTCTTTATTCAAATACGATTTCGTAAATTCGTAGCTTCTAAAAAACGACAAAACTTTTTATAATGAGTAAATACGATATTATAGTTCTTGGAAGTGGACCAGGTGGATACGTTACAGCAATTAGAGCCTCTCAATTAGGTTTTAAAACTGCAGTAGTAGAAAAAGAAAGCTTAGGTGGTGTATGTTTAAATTGGGGATGTATCCCAACTAAAGCATTAATTAAAAGCGCGCAAGTGTTTGAATACTTAAAGCATGCAGAAGATTATGGATTAAAGGTAAAAGAAGCTGAAGCTGATTTTGATGCAGTTGTTAAACGTAGTCGTGGTGTTGCTGAAGGCATGAGTAACGGTGTTAAATTTTTAATGAAAAAAAATAAAATTGACGTTATTAATGGCTTTGGAAAACTTAAACCTGGTAAAAAAGTTGAAGTTGACGGAAAAGAATATAGCGCAGACCATATTGTAATAGCAACTGGTGCTCGTAGTCGTGAGTTACCAAATTTACCTCAAGATGGTGAAAAAGTAATAGGTTACAGAGAAGCTATGACACTAAAAAAGCAACCTAAAAAAATGATAGTTGTAGGTTCTGGAGCTATTGGTGTTGAGTTTGCTTACGTATACAACTCAATGGGTACAGAAGTGACTATTGTAGAATATATGGATAGAATTGTACCGGTTGAAGATGAAGAAGTATCTAAACAATTAGAACGTTCTTTTAAGAAAAACGGTATTAAAATTAAAACTTCTTCTGAAGTTGTAAGCGTAGACACATCTGGTGATGGTGTTAAAGCTAAAGTTAAAACTAAAAAAGGAGAAGAAGTTATAGAAGCAGATGTAGTATTAAGTGCTGTTGGTATTAAAACTAACATTGAAAATATTGGTTTAGAAGATGTTGGTATTGCTGTAGATAGAGACAAAATATTAGTTAATGATTATTACCAAACAAACATACCTGGTTACTACGCTATTGGAGATGTAACTCCTGGTCAAGCATTAGCACACGTTGCATCTGCCGAAGGTATATTATGTGTAGAAAAAATTGCTGGACAACATGTAGAAAAATTAGACTATGGTAATATACCAGGTTGTACTTATTGTTCTCCAGAAATAGCTAGTGTTGGTTTGACAGAACAACAAGCTAAAGATAAAGGTATTGACATTAAAGTAGGAAAATTCCCTTTTTCTGCATCTGGTAAAGCAAGTGCTGGAGGAAACAAAGAAGGTTTTGTAAAAGTTATCTTTGACGCTAAATATGGAGAATGGTTAGGTTGCCATATGATTGGTGCTGGCGTAACGGATATGATTGCAGAAGCTGTTTTAGGTAGAAAGTTAGAAACTACAGGACATGAAGTATTAA
Source organism: Mesoflavibacter sp. (assembly GCF_964226795.1). Taxonomy (NCBI): domain Bacteria; kingdom Pseudomonadati; phylum Bacteroidota; class Flavobacteriia; order Flavobacteriales; family Flavobacteriaceae; genus Mesoflavibacter; species Mesoflavibacter sp. The sequence continues at coordinate 26,955 of NZ_CAXQQP010000002.1, forward strand.
AAGCAGTACATCCTCACCCAACAATGAGTGAAGCGGTTATGGAAGCTGTTGCAGATGCTTATGATGAAGTGATTCACTTATAAAATTGAAAAACTATTTTTAATAAAAAAGGTTCCAGAATTTCTGGAACCTTTTTTATTTAATATGATTGATAATGTATTAAAACATAAATCCTACACCAAATTGCCATACCTCGTTTTTAGCATCTACGTTTTCAAAAACAGTACCGTCTTCAAATATATCTGTGACACCAAAGTTATAACGACCGCTTATAAAAAAGCCATTATTAAACTTATATGCAGCACCTAAAGCAACACTAGTATCAAAGTCTTTTACATTACTATCTTCAATATCTATATCTCCTGCGTTATCGTTTGGTTGATAATCAATTTCTTCGTTTACCTTAAAACCAAATTGCGGTCCGGCTTCTACAGATAATCCTTCTACTAAATAAACTTTTAATAATAAAGGTACTTGAACATAATCTAATTGATATTCTATATTATCATCGGTGTCAAAAACATTATCTTGATCTATTTCTTGAATATCAAATCCTTGACCTGAATAAAAAACCTCTGGTTGAAAAGAAACTCTTTCAGAAATAGGAATTTCGGCTACTAAACCAGCATTAAAACTTGTTCTTGACGATAAATCACCAACATCATCTCCGCTAATTGTAGAAGAGTTAACGCCTCCTTTTACACCTAATTGAACAGCTTTTGAATCTGACTGCGCATTCATAAAAGTTAAGCTAGATAATAATACGACAGTACTTAAAATTAATTTTTTCATTGTATTCATTTTTTTTGGTTTATACAATGAAATTACGAAGACCTTAATTATTCAGATGCTTTATTAACATGGTTTAACAGCAAAAGCATCGCTTTTAACTGTTTTTAATATAGAGAGTAGATTTGCTTTAAATATTTAATATTTGTTTAGAAATTTTACTAAAAATGCGTTAAAACATACTAAAGAAAACTTTGTATTGCTAGTTCATAACTTTGCAAACCAAACCCTAAAATAACACCTTTAGCATTAGGCGAAATAAAAGAGTGATGTCTAAACTCTTCTCTTCCAAATGTGTTAGAAATATGCACTTCTACAACTGGAGTTTGTATGGCTTTTACTGCATCGCCAATACCAACAGAAGTATGTGTGTAAGCTGCTGCATTTAAAATAATACCATCATAGTCAAAACCTACGTCTTGTATTTTATTAATAATCTCTCCTTCTACATTAGACTGAAAATGTTCTAAAGAGACATTAGAATACTTATTTTTAATTGTATCTAAAAACTCTGTAAAAGATAAGTTACCATAAACATTAGGTTCTCTTTTACCTAATAAGTTTAAATTAGGTCCATTAATGATAATTAGTTTTTTCATAAAGTAAAAATACAAAAATAAGCGCATAAAAAAACCGAAGCATTAAGCTTCGGTTTAATATTTTGTTTATTATAATTTCTTATAATTAGAACTTCCAAGTTAAACCAAACTGAGCAGTTTGGAAGAAGTTATTAAATACGTTTAAGTTACCGTTAAAAGAAGTTACTGCTTCTGCACCATCAACATCTGCTTTATCAGATCTAAAAGATAAAACATCAGTTAAAGCAAAGTTAATTGCAATATTTTCTTTTACGAAGTAGTTTAAACCTAAACCTAAACCAGCTCCAATTCCGTTAGTTTTGAAATCATCAACATCAACACCAGGAACTTCTACTTCTGTTTTAGCAGAATCAAAACCTACACCAAACTCACCATAAGTTTTAAAACGCTTTCCTAAATCTAAGAAATAGTAACGAGCAAATACACCTGCACCAAAAGTAGTTGTTTTAGTTTCAGTATCTGCCATTCCATCAGTTTCTTTGTCTGTATCTAACATTAATTGAACACCAACAGCTAAGTCATCAGATAAAAAGTAACCAACTTTTGGGTTAAACTCAAATGCAGAAGTTTCGATTTCTGTATTCTTATCATTTTCTGAATTAAAACCTAAGTTTCCTTCTACAATAACATCACCTTCTGCAAATCCGAAAGTTTGTTCTTCTTGAGCGTTAGCTGTAAATCCAAATGCTACTAATGCAGCTGCGAATAATAATTTTTTCATAATTTAAATTTTCATTTATTGATTTGAGGCGGCAAAACTATACTAGTTCAACCTATCTAACAAGAAAAAAATAGTTAAAAACTTATTAATTTTCCTACAAAGCTAATAGTTAATTAGTTATGATTTTAATTTAAAAAAATGTCAAAATATACTTGGTTATATAAATAAAAAAACCGAAGCAATTGCTTCGGTTTTTAAGTTGTTAATATCTAATAAATTAGAAGTGTAATGCAAATCCAACATTAAATTGAAAAACACCTTCGTCAGTAAAATCTTCATTTAAAGAATGATTATAACGTAATCCTGGTTCTATTGAAACATTGTTCCCTAAAAACCATGCATAACCAGCACCAATACCTAACCACATTGGGTTTTCTTCTGCGTCTTCAATAGAAGCTCCTGTCAAATCTAAAGTTACAGGTATCATACTATTAATGTAATACTTACCTCCTAGTCTATATGAAAAGGTTGAAGTATCTCCAGCATCTGCAGATATACCTCCGTAACCTAAACCTGCTTTTAAAGCAAGATCATCCATAATAAAATAACCTCCATCAAGACCAATGTTATAAGATGTTACTCCGTCTGAGGTAGATAAATAAAAACCTGTATTACCTAACATAGCATTACCTGTGTTAGCTTCTATTAGCCATTTACCTTTTGATGTTTGAGATGACGTATCATCTTGTGCATTCATCGTTGATAATCCGAATACTGCAAAAGCAGCTAAAAAAAATAATTTTTTCATAATTAATGATTTAATAATTTGATTAATAATACTAATCTATTAATTTTTTTCTATAGTTTTTTAAACATTACACAATTAATTAACAAAGTTTTTAACATTTCTTCAATACAACAAACAAATAAAGTATATATTATTATTATACTTATTTTTACATAATGAATTGGACACAAGCTAAAACAGATTTTTCTACATATCTTAAAATAGAACGTGGTTTATCAGATAACACTATAAATAGTTATCTCTTAGATGTTGAAAAACTAATAGTATTTTTAAAAGAAAATAATAGTGGTGATAGTCCTGTAAATATTTCAAAAGAAACTATTAAAGAGTTTGTATATCAAACTGCAAAACAACTTAATCCTAGATCACAGTCTAGATTAATTTCTGGTTTAAAAGGTTTTTTTAATTATTTAGTTTTTGAAAATTACAGAGATGACAATCCTATAGACCACATAGAAGCGCCTAAAATAGGAAGAAAAATACCCGACACCTTATCCTTAAATGATATTAACAAACTAATTGCCGCTATAGATTTAAGTCATCCGCAAGGCACACGCAATAAAGCTATTTTAGAAACACTTTACGGTTGTGGATTAAGAGTTAGCGAGCTAATAAACCTAAAAATATCTGATTTATTTTTTAATGAAGGGTTTATAAAAGTTACAGGTAAAGGAGACAAACAACGTTTTGTACCTATAATGGAACATACTCAAAAATATATTGACATTTATAAAAACGAAATTAGAAACCACTTAAACATCAATCCAGAGCATTCTGACATATTATTTTTAAACCGAAGAGGTAAACAGCTTACAAGAGCTATGATTTTTACAATTATTAAAAATTTAGCAAAAACAATAAAACTAAATAAAACAATATCTCCTCATACTTTCAGACATAGTTTTGCTACACATTTATTAGAAAACGGAGCAGATTTAAGAGCTATACAATTAATGCTTGGTCATGAAAGTATAACAACTACCGAAATATACACACATATAGACAGAAGTCAATTAACAGAAGTAATTAACAATTTTCATCCAAGAAAGTAAAGTTGTACTTTATCGATTATTTTTTGAATTTCAACATATGTTGAATATATTTGTTCAGAATCCCTTACACTAACTTAGTCTTAAATTTAACACAACAGTACAACCTGTATGTCACAGTTATTAAAAGAACTTAAGTTAAAACAATCTAATAACCAACATATTGAAGATGTAAAATGGCAATTAGCCTTAGAGATTTCAAAAGTTGGTATTTGGGATTTTGATGCAAAAGAAAACAAAGTTTTCTTTTCTAAACCTTCAAAAGCTATAATAGGATTTGAAGATGATGATTCTTTTGGCTTTAATGTAAACGATTGGAATGATCGTGTTCATCCAGAAGACAGAGAGCAATATTTTAAAGACTTTCAAGATCATCTTAACGGTTTACTTCCTGATTACGAAAACAAACATCGTGTGCTTCATAAAGATGGTACTTACAGATGGGTTTTAGATCGCGGTCAATATATAGAAAAAAATAGTTTAGGAGAAGCTACTAGAGTTATTGGTACCCATGTAGACATTACAGATTATGCTGATAATGAACAGAAAATTAAAGAAACACTAGATTTAATAGCTAAAAAAAATAGCAAACTTCAAAACTTTGCTCACATTGTTACCCACAACCTAAAACAACATGCTGGAAATTTTGAAAGTTTACTAGAGCTTTATGATGAAGCTGAAGATGTAAAAGAAAAAACAGAAATGTTAGGTTACATGAAAACCCTATCAAAATCATTAACAAAAACTATTAATGATTTAAGTGAAATCGTTTCAATACAATCACAACCAGAAGAAACCACAGAAGACATTAAGTTAGTTACAAAGGTCAATAATGTTTTAAAAGATTTAGAATACTTAATTGCCGAAAAGCAAGCTAATATTAAAGTAGATATTTCTGATAAATGTACAGTCAATTTCAATAAGTCTTACCTATATAGTATCATTCAAAATTTAGTAACTAATGCAATAAAATATAAACATCCTGATAGAAATCCTGAAATTTTAATTTCTGCTGAATGTTTAGATGATTATACTAATCTAACAGTAAAAGATAATGGTATTGGGATAGATTTAGATAAATTTGAAAAAGATCTATTTGGGTTATATAAGACTTTTCATAACAATCCAGAAGCAGAAGGAGTTGGATTATATTTAGTTAAAAACCAACTAGAAACCTTTGGAGGCACTATAGATGTAAAAAGTAAAATTAATGTAGGTACAACTTTTATGCTAAACTTACCAAATCAAAAAATCCAGCATTAAGCTGGATTTTTTTTATATCTATTAATTATTAGATTATTTTTTATTTAGCAATATTAATTGCTCTAGTTTCTCTAATAACAGTTACTTTAACTTGACCAGGATAAGTCATATCTGTTTGTATTTTTTGAGAAATATTAAATGATAAATCTGCTGCGTTTTGGTCGCTCACTTTTTCGCTTTCTACGATAACACGTAGCTCTCTACCTGCTTGTATTGCATAAGCTTTTTTAACGCCATTAAAACCAAAAGCAATTTCTTCAAGATCTTTTAATCTTTGGATGTAGCTATCTAACACTTGTCGTCTTGCTCCAGGTCTGGCTCCAGATATAGCATCACAAACTTGAATAATTGGTGATAATAAAGATTTCATCTCTATTTCGTCATGGTGAGCACCAATAGCATTACATACATCTGGTTTTTCTCCAAATTTTTCTGCCCATTGCATACCTAATATAGCATGAGGTGTTTCCATATCTGCTTCTGCATCTGGCACTTTTCCTATATCATGTAATAAACCTGCTCTTTTAGCTAATTTAGGGTTTAATCCTAACTCTGCAGCCATTACACCACAAAGTTTAGCAACTTCACGTGAGTGTTGTAATAAGTTTTGACCGTAAGAAGAACGATATTTCATACGTCCAACCATTTTAATTAATTCTGGATGTAATCCATGAATACCTAAGTCTATAACAGTACGCTTTCCAACTTCTATAATCTCCTGCTCTATTTGTTTTTGTGTCTTTTTAACAACTTCTTCAATACGTGCTGGATGTATACGTCCGTCTGTAACTAGTTTATGTAAAGATAAACGTGCAACTTCACGTCTTACAGAGTCAAAACAAGAAAGTATAATTGCTTCTGGTGTATCATCTACTATAATTTCTACTCCAGTAGCTGCCTCTATTGCTCTAATATTTCTTCCTTCACGACCAATAATACGTCCTTTAACGTCATCACTTTCTATATTAAATACAGATACACAGTTATCTACTGCTTCTTCTGTACCAATACGTTGTATAGTATTAATGATGATCTTTTTGGCTTCTTGTTGAGCTGTTAATTTAGCTTCTTCCATTTTATCTTGGATATAAGCCATAGCATCGCTTTTAGCTTCGCCTTTTAAAGACTCTACTAACTGTTGCTTTGCTTCGTCTGCAGATAAACTAGAGATGACTTCTAATTGTTCTACTTGACTTTTATGTAGTCTATCAAGCTCCGATTGTTTCTTTTCTAAAACTTCTAAACGATGATCAAAATCATTAGATTTTTCTTCGATTTGAGCGTTAAGTTTTTTAGTTTTTGATAACTCACTTGATACTTGAGATTCTTTATCTCTAATACGTTTTTCGGCATCAGACATTTTCTTGTCTCTGCTCATGATTACTTTTTCATGCTCTGCCTTTAGCTCTAAAAACTTTTCTTTAGCTTGTAAAATTTTATCTTTTTTAATGCTTTCTCCTTCTGCATTTGCTTCTTTTACAATAGCTGCTGCAGATTTTTTTGCACTTTTAATTAGCTTTGATGCATTACTTCGTTCTAGCATTTTTGCAATAATAAAACCTATTAAGGCTCCAATTGCAATACCAGCAATTATTAAAATTGTATTATCCATTGTTGATTAATTATATATAAAAAAAGCCTACATTAATTTTGTTTTGAAAAAAACTCCTTAAAAACAAGTTTAGGGCTAACAAACTGATCAAGGATCTGCCCAAATACGTAGTATTAGCAGCATGCTTTTACAGCTTAAACTCACCCTTTTTAAAGAATTAACGTTGAGTTTCTCAAAAAGATAATCAATGTAGGCAGTAACCTATTATTTTATGTGTTATGAACGTTTTACTTTATAAACTTAAATGTGTGTCTAACATATTGTTTAAAGCTTTTAACTTTTCTTCTACATGTTCTGACACGTACTCTTTATCTAATATGCTCTGCTCTACTTGACTAGCAAATTGTAATGCGCACATTGCCAATACATCTTGCTTATCTCTAACAGAATAGCTTTGCTCAAATTGCTTTATCATAGCTTCAATTTTTTTTGCAGCTAGTCTTAAGCCTTCTTCTTGGCTTGGTGCAATTGTTAATGGATACACTCTATTTGCTATAGATAACTTTATTTTTAGTGTGTCTGCCATTAATCTTAATATTTTAACTAGATAATTGACTTATACAATGGTCAATTTCTCTAATTAATGCATTTATCTTGAGCTTAGTTTCTCGTTTATCATTGTCACTGCCAAGTATGGTGTTAGCCATTTTAAGTGTATTATATTTTTCTTGCCAATTATCTAATTCTAGGTCTTTGGCTTTTAACACTGATTGAGATTGTTGCAATGCTTCTTTTAGCTTAGCATTTTCTGCTTTTAAAACTTGCTGTCTCTTCAAGACTTTGCTAATTTTTTGCTCTAGATTATCAACAATGTCTTCAATTTTACTCATTCTGCTAATACCTATACTTATCTTACAAAGTTAATCAAACCGTAGGATTATACAATTGTTTTTTCATAAAATTTTATTTTTAAAAAAAGTATTTAAAAATCAAATGGTTGGTCTAGTTATTGATTTTTGTTTGCTAATTAAAACCTTATTTCTATTTTAGCAGTAACATGTATTTTATGCGATTTATAACATTTCTCTTTTTATTTTTTTCAAGTTTTATCAATGCTCAAAATATGTACCCGCAAGATTATTTTGCTTCACCTTTGGATGGCGAAACTATTTTAGCTGGTACGTTTGGAGAACTTAGAAGCAATCATTTTCATTCTGGATTAGATATTAAAACAAAACAGCGTGAAGGTTTAAAAGTCTATGCTGCAGCAAGCGGATATGTTAGCAGAGTTAAAATTGCTCATTTTGGATATGGTAAGGCACTTTATATTACTCATCCCAACGGTTACACAACTGTGTATGCACACTTACAACGCTTTTCTGATAAAATTGAAAGCTTTATAAAAAAGAAACAATACGAACAAGAATCTTTTGAGGTTGAAGTTTTTCCTTCAAACAACGAACTCATTTTAACCAAAGGAGAAATCATTGCTTTTTCTGGTAATACCGGTAGCTCTGGCGGACCACATTTACATTATGAAATTAGAGATAATCAAGAACGCCCAATAAACCCATTACTTTTTGGTATAAAAGTTAAAGACACTAAAAAACCGATAGTAAAAAGTATTTACGCCTACCCTATAAACGAACTATCACATGTTAATAATTCAAATTTAAAACAAAAACTACGACTAATTCCGCTTCAAAATGGCGATTATAAAGTTGAAGATATAAAAGCTTACGGTAAAATTGGTTTTGCAATAAATACTATAGACAGACAAGACCTAGCCGCAAATAAAAATGGTGTTTACAAAATTGAAACTGCCTTAAATGGTATGCCTAATTTTACTATTAATTTTAAGCGTTTTTCTTTTGATGAAACGAAGCATCTTAACCGTTTAATCGATTATCCTCATTATTCTGAAAAAAAAGAACGCCTTCAAAAACTATTTTTAGATACTAATAACCCGTTAAGTATGTATGATAATTTAGTAGATGATGGTTATGTTATGGTTTACGATTCTATAGCGTCTTTGTACAAAATTAAAGTTGAAGATTTTGAAGGTAACACCACAATTATTGACTTAAATATTAATGGAGACACAACTCCAGTTTCAGAAACTGCAACAAACTTCACCTCTCAATATTATATTAACAGAGAAGAAAATGTGATTTTAGAAAAGGATAAAATTAGCGTTAATATTCCTAAAGAAACATTTTACGACAGTTTTTTTATGGACTTTCAAGTACATTCTGATACTGTAAAAGTACACGATAAAAACAGAGCTGCTAATAAGTACTTTACAATAAATTATGACATTACAGGTTATTCTCCCGAAGATTTAAAACAAGTTTATATTGCCAGATTAGTTGGATGGAATAACTTTTCAAGCTACTCTTCTACAAAACAAAAAGACAACGTTTTATACACTAGGACTAAAAACTTAGGAACATATTGTTTAGCAAGAGATACAGTTGCGCCTACTATAAAACCTGTAAATTTTACTGATGGTAAATGGATGAGTAAATATCGATTTTTAAAACTTAAAATTGAAGATAAGCAAAGTGGTATTTCTAACTATAGAGCAACCGTTAATGGAAAATGGATTTTAATGGAGTATGACTATAAAACCAATATGCTTGTACACGATTTTAAAGATAACGTCGTTAAAGAGACTAATAACAATTTAAAAGTTATTGTAACAGATAATGTTGGAAATAGCACTACATTTGAAGCAACTTTCCATCGAAAATAAATTTTTAGACCTTTGAAAAAACTAAAACTAACCTTAAAGCTTCTTTTTGTCTTACTACCAATTGTTGCTTTAGCGCAAACAGCCACAATAAATGGTGTGATTTTAGATGAATTTAATCAACCCATAGATGCTGTAAATATTAAAAGTGGAGATTTAGGAACACAAACTAACAGTAATGGTTTTTTCTCTTTAAAAATCCCTGCTAATACAGATGTTACCGTCGTATTTTCTCATGTATCATTTAAAAATGTAGAAGCTACATTTAATCTAAAAAAGGGTGAGATTTTTGAATTTAATCCTGTAATGAAACAAGATGCTGTACAAATATCTACAGTTGTCTTAAATGGTAAAAAACGAAAAGATGTAGAAGGTATTATTACAATAGCTCCAGATGCATTAATTAAAATTCCTGGTGCACAAGCTGGTGTAGAAAATCTTTTAAAAACCTTACCTGGCGTAAGTAGTAACAACGAGTTAAGCACACAATACTCGGTACGTGGTGGAAACTATGACGAAAACCTTATTTATGTTAATGGTATTGAAGTGTATCGTCCGTTTTTAATTAGATCTGGACAACAAGAAGGTTTAAGTTTTGTTAATTCTGATTTAGTTAGTAATATCGAGTTTTCTGCTGGTGGATTTCAAGCGAAATATGGCGATAAGTTGTCTTCAGTTTTAGATATTACTTATAAAAAGCCAACCGAATTTGGTGTAGCAGCAAATTTAAGTCTTCTAGGTGGTAGCTTAGCGGTTGAAACTGCAAGTAATGACTCAAAATTTACAGGTATTGTTGGTATAAGATACCGCGATAATAGTTTATTGGTAGACGCACAAGAAACAGAAACTAACTTCAACCCAACTTTTGCTGACCTTCAAAGTTATTTTACTTATAGATTTACTGATAAATTTGAACTTAGTTTTTTAGGTAATGCATCATTAAATAAATACAACTACATACCACTTACGCGTCAAACCAACTTTGGTACATTAGATAACCCATTAGCATTAGTAGTAAGGTACGAAGGACAAGAAAAAGATCAATACCAAACACTATTTGGTGCTTTAAGCGCTAATTATAAAGTAAATGACGATTTAGACTTAAGCCTTGTCACCTCTACTTACCACACTACTGAAGAAGAGTATTTTGACATATTAGCACAATATGCTTTAGGTGAAGTAAACAGTAATATTGGTGACGATAATTTTGGTGAAGTCGAATTTGCAGAAGGTATTGGAAGCCAACTTAATCATGGTCGTAACGATTTAGATGCGTTAATTTCTACCATAGAAGCAAAAGGAACTTACACTAAAAATGAAAACGAATTTAAGTTTTCAATTAAATATACAAATGAAGATATTAGAGACCGTTTAATAGAATGGGAAGTCATAGATTCTGCAGGCTTTTCTATTAATCCACCAAGTTCTGATGCGTTTAACGAGCAACCTTATGAGCCTTACCAAGGTCCTTTAGAAGCTTATCAAAATGTAAGAGCTACTAATAGTACAGTTATAAATCGTTTGCAAGCATACGTACAATGGAGCTTACGTAGTAAAATTGGCGAACATGATGTTTGGTACAATGCTGGTGTAAGAAGTCATAGTTGGACCGTAGATGATGTATTAACCAATCAGTCTGTTAGTCAATCTGTTATTTCTCCGCGTGCGCAATTCGCCATAAAACCTAACTGGGATAAAGATATGCTGTTTAGAATAAGTGGAGGATTATATTACCAACCACCATTTTACAGAGAATTACGTGATCGATTTGGTGTTGTTAATACAGATGTTAAAGCACAAAAATCGGTTCATTTAGTTGTTGGGAATGATTATAGCTTTAAATTATGGGATAGACCTTTTAAATTAACTAGTGAAGCTTATTACAAAAAACTAACAGATGTTAATCCTTACACACTAGAAAATGTTAGAATAAGATACAGAGCAAATAATAATGCAGAAGCTTTTGCATATGGATTAGATTTACGTTTAAATGGTGAGTTTGTTCCAGGTACCGAAAGTTGGTTTAGTTTTGGATATTTAAAAACCGAAGAAAACATTAATGATAGAGGCTACATACCTAGACCAACAGATCAACGACTAAAGTTTGCTGCGTTATTTCAAGATTATGTACCAAACATACCTAGTATGAAAATGTACTTAAATTTAGTATACAATACAGGTTTACCTGGCGGATCACCAAGTTATGCAGATCCTTACGTATACCAAAACCGCTTACCAGACTACAAACGTGCAGATGTCGGATTACAATTTGTATTAGTTGATAAAGACAAACAATTTGATAGTGGTTGGAAAAAACCGTTTAAAGAATTGTCTTTTGGCTTTGAAATATTTAACGTTTTTAACGTGCAAAACTCTATTACCAACACATGGGTTAGAGATGTGTACAGTAAACGTCAATATGCTATCCCCAACTATTTAACACCAAGAGTGTTTAATGTAAGAACAACTATGAGGTTTTAGTTTATACTTAAATTTTCAGCAAATACAACTAAATTATCATTTCCTGAACCAGTTAATCTTTGTACGAATAACTCTATATAATCATTAGTACTTAAATCAATATTCTCATTTAAAGCTATATTTTGTATTGTATTACTATTATCAACATATACAATAGCTCTAGACTCAGTTAATATACCTCCATTTTTTGCGATATAAAAAGCATAAAAATCACCTGATGTTCCTGTCACTCTAATGGATAAACTTGCATTTATTTGAAATTGGCGATTTTTTAATCCCTCATAAGTCAATCTATTGTTACCTCCTGATGCAGCAAACCTAAATAAGTTAGTCGTTAAAAAAAGACCTGTACCTTGTATTTCTACTGCTGTGTTATTATTAATTGTTTGTGTAAAACCAGTTGGAGAAGGATTTACATCATTATAATAAAAATTACCAGCTGCAACTGCATCTTTTTCTACTGGTATTCCTGCACAATCAACATCCCAATCGGTATTAAAATTGTAATTAGTATAAGTTCCTGGTCCATTTATATAATTACCGCCTCCAAAAAAGTCTACAGTTCTTAATGTGCCTCCTCCTGTTAAAGATGTTATACCTAGCACATCTATTGCTGCTGTAGCACCTACAACTTCACTAAACCCACCTTGCTTAGCTATAACTTCAAAATTACCAACAAAGGTTTGATAAGTACCTGAATTACTCCTATCCCAACCTTCAGAATTAAGAAGTAATTGATTTATATTTGTAAAAACTATACCTGTAGTATTACCAACATATTGTACAATACTAAAAAAGACTAAATTAAATCCTGAAATACTACCAACAGAAGCAGAACTAACTATTACAGCATCTCTAAAAATTAAATTTTGGGTATTTGTTATTTCAGATAAATTAAAAACTGAACCTGCAGTAGCTTGTAAAGTTAAGTTTCTAACAGATCCACCTGTATCTCCTTCAAATATATTTCCTGTAGTCCTTAATAAAATATCATTATTAGTATCTTCTCCTGCTACATAGGCGTTATTTAGCTCTATTGGATGAGACAACGTTATAAGTCCATTAATTTCGTAATATGTGTTTGAGTCTAAAAGATAAGATGTGCCACCACCAGCAACTAATTCGGCAGCTAAATCTGCTTCACTTTTAATTAATTTGTAATTATCACGTTGTGAGGAAGACAAAGGTTTCCAAGAAGAATTATCATAAAAATAGAATAATCCTAAATCTGTATCATAAACTAATAATCCATTAGCAGGACTAGCTATAGCGTCACGCTGTACTGTAGTCATTCTTGGCGCTAACATTCCTGATGTTGTAGATACAATATCTAACACAGATGATGGATCTGGAGATGATGTATTTATTCCAACCTGAGCATAATTAAAGAAAGAAGTTAATAGAAAAATAAAAAAAAGTAATTTTTTTCTCATAGCTGTAGATTTATTAAAATTTAGGGGCTACAAAATTACAAAACACTACTTTTTTTAAAGAAAAAAAATTGTCATATTATCCTTACAAACACCTATAAATACTGGTTTTTATTAATATTTTAACAAAACCACAAGAATATTAAATGGTATATGTAAGAAAAATCTTTAATTATTAATTTGTAAATTTTCTAATTATCAAACATTGAACAATCTGCTACCTAATATTTTTTACTTAGCAAATATTTTATAGCCTATATTTTATTTTTGATATATTGAATTGTAATAGCGTTAAAGACTTCTGGTTGTTCTACATTAACAACATGTCCACAATTTTCAACTATAAATAAAGATGAATGAGATTGATTTAATACTAAGTTTCTAATCGAAGGTAAAAATAAGTGGTCTTCTTCACCCATTACATAAAGTGTTGGTGTTTTTGTGTCTTTGGCTCTAAAGAAACGCAACAATGGATTAATTTCTGAAGTTAACTTAAACCATCTAATAAATTCTTTTTGGCATAACTTTTTAGCTTCATTAACAAACAATAGCCTTGAAGATTTATGGTTTTTTCTTGGCATAATAATAAATGCAAAAAACTTGTATAGATATAGGTAAGGCACAACACTTTTAAAAAAATTACCTAGACGAATTAAAAACTGAGATCTCGTATTTAATTTCATTATAGCGCCACCCATAATCATGCTTTTTACTCTATGAGGATGCTTTTCGGCTAAATTTCTTATTAAAATGGTACCTAAAGAAATACCCACAAAATGAGATGTGTTAATTTGTGCATGGTTTAAAACTTCTACAATATCATTTGTAATGTTATCAAACGTATACTTAGAGTTAAACGTATCTTTTAACTTCGGTTTACTATTTCCATGACCTCTTAAATCTAAGATTAACACATTAAACTCTTTGCTAAAAGACCGTATTTGCTTAAACCAAATAGAGCTGCTTCCTCCTGCTCCGTGAACAAAAGTGACCCATTCCTTAGAGGATCCATGTATAAATGTAGAATAATGAAGCAATCCTTTTTAAATATATTAAAATAATTCTTTTAAGACATTAACCAGATAATCAACATCTTCTTTGGTGTTAAATTTACTAAAAGAGACACGTAATGATGCTTTTTTTAACGCTTCTTTAGCTAATATTTCTTCTAAAACGTGACTATTTTTTGTGCTTCCGCTTTGACAGGCGCTACCACGCGAACAAGCTATTCCTTTTAAATCTAAATGAAACTGTATCATTGTTGCATTTTTCGAAATTTCTGGTAAGCGCATGTTTATTATTGTGTAAGCGCTATTTTCTATAGTATCGCTAAGCCCATTAAACTTTACCGAAGGAATTTCTTTTTTTAATTGTTTTAAACAATAGCTTTTAAGATTTGTTATGTATGCTTTATCTACTTCAAGATTTTGATAAGCTATTTTAAAAGCTGTTTCTAATCCTGCTATATTATGCAAGGCTTCTGTACCAGCACGATGTCCTCGCTCCTGTTCGCCTCCAAAAATAATCGGATGTAATCCTGAGTTTTTTCTAATAAAAGCAAAACCAACACCTTTTGGTCCATGAAATTTATGCGCACTTACTGCCGCAAAATCTACTTTTATGTCTTGTAAATCTAAATTGTAATGTCCTATAGATTGTACCGTATCACTATGGAATAATGCTTTATTTTCTTGACATAAATTAGCAACCTTTTTAATATCTAAAATATTACCAATTTCGTTATTAACATGCATTAGACTAACTAAAACATTGTCTTTGCTATTTAAAAACTCAACTAACTGATTGTAATTAATTTGCCCGCTTTCATCTAGATCTAAATAGATTATTTCTACATCATAATGTTCACTTAAATAAATAATTGTATTTAAAACAGCATGATGTTCGATTTTTGTAGTAATTATAGTTTTTACACCTAAATCTTTAACCGCACTTTGAAGTATTAAATTATCAGCTTCGGTACCACCAGAAGTAAAAATAATTTCAGAAGAAGACACATTTAATTGCTTTGCTATTGTTTTTCTTGCTTGTTCTACAATTGCTTTAGCATTGCGACCATAATTATGTGTAGAAGATGGGTTACCAAAGGTGTTTGTTAAAACTTCTGTCATTATATTGACAACTTCTGGTAAAATTGCAGTCGTAGCGGCATTATCTAGGTAAACAGATTTCATCTAAAATTCACTTTAATTATGTGCAAAAATACTTTAAATAAAATTAATTGTTAATGGTTACGTTATTAGTTTGGTAATTCTGTTATTTTTGTTTTTTAAAATTGAAATTATGCGCAAAATAGTTGCTTTATCTATACTTTGTTTATCTTTATTTAACTGTGATGATGGAGATATAATTACTAGCGAATTAGAGTTTGATGAAACTTTTGAAGCTTGTGGTGATTTAGTTATTTTTAAAACTAATACTAGCCAAAGCCTATCACTACAAATTACTAGTAGCGATTTTGTTATGAACGACTTAATTGAAGTTGTTGAACATCCTGACAATCCAAACAGACTACAATTAGCTAATACAGAATATACTCAAGCTGATGTTGGAGGAAACCGTACGTTTAGATATAGAAGTTACGCATCTTCTACAGATGGAATTTTTTGTAACGATGTACCACCTGATAACATACAAATAACCGAAGATTACTCTTCTAGTGGCGATTTTACATTTTTTGTTGCATTAGCCGAAGATGATAACGATGGTATCCCTGCGTATTTAGAAGATTTAAATGGAAATGGAGATTTAAATGACGACGATACAGATGGTGATGGTATACCAAACTATATGGATGTTGACGATGATGGAGATAATGTTTTAACTGTTAGTGAAGGTGTTACTTTTGAAGACGGTATGACCTTAGCAGACCTAGATGCAAATGCGTTAGACACAGACGGAGACGGTATACCTAATTACAGAGATAATGATGATGATGATGATGGTGTGTTAACCATTAATGAAGAAAACGCTACGACGCAAGACAATAACCCAACAAACGATATAACAGATCCAAACGCTGGTCCTGATTATTTAAATGACGAAGTCTCTGATACTTTACTAGCAACATCATACAGACAACATACGGTTTACGATACGTTTACTATTACTATGACAGCCTACAATATTGACTTTGGCTCTTTTCAATATCAAACCTATGATTTTGGGACTTTAACCCAAGCTACAGATGTAGATTTAAGTACTAGTAGAACATTACAACCAGAATTGTAATTAGCTGTTTTGATAAATATAAACTTCTGTTGCACCTAGACCATATTTCTTGTAGTCAGCATCGTAGTATTTAATATTATCATAACGACTAAAAAGAGTTTCTAACTCCATTTTTAAAACGCCTTCACCAACTCCGTGAATAAACACGACTTTTTGAATTCGTTTTTTTATAGCAAATTCTAATTGTCGCCTTGCAGTATCTAGTTGAAGGTTTAACTTATCATAGCTACTCATTCCTCGTTCGTTATCAATTAATTTGTGTAAGTGCAAGTCAACTTCAAGTTTTGGTTGATAACGTTGCTTAGGCTTTATTTTTTGTGTGTTGTTGTGTCGTTTCTTTTCAGTTTTTTCTTTTAAAATCTCATTAACACTAGCTAATTTAAAAGCATCTTGATTTATAGATTTTGAACCTATTTTAACTAATTCATTAGCTTTAAAATCAAGATCAAAACCTTCATTAGTTTCAATAGTAACCATGTTGCCATTAATAGCAACTATAGTACCAGAAAGTACATCATCTAAAACATCTACTTTATCGCCAATTTTTAGCATTACTATTCTTCTTCGTCTATTTTTTCAGATTTTATATAAGTTTCATTTTTCTTTCTACTTGGTATTGTTGCTTGTAGCTTATAGATACCAAACATTAAAATTACAATACCTATCACTAATAAAAATACGTTTTGTTTTTCCGTAGCATTTGCATAGAAAGAAATAGCGCCTCCGATAATTATAAAAAGGTAATTTTTATTCATTTTAATATAACTTAAAACAAAAATAAAAGATTTAAATAAAGAAACTAGTATTAAAAGATGTTTATCAAATAGTCATTTTATGCATTAAACCTAAAAAACTCGTATTTCGTCTAAAAATAGCTTTAATTGACCGACTAAAATGCTCAACCAGAGTTGTTTTTAGTAATTTTGTGTGTGCCAAATTTAAATTACTATGAAATTATTTTATTTAACTTTTTTATCATTTACATTCTGTCAATTGTCTTTAGCACAATTAACGGTTAGAAATGATGCTTTCATTTTTGCTTCAGATATCGAAGTTTATGTAGAAGATGATGTTAATCTTACAGAAGCAAACTCAACGTTCTATTTAAGAAACGAAGCACAATTATTACAAGGGTCTGGTAACACTGGTAACTCCGGTGTTGGTAAACTTAGTGTCTATCAAGAAGGTACTGTAAATCAATATGCCTACAATTATTGGGCTTCTCCTGTAGGAAACGTTGATGCAAACAGTACTGGTAACAGAGCGTTCACACCTAACAAAAACATTTACGACGTTGCGGATCTAACTAACAGTAATCTTGCTGGTTACAGTACAACAGGATATAACGGAACAAGTTCTCCTTTAAATATAGAAGATTATTGGATTTGGAAATATAATCCAGGTACTGATTATGCTGATTGGATTTTTGTTGGAGAATCTGGTACAGTAGATGCTGGTTATGGTTTTACTATGAAAGGAACAGATGCAGGTAACCAACAATATGACTTTAGAGGAAAACCTAACGAAGGTGAAATAAGTGTTGCTGTTCTTACTGGTCAAGAAACTTTAATTGGTAACCCTTACCCTTCTGCTTTAGATGCAGTAGCGTTTATACATGATCCTGCCAATACTGGTTTTTTAGATTCTGCCTCTTTATACTTTTGGGAGCAAGACCAATCTATTGCATCTCATAATTTGACATCTTATTCAGGTGGTTATGCATCGTTTACTATAAATGTTGCTGGAGATGTTAGGTCATTTACACCTGCCACATTTAAAACTTACAATGGAGATGGTACCGTAAATACTATTGGATCACCTTCTACATCAGGTAAAGAAGTATATAGATATATACCTATTGGACAAGGGTTTATGGTTAAAGGTAGCGCTAATGGTAATTTATTAATTTCTGATAGCCATCGTACTTATTACAGAGAATCTGGTGCTGACAGTGAATTTTTTAGAACAGCACAACAGAATGAGTCTGCTACTAATCAAAATGGTCAATCTACAACTAACGGATCTGATGTTTTACCTTCAGATTACAAACGTTTTAGATTAAATATAGATTTTAACGAAACCTATACACGCCAATTATTACAAAACTTTCATCATACTGCAACACCAAACGAGGATTATGGTTTAGAAAGTAATATGTACAGTACGTTAAACTCTGATGCGTATTGGACTCAAAACAGTAAAAAATTAGTAACTCAAGCTAATGCTTATGATTTAAATTTAGCTATTCCTGTAGTTTTAAATCTTAATAATCAACAATTAATTAGATTTAGATTATTTGATGTTCAAAATTTTGATAACAATCAACCTATTTACATACATGATAAAGTAAATGATACTTATGTAAACTTACAGTCTCAAAACTTTGAAATTAACTTACCTGCTGGTAATTATACTGATAGATTTGAAGTTGTTTTTGTAGAAGCTAATACGTTATCTACAGATGAGTTTGCAGAGAACAACTTTAACGTGATTCAAAACAACAATACATCTGAATTAGTCGTTTTAAACCCTAAAAAACTTGATATAGAAAACATTAAACTATACGATGTTTCTGGTAAAATTATCTTTAACAAAATTGTAAAAAACAACAACGAACGTTTAAGCTACTCTACTAAAAACTTAAGTGACGGAGTATATTTAGTACAAACTACACTTTCTAACAGTAATACAACAACTAAAAAGGTTATTGTAGCTAATAAAAAGTAGATAGACATAAAATTTTTATTTAAAAAGGCTTTTACAAATTGTAAAAGCCTTTTTTATTTTACTAAATTTAAATTTTAAATAGTAAAATGGAAGATTTAAATAACTACATGCTGCCTTGTATGAATAAGCAAGTCTTGGGATTTGAATGTCCTGGTTGTGGTATACAAAGATCTGTCACTTTAGTATCTCAAGGTAAATTGGTGGATGGATTTTTGATGTATCCTGCAATCTACACGCTATCTCTTCTTGGTATAGTTATATTAGTATCTGTTTTCTATAAATTTAAATATTCAACAAAAATCATTTCTATATTAGCTATTATTAGTATTATTTTAATTTTAACTAACTTTATATATAATTTAATTAACCACACTTAAAATGAAAAAAAGACTCAACCCAACCTTAGTTTATGTACTTTCAATTGTCGGTTTATTATGCTGCTGTTTTGGCGGATTAGGTTTTATCCTATCTGGTTCAGGATTTTTAGTAGCTAATAACTCTTTAAAAAATGCACAGTTAAACCCTGAAAATTACGAAGCAGGTCCTAAAGAATATAACCAAATGAAAACAGCTAAAACGGTAGCTTTAATAATAACTATTATTAACGTTATTTATTTATTAGTTACAATTTACAGAATTTATACTGTTGGATGGGACGAGATACAAGAACAATTTAGACAAACAATGGAGCAGTATGAAGCACAACAAGCTGCTCAATAATTACATATTCTTATAAAATAAAAAGGCGACCAAATTGGTCGCCTTTTTTATGGAAATAAAGCTTTTATTTTTCAAAAGCTTCTAAAGTTTTTGTAATGATAGATACACAATCTAATAATTGTTCTTTAGTCATTACTAATGGCGGTGCAAACCTAATTATGTTTCCATGTGTTGGTTTTGCTAGTAAGCCATTATCACGTAATGCTAAACAAATATTCCAAGCGGTATCACTGTCTTCATCATCATTAATAACTATTGCGTTTAGTAAACCTTTTCCTCTTACTAAATTAACAATGTTGCTAGTTTCTATATATTTATTGATTTCTGCTCTAAATAATTCACCTAAATCAAAAGCTTTCTGTGCTAAGTCTTCTTCTTTTACAACTTCTAAAGCTGCTATAGCTACAGCTGCTGCAACTGGATTACCTCCAAAAGTACTTCCGTGGTTACCAGGTCTAATCACGTTCATCACATTATCATTTGCTAAAACAGCACTTACTGGATAAGCGCCACCACTTAACGCTTTACCTAAGATTAAAACATCTGGTTTTACTTCTGGTGTGCCAGAACAATTTTTATCCTCACAGGTACAGTTACCACAAGTTGCTAATAATCTTCCTGTACGAGCAATACCTGTTTGTACTTCGTCTGCAATAAATAATACATTGTATTTTTCGCAAAGTGCTTTTGCTTTTGACAGGTAATCTTCGCTTGGTACATACACACCAGCTTCTCCTTGTATTGGTTCTACTAAAAACCCTGCTACGTTTTTGTTATTTTTTAAAGCATCTTCTAATTGCTCTAAATTATCGTAATCAATTTTAATAAATCCATTGGTATATGGACCAAAATTTTTACGTGCTACAGGATCGTTTGAAAATGAAATGATCGTTGTTGTACGTCCATGAAAGTTGTTTTTACAAACAATTATTTCAGCTTCATTTTCATCGATGTTTTTAACTTCGTAAGCCCATTTTCTACAGATTTTTAAAGCAGTTTCTACAGCTTCAGCTCCTGTATTCATTGGTAATAGCTTATCAAAACCAAAATACTCAGTCGCATATTTTTCATAACGACCTAACATGTCATTATAAAATGCTCTTGAGGTTAAGGTTAAGTTTTTTGCTTGCTCGGTCATTGCTCCTACAATTTTTGGGTGACAATGTCCTTGGTTTACAGCAGAGTAAGCCGATAAAAAATCGTAATATTTCTTACCTTCTACATCCCAAACGTAAACACCTTCGCCTTTACTTAATACTACTGGTAATGGATGATAATTATGCGCTCCATACTTGTTTTCTAAATCCATCGCTTCTTGCGACGTTAATTGGTCTAAAACAGCCATTTTTATAAATTTTTAAAGTGAAAAAAATAACCATTCCTTATCTACCTTTATCCTTTCGAAAAGTCTCGAAAATTCAGCGTGGGAAAGAAATCATCCCTAGAAGTTGCAAAATAATAAATATTACTAGCCTTTAAAAACATTTTTAGTTGGATTTAACGATATTCTGGTGTTCAATCTAAAAAAGTTAAAAAATCATAATTCTAATTTCCAAAATCGAAATTGCTTTGCTTACTTTTGCAGCATGTCTAGAAGAGATCGAAATAAATTTGTAAAACGTGGTCAGCTTATCGATTTAGATATCGTAGACTACGCGTTTGGAGGCAAAGGAATTGCCCGTATAAATAACGAATTAGGAAACTTTGTACTTTTTGTACCTAACACTTTACCTGGTCAAAAGGTTAAAGCGCGTGTGGTAAAATCTAAAAAGAAATATGCCGAATGTAAGTTGATTGATGTGCTGCAAAAATCTCCAGATGAAGTTCAATTAAACTATCACGAAATTTCTGGTGCGCCATACATTAATTTACCAATCGAAAAACAACACCAATACAAGTACACCAGTACAATGGATTTGTTTAAAAAAATTGGAAAAGTACCTGAAATTGAAGACTATTTTGATGAGTTTGTGGCGTCTCCTAACCTATTTCATTATCGTAATAAAATGGAATATAGCTTTTCTGCAATTGGATACGATCATAATAAAAACACAGACGTAGACGAGTTTACTCTTGGTTTTAAACGTCGTGGTACATGGTGGATAGGTGATAATCTTGATAAAGATAGCGGTCTTTTTGATAAAGAATTAGAAGACAACTTAATAAAAATTAAAGATTATTGCGAAGCTACACATTTAGCTCCTTGGCATGCTCCAAAGCGTGAAGGTTTTTTCAGATACTTAGTGGTTAGAAAATCTTATAAAACTAATCAACTATTATTTAATTTGGTTACCACTTCTGATGGATTAGATCAATTTGATTTAGATGCATTTGCTAATTTTTTAGTATCACTATTTAATGATAGAGTTGCCGGACTTTTACATACTATAAATGATGAACAAGGCGATCGTACAATAGCAACATCAGGTAGTATTGCACTTATCCATGGCGAAGACAAAATAGTTGAAGAATTACTTGGCTTAAACTTTGAAATTAGCATGAAAAGCTTCTTTCAAACCAATCCAAAATCTGCCGAAAAATTATATCAAAAAGTAGTCGATTATGCTTTAGAAGATAAAGACGCTGTAGATAACTCTGTAGTTTTAGATCTATTTTGTGGTACTGGTACTATTGGTCAAATTATTGCTTCAAAAAGTAATAATACTAAAATAATTGGTGTAGATATTGTAGCTTCGGCAATAGAAGATGCTAAACTAAATGCTAAAAGAAATAATATTGAAGGTCTTGAGTTTTATGCTGAAGATGTTGGTAAATTTTTAAGCAAATATCCACAATACCAAAACAAAATACAGACAATAATATTAGATCCTGCTCGTTCTGGCATTGCACCAAAAACCTTAAATAAAATCATAAATTTAAATGCAAAACGCATGGTTTATGTATCTTGTAATCCTGCAACACAAGCAAGAGATACAGAAACCTTGATCAATGCAGGTTTTAAACTAAAAAAGATAAGTCTAGTCGACCAGTTTCCGCATACATCACACATAGAAACGGTTGTACTTTTTGAAAAATAAATTATGAAAAAATTATTAACGCTATTTTTGGTGTTACCGCTTTTAACCACTTGCGAACGTGACGATTTATGTCCAGAAAGTTCTCCTACAACACCAAATATGATTGTTGACTTTGTAGACAATAGCATTTTAGAAAATTCTAAAAATGTATTTAATTTAGTTGTTTTAGGTATTGAAGATCCAAGCGTGTTTCCTTTAGATACAATTGTTCCAGAAGGATCAAATCTAAGAAGCGCCACAGGAGAAGATACTAACCAAGTATTTTTACCCTTAAGAACAACTAACGATCAAACTTACTTTATATTAATTAGTGATTTTGAAATAGATAACAATGGTACACCTGATGATTTATCTGACGATTTCTTTACAGGAAACCAAGATCTAGTCACAATTGACTATTCAAGAAGTGATGTTTATGTATCTAGAGCTTGTGGCTACAAAACAATTTTTGTTAATACAAATGTAACTATAGATCAAGGTACTGATAGTCAATGGATTTTTCAAACAATACCACAAAACGATAATTTAATAATTGAAGATGAAACAATTACACACTACACTTTTTCTCATTAGTCTTGTTTGTAGCGTTTGGTCTTCTAACGCTCAAGACACAATACAAATACCAACAGAAAATACAAACAAGCTAGAATACGGTTTGCGTATTGGTCTGGATGCAGGAAAGTTAATTAGATCTGCTGTAGATGATGAGTATAAAGGATTTGAAATTGTTGGGGATTACCGATTAACAAAAAGCTGGTATCTAGCAGGAGAAATAGGTAATGAAGAAAAAACAACTACTAACGATTATCTAAGTGTAACTGCTTCCGGTAGTTATTTTAAAGCTGGTGCAGATTATAATATGTACGATAACTGGTACGGAATGAATAATATGATTTATGCTGGTTTTAGAGTTGGAGCTAGCACATTTAGCCAAACCAGAAATAATTACACAGTGTATAACACAAATCAATATTGGGGAGAACAAAACTCATCCAACGAAAGCGTAAAATTTAGTGGTTTATCTGCTATTTGGGTAGAACTTCAATTAGGTATTAAAGCCGAAGTATTAAACAATTTATACATTGGTATTAACGGACAATTAAAAAGTATGATAAGTCAAGATGAACCTGAAAACATGCAAAATTTATATGTACCAGGTTTTTATAAGACTTATGATTCTAATAGTATTGGTGTTGGTTATGGGTATACTATTTCTTACATGATTCCTTTATTTAAAAAGGCTAACACAAAGAAAAAGAAGACTAAAGAATTACCTGAAAATACCGAAGAAGATACTACTAATTAAACTTAGCTTTTTTGCTTCCTGCATAAATTTCATATTTAACTAATCTAGACTCTAGTTTTGCGTTAAATAATTTAATTTTTCTAGAAGGTCGTAAACCTACATATTTTAAAGCCTCTAAATTAGAAGTAATAAACCAAGCATCTGTATTTGGATAATTTTGTTTTAAGGTATCTCCTATTTGCTTGTAAAACTGCTCCATTTGTATATCCAAACGCTCTCCATAAGGAGGATTAAAAACCATATGCAATTTTTGTGCTTCTCCTGGTCGTTGTGTTTTAAAAAAGTCTTCGTGTTTTATAGATATAAACTCATCTAAATGTGCATTTTTAATATTTTCTTTGGCTTTATGCACTGCACTTGGTGACTTATCGTAACCAATAATTTTATAATGAAAATCTCTAGTCTTTTTTAATAAAGACTCTTCTATTTTTTCAAATAACTCTACATCCCAATCTTCCCAACGTTCAAAAGCAAATTCTTTTCGCATTAAATTTGGTGGAATATTACAAGCTATCATAGCTGCTTCGGCTAACATAGTACCACTACCACACATTGGATCCATAAAATCACTTTGTCCATCCCAACCAGATAACATAATTAAACCTGCTGCTAAAACTTCATTTATAGGCGCAATATTAGTTGCTAATTTATAACCACGTCTGTGTAAAGACTCACCAGAACTATCTAAAGAAATTGTGCAAACAGATCGATCTATGTGCACATTAATTTTTAAATCAGGAAAACGTAAATCTACATTTGGTCTAACACCGCCATTATCTCTAAAACGGTCTACAATAGCATCTTTTGTTTTTAAAGCAATAAATTTTGAGTGTGTAAAATGTTTAGAATGTACTGTAGCATCTATTGCTAAACTACCTGTAGCTTTTAAGTATTTTTCCCACTTAATATTATACACTTGTTTGTATAAATCGTCTTCATTAGATACTCTAAACGTTTTTATTGGTTTTAAGATTTTTATAGCTGTACGTAAACCCAAGTTGGCTTTATACATAAAGCCTTTATCACCAACAAAAGATACGTTACGTACACCTGCTTTAACATCTTGTGCGCCAAGTTGTTTTAATTCTTTTACCAATAAATCTTCAAAACCAAATAAGGTTTTGGCTACCATGTTGAAATTTTCTTCCATTATAAACGTCTAATACTTTGCAAAAATAGAGTATTTTTGCCGGAAACATAACCTTTGTTGATAAATGGGTTAAGGATTGAGCAATTTGTTTGAGCTCCTTGAAAAGAGCGAGTTGCGAAAGCCTGATAAACTGTAGCTTAAGCGAAAGTTTAAACCCCTAAATTAATTTTATGACAAATAGTACTAAAAAATGGTATGCCTCTTGGTTTGACACTCCATTTTATCATATACTTTATAAAGACCGCGATTATGCCGAAGCGGAAACTTTTATGACCAATTTAACCAACTATCTAAATTTACCAGAGCAAGCAAAGGTGTTAGATTTAGCTTGTGGTAAAGGCAGACATAGTATCTTTTTAAATACGCTTGGCTACAATGTTATTGGTGCAGATTTATCTGAAAATAGTATTGCATTTGCCAAACAGTTTGAAAATGAAACTTTACATTTTGATGTACATAATATGTGTAAGCCTTACGGCGAAACTTTTGATGCTGTGTTTAATCTATTTACAAGTTTTGGTTATTTTGAAAATGAAATTGACAACCTATCGACCATAAAAGCTATTAAAGCTAATTTAAACGAATCTGGTTTTGGTGTTATTGATTTTATGAATAGCAACTACGTTATTGACAATTTGGTTAAAAAAAATACTAAAACTGTTGATGGCATTGATTTTTTACAAGAACGTCGTGTTGAAAACGGTTACATTGTTAAAGATATTTCTTTTACTTTTGAAGATGAAGATTACCACTTTCAAGAACGTGTAAAAGCCTTTACTCTTAATGATTTTGAAAAATTATTTGAAAAAGCTGGTGTATATTTATTAGACGTATTTGGAGATTATAAGCTAAATAAATTTGATGCTAAAAACTCTGAAAGATTAATCATGATTTTTAAATAATCTAAACACGACAGCTAAGTCTTCTTTATGTTAAATATTATTTTACCCATATTAAGTGTTGTTTTAGGGTTTTTAATTGTATTAATTTTTAAACCTAAAAAATCGACTAACCTCAAGTTATTATTAGCTTTTAGTGGTGCTTTTTTATTATCTATTACCGTTTTTAACTTTTTACCAGAAGTATACCATCATAACCATAATAAGCCTATTGGTTTATTTATTATGGCTGGTATTTTGCTACAAATTGTTTTAGAAATTTTCTCTAAAGGTGCAGAACACGGACATGTACACATACATAAAGATAGAGTAAATTTTCCTTGGTTGTTATTTATTAGCTTGAGTTTGCATAGTTTTTTAGAAGGTATTCCTATCCATGCGCACGAGCAATTATTATACGGTGTTATTATTCATAAATTACCCGTTGCTATCATTTTAAGTTCGTTTTTTATTAGCTCTAAAATAAGTAAACCAAAAATCTTTTTGTTTTTAGGTTTGTTTGCTATTATGACGCCATTAGGTACATTTTTATCAGAAAATTTTGAGTTTTTCACCACTTATTTTTATGAAATTTCAGCGTTAGTTATTGGTATCTTTTTACACATTAGTACCACAATTTTATTTGAAAGTAATGAAGGACATAAATTTAATATCGTTAAATTAAGTACCATTGTTTTAGCAATTATTATTGCTTATTTTGTCTAAAAATTAATTATAACTATGTTTTCTAAAGAAGAATCAAGGCAATTAAAACAAGAATTTTGGACAAGTTTTGGGAAGTCTTTTCCAAGAAAATGGATTTTATACAACACCAAACTTAAAGGTGTTAGCTTTAAATTTCATTTTGATAACAAAAAAGCTTTAGTGGCATTAGATCTTGAAGATAGCTTAGAACATCGTATTAAATATTGGGAAAAACTGGTAGCGCTTCAATCTATTTTAAAAGATGAGTTTTTACCTGAAGCCATATATGAAGAAGAGTTTTTTTTAGAAAACGGAAAAGAAATCTCTCGTGTCTATGTCCCTTTAGGGCATAAAGTATCTATCCATAACAAAAACACATGGCAGGAAGTTATGGTGTTTTTTAATGACATTATGAGTCGTTTTGAAGCCTTCTTTTTAGAGTATAAGGATATTATTGAAGGTTAATTTTAATCAAAAACCTAATATTAAGAAAAGTTTAATAAGCGGCACAAAACCTTATTAGTACTTTTACGATATGAAAATAAGCGCAACTAATAAAATAATATCATGGTTATCTGTAGTTAGCCTTGCTTTTTTATTATTAGTATCGCCGTGTAAGGTTCGTAATTTTTTTCAAGCAGAACTTGGTTTACCACAAACTGAAGTTTCTAACAAAAACAAATCTACTTTTAGCAGTTACAGTTGTGACAACTTAGTGGTTAACGTTATAAAACTTTCAACATCTAAAAGTAATTCGAAACAGATAGCAATATTTCCTGATGTATTAAACTATAACTTCGCATTAGTTGAAAATATAACTGTAGACACAAAACTGCAAGCAGCGCAAACTACTTCTACTGCTCCGCTTCCTCTTTATATTTTATACCAAAATTTTAAAGATTATCTGTAATTGTTTATGACACAAAACACGTTAGATCGTGAATCATAAATAATAACTTACTGATAATAAAAATGAATAAAATAAATTTAAAAAATGATGCTGGGCTAATGGCTTTAGCATTACGACTTGT
The DNA here is from genome assembly GCF_964226795.1 of Mesoflavibacter sp. Taxonomy (NCBI): domain Bacteria; kingdom Pseudomonadati; phylum Bacteroidota; class Flavobacteriia; order Flavobacteriales; family Flavobacteriaceae; genus Mesoflavibacter; species Mesoflavibacter sp. The sequence continues at coordinate 55,143 of NZ_CAXQQP010000002.1, forward strand.
TGTAGGTTGGACCTACTTTTCTGCATTTTGGAGACGAACTGTATTAGCCGAAAAACTGGATCCAGAATTAGCTGGATATATTGGTGTAAAATTTAATCACTTTTTACCACATGCGTTGGGCATAAAACCTATTATTAAATATCTAGTTGAAAATCCAGATGCACTATGGATAAATATGGTTGTATTTACCATAATTGAAGGTATTGTTGGATTATTTATCATGTTTGGTCTATTTACAAGATTGATGAGTATTGGTGTCTTTAGTTTAGCTTTAGGTATTCTTTTAGCATCAGGTTGGATTGGTACAACATGTTTAGACGAATGGCAAATAGGTATTTTAGGTATTGCTACAGGTTTTGTTCTATTTCTAACTGGCGGTGGTAAATATGCATTAGACAATTATTTATTAAATAAGAATATATCTTTTACTAAAAAGAAATGGTTTAATTGGCTAGGGTCTGGTAACATTCCTATTAAAAATAATAACTTCTCTAAAGTTGTTTTAATTGGATCTATATTTATTTTTGGTTTAACATTAGCTACCAATCAAATCTTTCATGGTGGATTATGGGGAACACTTCATAATAAATCTATAAAACCGAAAGTTGAAATTGCAGAAGGATTATTTAACCATAATACAATTAGTTTTGATGTATTTAGAACTGAAGGTGTTGATGTTTATGGCGCTTGGATTATTAAGTTAGAACTATTAGATAATCAAAACCAAAAAATATATCAACTAGACCAAAATGCCTTATCACAACTAAATGATAAAAACATTTCTAATTACTACATAGCCAAAGTCAAACCTGGCAAACATAGCCTTATCCTACCGTTAGGCGCCAAAGCTAAATTGACTTTTAAAGATGATATTTTTACTGAACTTCCTAAAGGAAACTACACTATCAAACTAACAGATATTAGCGGTGCTTTCTGGGAATATTCTATAAAAAACAAATAGTTTCATTATAATGAAAACAACGGTTTACATATTGTAAATCGTTGTTTTTAAACCACAAAAAACAATACCATAAAGAAGTGACAAATAGCACCAGCCAATACAAAAAGGTGCCATATTACATGATTGTAGGGTATTTTTTCTATAGCATAAAAAACAATACCAACGGTATAAGCTAATCCGCCAGCCATTAATAATACTATTCCGTTTGCAGGCATCAGACTATTTAAAGTTGAAAAATCAAATACAATAAGCCAACCCATAACTAAATATAAAATGGTTGAAAAGGCTTCAAATTTACCTGTGAAAAATAATTTTAAAATCACACCAAATCCGGCAATAGCCCATACAATATAAAATAGCAACCAACCTTTACTCTGCTCTAATGTAATAAGTAAAACTGGTGTATAAGTTCCTGCTATTAATAAATAAATACTAATGTGGTCAACTATCCTGAAGTAGTGTTTCTTTTTCTCGTCTGTAAAACTATGGTACATTGTAGACGCTGTAAACAATATAATTATTGAAATACCATAAACAACAACACTAAATAAACTAAACTCTGTTTTTTTAGTTTCAAAAATGATCAATAAAACTAATGCTACAATACCAAAAACAGCACCAATTGCATGTGTTAAAGCGTTAAGTTTTTCTTCAAAAGGTGTTTGTTTCCTCATTAATTTTCTATTGATGCTGGTTTTTTATCTGCCCATTTATCGCTTAGTTCAAAATAATCAAACTCTACAGATGGCGCACGTAGTTCTAACAAACCTTGTTGTTTAGCTCTTATTAAAATATCTTCTATATAAAAATCTTCTTTAACTGTTATTGGATCAAATTCGCGTTTTAAAGAGATATCAAACATGCTTGCTGTTGTATTAAACCAAAAAGCTCTCCAACCACTACGTAATTCTTTTATTAAATCAAAAGTAGTTTGACCCGTTTGTCGGTGTATTAATTTGACTAAAATTTGACCTTCGGTACGTGTTAGTTTTTTTAGCTCTTCAGAAAATTCTTCTTCTATATATTTTTGTACTTTTCTTGCATAACGACGTTTTTGCCCCTTTTTATCTAGTGTTTGTAAACGCGCTGTTAAGGTTTCTAATCGTTCTGCAGCCAATTTAGCGTAAGGGTAAACTTTAAGTGTTTTTCGTCTTAAAATATAGTACTTATATTTTTCTTCTTTACTGTTAAAATGCAAACTAGGTAATAAAAGTATTTCATCTAAATAAATAGATTTTTGCGGTATAGAGTCGCCTTTAATAATTATAAATTCAACATCTGTAGTATCATTAACTATCTCCTCTTCTTCTTGAGCAAAAAGACAAAAAGGAAATAAAAGACTTAAAAAAAGTGATTTTTTCATAGTAACAATACTGCTAAAACCATTCCAGATTTAGATGTTAATACAAAATTAATAATTAACACTTCACTAACTATTAAATAACTGTGAATATTGTTATTTTAGACAAAAATTAAATTAAAAATGGCAAAAAAATCGATACTTAATAAAAAGTCGATGGACTTTTTAGAAAAATATTTAAATAATGCAGCGCCTACAGGTTACGAATGGGACGGACAAAAGTTATGGATGGATTATCTAAAACCTTATGTAGATGAATTTATCACGGATACTTACGGTACTGCAGTTGGTGTTATTAATCCAGACGCTAAATACAAAGTTGTTATAGAAGGGCATGCAGACGAAATTTCTTGGTATGTTAATTATATTTCTGACAACGGATTAATATATGTGATTAGAAACGGTGGTAGCGACCATCAAATAGCACCAAGTAAAATTGTAAATATCCACACCAAAAACGGTATCGTAAAAGGTGTGTTTGGTTGGCCTGCAATACATACACGTGATAAATCTAAAGAAGAAGCGCCAAAACCAGACAACATTACCATAGATATAGGTGCAAAAGACAAAGAAGAAGTCTTAAAAATGGGTGTGCATGTTGGCTGTGTAATTACTTATCCAGACGAGTTCCATATTTTAAATGGTGATAAATTTGTTTGCCGCGCATTAGATAACCGTATGGGCGGATTTATGATTGCAGAAGTAGCGCGTTTACTTAAAGAAAACAAGAAAGAATTACCATTTGGTTTATACATTACTAACTCTGTGCAAGAAGAAATTGGACTTCGTGGTGCACAAATGATTACAGAAACCATTAAACCAAATGTTGCTATCGTTACAGATGTTACGCACGATACAACAACACCAATGATAGATCGTAAAAAAGAAGGTCATTTAGAAATTGGACTTGGTCCTGTTGTGGCTTATGCACCAGCGGTACAACAAAAATTACGAGATTTAATTACAGATACTGCCGAAGCTAAAAAAATCCCATTCCAACGTAGTGCCTTAAGTAGAGCTACTGGTACAGATACCGATGCTTTTGCTTATAGTAATGGTGGCGTTGCTTCAGCATTAATTTCTTTACCGCTTCGTTACATGCATACTACTGTAGAAATGGTACATAAAAATGATGTAGAAAACGTAATCAAGTTAATTTACGAAACGTTACTTAAAATTGAAGACGGAGAAACGTTTAGTTATTTTGAATAAATAAAATTCCCACGAAAGTGGGAATCTTTTTTTAATGGAAGAATACATAGACATAGTCACCAAATCAGGTAAACCAACAGGTGAATCTGCTACAAAAACCGAAATACATACAAAAGGTTGGTATCATAATACCGTACACATTTGGTTATATACTTCTAAAGGAGAAATTTTACTACAGCAACGTGCTGCTAGTAAAGCTATTTGTCCGTTACTTTGGGACGTTAGTGTTGCCGGACATATTGATGCAGGTGAAACTATTGAAAGCGGAGCCATTAGAGAAATTAAAGAAGAAATTGGGCTTAAAATACAAGAAGATTATTTAGAAAAAATTGGTGTATTTCCTTGTTTTCAAACCTATCCAAACGGGATAATTGACAACGAATTCCATCATACATTTATAGCAAAATTAAACGTTGACTTATCGAAATTAACGCCTCAAAAAGAAGAAGTTGAAGCTTTAAAATTGGTAAGCATTTCTAAATTTAAAGACTTATTAGATAATAGCGATAAAAACGGACATTTTGTATCTAGTAATTATGAGTATTATATTAAAGTTTTAGAAGCTATAACCAAAAAAATAAATTAAATGACTGTTATCCAACTTATCATTATGGCACTAGCACCAATTGCAACTATAGTGGCATATATTTATTTTAAAGATAAATACGAAAAAGAACCAACTAAATTACTGGTAATTTCATTTTTACTAGGTGCTATTGTTAGTGTAATTATTACCACAATATTTTACATATTTTTCAATAGCTTCTTACCTTTAGAAGATAAGTTAAGTGTTTGGGAGCAGTTTAAACAAGCCTTTTTTGTTGTTGGCTTCTCCGAAGAGTTAAGTAAATACTTAATTGTATTGTTATTTGCTCAGCGTCATAAAGAATTTAACGAGCCTTTTGATGGCATAGTCTACGCCGTTATGGTTTCTATGGGATTTGCAGCAACCGAAAACATAATGTATGTACTGCAACACGGTGCTAGCACTGCACTATTAAGGGCATTTACAGCTGTACCTGCTCACGCTACATTTGGTATTTTAATGGGATATTTTATGGGTATGGCAAAATTTAAACCTAATAAGCTTTTTCTAAACCTTTGTGGTTTGTTGTTAGCTATTGTTTTTCATGGTGCTTACGATTTCTTTTTATTTATAAATTTTATACCTGGTATTTGGGTTGGAGCATTTATATCTCTAGCCTTAGGTCTATTCTTGTCTAGAAAAGCTATAAAACGTCATCAAAAAGGATCATTTTTTAAAAACTAACAACTATGTCTTTTTAGCAAATAATACTTTATAACTTGGGATAAAAAATGTATTTATCAGTATCTTTACAAGTAATTAAATACAAATAAAACAATGAATATATCCTACAAAGTTAAAGTTAATAACAACTCCGAGTTTGAGGTAACTTCCCAAGATATTTCAGCATTAGATAGCGTTAAGGTTAGCAATCAATCTTACCATATCCTTGACAACAACACATCTTATAAAGCTGAAATTTTAGCATCTAACTTCAATAAAAAAACCTATACCGTTAACATCAACAATAATAATTACACGGTAAATATCGAAAACGATTTAGATCAATTAATAAAATCTTTAGGTTTTGAAATTGGTACTTCTAAAAAAGTAAACGAAATTAAAGCGCCAATGCCTGGTCTTATTTTAGACGTCATGGTAAAACCTGGTGACGAAGTTTCAGTAGACACACCACTTTTAATCCTTGAAGCCATGAAAATGGAAAACAGTATCCTATCGCCTCGTGAAGGTATTATAAAATCTGTATCTGGCGGAAAAGGTACTACTGTAGATAAAGGCGAATTATTAATTGAATTTGAATAAAATGAAAAAAATATTAGTCGCCAACCGTGGCGAAATCGCAATAAGAGTCATGAAAACTGCCCAAAAAATGGGTATTAAAACAGTTGCAGTCTACTCTACTGCAGATCGTAATGCGCCTCATGTAAAATTTGCTGATGAAGCAGTTTTAATTGGTGAAGCTCCTTCTAACCAATCTTATTTATTAGGCGAAAAAATTATAGAAGTTGCAAAACAACTTAACGTAGACGGAATACATCCTGGTTATGGATTTTTAAGTGAAAATGCAGACTTTGCAGAGATTTGCGAAGCTAACAACGTAACATTTATTGGTCCAAAATCATATGCCATTAAAGTAATGGGTAGCAAATTAGCAGCAAAAGATGCTGTTAAAGCCTACGATATCCCAATGGTACCTGGTACAGATCAGGCTATTACAGATATTCCTGAAGCTAAAAAAATAGCGCAAGGTATTGGTTTTCCTATTCTAATTAAAGCATCTGCTGGTGGCGGCGGTAAAGGTATGCGTATAGTTGAAAAAGAAGCCGATTTTGAATCTCAAATGAATCGCGCCATTAGTGAAGCAGTTAATGCATTTGGTGATGGCTCTGTTTTTATAGAAAAATATGTAGCATCACCAAGACACATCGAAATTCAAGTAATGGCAGATACACACGGTAATGTTATTCATCTTTTTGAACGCGAATGTAGTATTCAACGTCGTCATCAAAAAGTTGTAGAAGAAGCGCCAAGTGCTGTACTTACTCCAGAATTAAGAGAAAAAATGGGACAAGCAGCTATTAAAGTAGCAAAAGCTTGTGATTATGTTGGTGCTGGAACAGTCGAATTTTTATTAGATGATCAACATAATTTTTATTTCTTAGAGATGAATACCAGATTACAGGTAGAACATCCTGTAAGCGAAATTATTGCTGGTGTAGATTTAGTTGAACTTCAAATACAAGTTGCTCGTGGTGAAGTGCTTCCTATCAAGCAAGAAGATTTAAAAATAAATGGTCACGCTTTAGAGCTTCGTGTATATGCTGAAGATCCTTTAAACGACTTCTTACCTAGCGTTGGTCACTTAGAGCAATATCAAATTCCTATTGGTGATGGTATTCGTGTAGATAACGGTTTTGAAGAAGGTATGGACATTCCTATTTATTATGACCCAATGTTAGCCAAATTAATTACTTATGGTAAAACACGTGAAGAAGCCATACAAATAATGCTTAAAGCTATTTCAGAATATAAAGTAAAAGGGATAGAAACCACTTTACCTTTTGGTGCATTTGTTTGTCAACATGAAGCGTTTACCTCTGGAAACTTTGATACACACTTCGTAAAAAAATACTATTCGCCAGAAGCCTTACAGCAACAAACAGAAAAAGAAGCTAAAATAGCCGCTTTAATTGCTGTAAAACAGTATTTAGAAGATCAAAAACAATTAAGAGTACCAACTAATTAATATGAGTTTTATGTCATTTTGCACGCTTGTGCTGAGCACAGTCAAAATAAGATGTGGTATCCAATAATTTAAAATAGACGCTGCGTCGTAGCGCAGAATGACAAAAAAAGATAAAATTTCAATTATGGAATCTAAAATAAAAGAATTAAACGAAAAACTTGGACTTGCCAAATTAGGAGGCGGACAAGTAAGAATAGATAAACAACACGAAAAGAAAAAACTAACCGCTAGAGAACGTATCGAATACTTAATGGACGAAGGTTCTTTTGAAGAAATTGGTGCTTTAGTCACACATCGTACGGTAGACTTTGACATGCAAAACCAAAAGTTTTATGGTGATGGTGTCGTAACAGGTTACGGTACAATAGATGGACGTCTTGTCTATGTATTTGCACAAGACTTTACTGTTTTTGGTGGTGCGCTATCAGAAACACATGCCGAAAAGATTTGTAAAATCATGGATATGGCACTTAAGGTTGGTGCACCATTTATCGGTCTTAACGATTCTGGTGGTGCACGTATCCAAGAAGGTGTTAGATCGCTTGGTGGTTATGCAGATATTTTTCACCGTAATGTAAAAGCTTCTGGTGTTATTCCGCAAATTTCTGCAATTATGGGACCATGTGCTGGAGGTGCAGTATACTCTCCTGCAATGACCGACTTTACCATGATGGTAGAAGATACAAGTTACATGTTTGTAACAGGTCCAAACGTTGTAAAAACGGTTACAAACGAAACCGTTACTAGTGAAGAATTAGGTGGCGCAAGTACACACAGTACAAAATCTGGTGTAGCACATACCACATCTTCAAATGATATTGAATGTTTAGAAGATGTTAAACAATTACTTAGTTACTTACCACAAAGTAATTTAGAAAAACCTAAAGATCTTCCTTATGATTTAGGTGAAGAAACTCGCGAGCAATTAATGAGTATTATACCAGACCATGCTAGTAAACCTTACGATATGCATGAGGTAATTAACGGTATTATTGATGAAGATTCCTTTTTTGAAATTCATAAAGATTTTGCCGAAAATATCATTGTTGGTTTTGCTCGTATTGGTGGAAAAAGCGTTGGTATTGTAGCCAATCAACCTTTATTTTTAGCAGGAGTTTTAGATGTAGATAGTTCGCGTAAAGCAGCACGTTTTACTCGTTTTTGTGACGCCTTTAATATTCCGTTATTAGTATTAGTAGATGTCCCTGGTTTCTTACCTGGCACCGATCAAGAATGGAATGCAATTATTGTACATGGTGCAAAATTACTGTATGCATTAAGTGAAGCAACTGTGCCAAAAGTAACTGTTATTACGCGTAAAGCTTATGGTGGCGCTTATGATGTAATGAATTCTAAGCATATTGGTGCCGATTTAAATTACGCTTGGCCAAGTGCCGAAATTGCTGTAATGGGTGCAAAAGGTGCTAGTGAAATTATCTTTAGAAAAGAAATTAAAGCAGCCGATAATCCTGAAGAAAAACTGTTAGAAAAAGAAGCAGAATATGCAGATTTATTTGCTAATCCTTATAAAGCTGCAGAACGCGGATTTATAGACGAAGTGATTTTACCAAAAGATACCAGACGTAAATTAATTAAAGCGTTTACCATGTTGGAAGACAAAGAAGAAGTATTACCTAATAGAAAACACGGTAATATTCCATTATAATAAAAAAATAAGCCACGCATAATCTGCGTGGCTTTGACTTTAACGTATTTTCCCTACTCACACACACAATTAAAGTCTCTTTATAAAATAACATTATTTAAAATGATATAAGGCTATTTAATCTTACTTAAGGGTTAAGACAAATTAAAACACAATTTTGTTAATTGCTATTGATTTGTCCGAAAGTGTTGTTTTAACAAAATATACATTCTGATTTTTTCTAATAGCATTTACTGTAAATATCATTGAATTTATATATTCTTCTTCATAAACCTTTTTACCTAATACATCAAAAATTACTATACTAACAATATTAACGTTAGAACTTATCTGCAAATCTTCATTAGAATTACTAAAGATCTTTACTGAGTTATCTTTATTAACATCGACAAAATTTTGAATTCCTAAAGTTTCTGAATTTAGATCAGTTTCCCAAACGCCTCTACCGTATGTTCCTGCTCTTAATTTATTTGTTGGATAAAATATTTCTAAGTCTCTAACTGAAGCGTGAGGTAAATTAGTCATATATGGTTGCCAAGACGTTGCATCATTATTTGTAATATAAACACCAACATCTCCTCCAACATAAATTTCGTCTGTTGTACTATTATTTCTGTATACTAAAGTATTCATAGGTACATTTGGTAAACCTGCAGAAATATTAGACCAAGTTTGTCCGCCATCTATTGACCTAAAAACTTTGGTTCCATCTTCATAACCAGAGTAAGTCACCCATACTTTATTAGGATCTGTATTAGACACTGTAATGTTAGATAAAGCAACAGAAGTTGGTAAAGATCCAGAAACATCTGTAAAAGTATGACCAGAATCTGTTGATTTAGAAATTGCATCAAATTGTACCGTGTATATTATTGATGGATTACTTGGTGCTACGACAAACTCTTTAATACTTCCTGATCCTGAAGGTGTACCCAAAGCGCTCCAGTTATCTCCTTGATTAGTAGAAGTATATAATGTTGGCGTTCCTCCTGAATATAATTTTAGATGATTTACTGGATCCATTTTAAATGGACTATAAAAATCAATTCCATTAGGTAATCCTGTTTGAATATCATCTTTAGTTTCTGGGATAGTACTATAATCAATCCGACTATATTTACCTTCTACATATTGAACATATATTAAATTATCATTTGTATAATCAATAAAACATTCACCTCCATCTCCTCCATTTATGCCATACCAGTCATTGATAACGGATGTGTTAAGAATAGTTCCGTTATCTTGTTCTCCGGCTACTATTTGAGTTTCAAAATTACTAGACAACCCTAGTTTTACTACTTGACCAATAGCCAAGTTACCACTAATATCTGTCCATTGATTACCATTATCTGTAGATTTAAATATTCCACCATCATTACAAGAATACATTGTAGAAGAACTACTAGGGTGATAGGTTATTTCGTGCACATCTGCATGAATTTCTCCTGAATCCCATACAGATACATTTTCCCAAGTAGTACCACCATCAAATGATCTCCAGTGGTTTACACCACCTATTGTGATGTTATTAGGTTGTGTAGGAGAAGCGACTATTGATAAATCAAAAAAAGCTTGACCGCCAGAGTCAGATCCATCTGCTTCATATCCTAATAAGTTTGGTGATGTAGACATAGTAGTAAATGAATTACCACTGTCTGTAGATTGGTAAGTACCCATATAAGATTGGTTAGTAGATTCTCCTATAAGTGCATAAACATAGCTATCATCTCCGGGTGTTACTGCTAATGCTATACGAGAAATATTAGAGGTAGGTAAACCATTAGTTATTTCTGTCCAAGTATTTCCAAAATTTGTAGATTTAAAAAATTTTGTTCCTGCTGCGTAAATAGTATTTGCGTTTAGCAAACCTGGTTTAAACTCCATATCCTTTAAATCTGGAAAACTTCCATCAATATCTGTAAATGTATTAGTATTCCAACCATCTGTTGTAATCCATGCTCCTACATTACTAGCTACTATCATTCTTGATGGATTGTTTGGGTCTATTAATAATTTAGATAGCTTCCATCCGTTTGCAGCATCAATAACTAGACTTGTAGTATTCCAAGTATTACCTCCATCTGTAGATTTTAAAATTCCTATACTATTCCTATTACCCTCAAGATCTCCTGTTGCTAAATACATTATTTGAGAATTTGTTGGATCTATCGCTAAATCTGAACAACCTATAATTGTTAAAAAGTCTGTATTAGTTGTCCAAGAGGATCCTCCATCTGTAGACTTCCATAAACCACCATCTGGTGCTCCGACATACATTATATTAGAATTATTTGGGTCAAAACGTAAAAAATTAACACGTCCTGCTCCTGTACCTGTGTATGGTAATGGTCCATCTGCTGGACCTATTGGTCCTAACTGAGTCCAATTGCTGGTAACTAATGATGATGTTGATGAAAAAGATCTTTCTGAATTGTTAGATCTTCTTAATAACCATGTCATGTAATTATCATAAGTTGTTGTTGGTAATGTTATATCTCCTGTAGGGTATACCCTTGGAGCCATATAATCTTCCCAACGTTTAAAAGGTTTATAACCTTTTCCTCTTTCTGGTGTTTTACCACTCCAGTAGTTATAAAAATCTTCTTGAATTTGATAAAAGGTAGCGTCTTGGTTATTATTCATTTTAGTCCAATTAACGTCCTTTGTTGCTTTTGATTGAGAAAACATCAATACTGTAAAAAGTAAAAAAGTAAGATTGTAGATTTTTTTCATGCAAAGTAAATTTATATTAGCATGCCAAATATCTTTACTTAATAAATGTTAGTAAAATTTTTGACTACTCACTAACTACGCAGTTGAAAAAAACAGTTTAAATTGGTTGATTTTGAGATGTTTTAAAAGTTTTATTTAAATAATCTAAAAGAACTATTTGTTTATTTTTTAAATCTATTTTTTTACTAATTCTATAGCGTTTACTTTCTATAGCTCTTGTTGATGTATTTAAAAAGCCTGCAATTTCTTTATTTTTAAAACCTACATAAATATAATAACAGATAACAATTTCTGATTCGTTTAAATTTGGATGTAATTGCTTCATTTTTGAAAAAAACTGAACATTTGTTTCATTTAAAAGTTCAAGGTAATTTTCTTCTTTTGACAAAAATGTCGATGAGTTTAAATGTATGTTTTTATACAGTTCTTTTATTTTTTCTTTTTGAGTCTCTTCATTATTAATCGAAGAAATTAATTTTATCTCTTTTTTTAATTCTGTTATATATTCATTTAAACCACTAACTTTTAGCTTTAACTTTTCATGATTGTTTGTTAATAATGAAAGTTCTTCATCACTCTTGTTATGTGCTAAAATTTTTTCTTTTATCTTTTTAAATTTTACTATTACAAAACCAACTAATCCCACAAGCATTAAAGTTAATAACACAATAATGTAATTTTTCTTTTTTTTAATTTCAGTTTGAGATTCTAATTCAGTCTGTGTTTTTATAAACTCGTCATTTATTTTAATACTTGCATCTAATTCCTTTTTTAACTGATAGTCTTTAAATAAGCGTAAAGAATCTTGATATGCATCACGATTGGTTACTTGATTTAAAGTATTATAATAATCATATTTTAATTTAAAATAGTTACGTATATCACTATCATTCATATCTAATCGTAATGACTCAGCTTTACTTAAGTATGTAGCTACAGAATCTAGATTTTTTTTGTAAAGATAGAATTGAGCAAAATCTTGATATAGAGTAACAATATGTCCATTATAAAACGATTTTATTATAGTAGTATCATTTTTTAATGTTTTTAATTGATTGAAAGAACTGTAAGCTTCAGGGATTTTATTTAAATTAATATAATTTGAAGTAAGCATAAATAATGCATACAACTGATAATATTTGTCTTCTTTTAAACTCTTATAATAGTCTAATTCTTTTAATAAAATATCATTACTTTTTAGATAGTTTCCTTTATTAAACTCTATATAAGCCAACATTTGTGTTACCTCTGCTAACCCATATTTATTATTATCTAGTTGGTAGTATTTTTTTGCTTCTTCTAAATATGCTTTTGCTTTAACAGTATCTTTTTTAATGCGATATAGATTATAAAATAGCTCTAAGCTACTCATCCCTGCTACCTCATAATTCTTTTCGATCTTTGCAAATTTTAAAGCAAATCTAAAATTGTGATATATAAGGGTTTGATTGTTTAACTCATCACTAATAATGCCTCGAAGTTTATAATATTCTGCTAAATTTTCTTTAATATTCTGATTTAAAGGCTGTTTTATTGAATCTAAAAACTGGCTTGATAATTTAGGATTTGTACCGATATATGTTTGTGCAGAGTCTATATATTTTAAATAATCTTTATTGTCTACTTGAGCTATAATATTAGTCAAACAGAAAAAGAATAGAATATATATAGTATTACTTTTTAGTCTTTTTTTAAGCATTAAAATAATATTGAAAATAAAGTGATGATTATTAAATTATAATGGCATTAGTTAATTTTGGAAACACAATTTACTAAAGATTTTTACTTTTAAAACCAACACGTTAAATAAAAAATACCGATGATAACATCGGTATTTTTTAACACTTAATTTTAAATTGATAGACTAAGCTTCACAGCTAGCACAATCTTTCTTTTGTTTAAATTTTTGTGCAGCATTCATACTATGCTGGTAGTAAAGCGATTTTAATCCTAATTTCCATGCTGTAACATGTATTTTATTAATCTCTTTTACTGGCATATCTGGATGAATAATGATATTTACAGACTGTCCTTGATCAATATGATTTTGACGGTTTGCTGCTTGATAAATAATATCCATTTGATCTATTTCAGAATAAGTTTTAAAAACATCTTTTTCTAATTCTGATAAGAAATCTAAATGCTGTACAGATCCGTCGTTATCTCTAATACTTCTCCATACTTCGGTTGTATTTTTACCTTTAGATTCTAATAAATCTTCTAAATAAGAGTTTTTAATTGTGGTTTTAATCTTAGCGATATCTTTTACATAAATATTTGACCAAATTGGCTCAATACCTTGTGATACTTGACCTAAGATAAATGCAGAAGATGTTGTTGGTGCTACCGCATTTAAGGTTGCATTACGTCTTCCGTAACCTTTTAATACTTTTGGTTCTCCAAATTTTTCTGCTAACTCTTCTGAAGCTTTGTAAGATTTTTCTTTAATCACTTTAAAGATCTCACTGTTTAAACTAAAAGCTTCTTGACTGTTAAATGGTAACATCTTAGATTGTAATAACGAGTGCCATCCTAATACACCTAAACCTAAAGAACGGTTTTCTTTAGCAAAGTTGTAGGCGCGCTCCATAAACATAAAGGTTTGTCTATCATCACGATTAGGAGAGTCTCTGTATACTTCTAATTTTTCAACAAATTCAGTAATAACTGCATCTAAGAAGTATACCATAGTTTCTACTGCATCTGTATCTTTCCATTTATCATAGTGTAATACATTTACAGAAGATAATACACATACAAAAGACCAGTCGTCATTTGATGGTAACATAATTTCTGTACATAAGTTACTTGCATAGATTGGTAACTTTTTGTCTTGGTAAACATCTGCTGCATTGTTATTAGCATTATCTGTAAAGAAAATGTAAGGATAACCCATTTCACCTCTACGTTGTAATACTTTTGCCCATGTGCTACGCTTGTCTACATCACCATCTATCATTTCTTGCATCCATTGGTTGGTAACAGTTACACCATGTGTTAACTCTTGTATTGGGTTACCTTCTGTACCAATTTCTAAGAACTCATTAATATCTGGATGCTCTATTGGTAAGTATGGCGAAAAACGTCCACGTCTTACTGACCCTTGACTAACAACATCTACCATAGATTCAAATAACTGCATGATATGTACTGCTCCAGAAGCATAACCATTGTTTTTTACTTCAGATCCACGATGTCTTATTTTTCCAAAGTAGCCAGAGGTACCACCTCCTAATTTTGACATCATTCCTACTTCTGATTGTGAGTAAAGTATGTTACCCATATCATCATCTACATGCGATCCAAAACAGCTAATTGGTAAACCTCTTTCTTTTCCAAAGTTTGACCATACTGGTGATGCTAAAGAAAAGTATCCTTCTGACATGTAGTTATAAAACTTATCAGAATAACCTGGTATTTGTAAAATTTGTTCTGCTCTATCTGCTATTTCTCTTATACGCTGTTCTGCGCTTACGCCTTCAGTTAAGTAGCCTGCTGCTAAAAACTGTCTACTATGATCTGTTAACCACTTAAATCCTCCTGTTCCAGAAGTTTTTATTTGGTTTAACGACTTTTTTCTTGCATCAATTAATGGGTTAGCTTCCGTTTGTTTTTCTTGGTTTGGAGCTTCCTGGGTCTGGTTTTTATTTTGTTCTATCATTTAAAAAAGGTCATCACTGGTTATACTTTGGGTTCTTTTACTATAGTTTATAGAGCGCTTTACAAAAAAGTCGCCATGTTTGGTTCCGATAATTTCATCGTCAAACCATTCTGTTTCTGCTAGTAGTTTTTCGTCTACTTCAAATATTTTATCAATACCTATGCTTTCTAAGGAGTTGTTAAATCTGTTTTTTATAAACTCATTAACCACTGCTTTTGGTAAAAAGTCAATTTCTCCTTTTTCAAAAATCCAGTCTACTATTTTGCTTTCAGACTCAAAAGACTCAAGACACATATCTTTTATCATTTGCTCGTATGCTGCATCAAACCATTCTGGATTTTCGTCTTTTATAATTTTTATAATATCAATTCCAAAATCTCCGTGTATTTGCTCTTCTTTAGAAGTTGCTTCTACCACGTTAGATATTCCTTTTAATACGTTTTTATGCTTGTTAAACGCCATGATAATTAAGAACTGTGAGAATAGAGACACGTGTTCTATAAACAATGAGAATAACAAGATAGACTCTGCATACTCTTGGTTATCTTCACTTTTTGCGTTTTTAAGTGCAGTTTCAAGATACTGCACACGTTTCATAATCACAGGTTTTTTCTTTAGGGTTTTAAACTCATTGTTTAATCCTAAAATTTCTAATAAATGTGAGTATGCATCATGATGTCTTACTTCACTTTCTGCAAATGTTGCGCCTACAGATCCAATCTCTGGTTTTGGCATACGGTGATAAATATCTCCCCAAAACGATTTTACTGCAACTTCTATTTGAGAAATAGCCAACATTGTATTTTTAATCGCACTACGCTCTACTTCATTCAATCCTGCTTTAAAATCCTGAATATCGCTTGTAAAGTTAAACTCTGTATGTATCCAATATGAATGTCTTATCGCTGGAACATATTCGTATAATTGTGGATACTCATATGGCTTAAGATTGATACGTTTTTCAAAGATATTTGTCTTACGCTTTCTGGCTTGTTCATCTCTATATAATATGTAGGCTTTTGCTACATCTAAAAAATGACTTTCCATTAAAGCATTTTCTACTGCATCTTGAACAGTTTCTACCGTAGGAATGTAATTTGGATCATTCTCTTTATGCTTTAAAAGGCTAGTTTCTACTAGTTGAGATACACGCTCTGCATCTTCTAAACTCCCGTGTTCTAAAGCGGTCATCGCTTTTAGAATCGCATTGGTAATCTTACTAAGCTGAAAAGGTACAGTCGTAAAATCCCTCTTGATAATGTGATTAATTTGCATGATGGTAATTGATTTTTTTTGTGTCTTAAAAGGATTATAAAATTGCGATTTTATTTCGAGCGTATTCAAAAAATACCATTTAGTTTTTCCACATAATTATCAACAATTGGTTATCCCTTACTATTGCTGAAATGATAAAAATTCACTGTTAATTTTTTGTGAAAAAAACTTAAAAACCGAAGTTTTTATCGGCAAATTTTAAGGGTAATAAAACGCTAAGTAGATCATTTTTAACTTTTGAAGTTGAAATAATTTACGCTGTTTTGCTTAGCTTATTTTTTAAAAATTAACATTCTATTATCATTATAAAATATGACACCTTTTAAGCATTAGCTAATTTTGCAAGATGCAAAACTCTAACCCTGCTTTTAAGAATGAATTTGTAGCATTAATGGCATCTTTAATGTCTATTGTTGCATTAACCATAGATGCATTATTACCTGCTTTACCTAACATTGCCGAAGATTTAAATATTACTGATCCTAATAGTACACAATGGTTAATTACCATGATATTTTTAGGAATTGGTTTTGGGCAGTTAATATTTGGACCGTTGTCTGATAGTTACGGTCGTAAGCCTATTGTTTACATAGGCTTTTTTATTTTTATTATTTCTAGTATTATCTGTGTTACTACAAAAAACTTCGAAATGATGTTGTTTGCTAGAGTATTACAAGGTGTTGGGTTGTCTGCGCCAAGGACAATATCTATTGCTATGGTTAGAGACTCTTTTAGTGGAGATTTTATGGCAAAACTGCTATCTGTAATTGTTATGTTTTTTATTCTGGTACCTGTTATAGCGCCTACTTTTGGTCAAATACTTTTAGAATGGTTTGATTGGCGTGCTATTTTTAATGCTAATCTTATATTTGGATCTGTTGTTATGTTATGGTTTTGGAAACGTCAACCAGAAACATTAGATAAAAGTAAACGTATTAAATTTTCTCCTAGCATTTTTATTACTGGCACAAAGGAGTTTTTTAAACACAAAGAAGCAGTAGCTTTTACTTTGACCTCTGGTTTTATTACTGGATCTTTTATGGTGTATTTAAGCACTTCACAACAGATTTACCAAGATCAGTATAATTTAGGCGAATTGTTTCCTTACTTTTTTGCTAGTACTGCGTTGTCTATTGGATTATCTACCTTTACTAATAGTAGATTGGTTATGCGTTTTGGGTCGCGTAACATTGCATTTTATGCTACTGTTGCCTACTTTTTAATCTCAATTTTATATGTCATTTTATTCATATCTGGAAACAACCCAAGTATCGGAGTTTTAATTTCTTTTTTCTTAATTCAGTTTTTTGCTGTTGGGTTTATTTTTGGTAATTACCGTTCTTTAGCAATGGAGCCTTTAGGGCATATTGCCGGTATTGGTGCAGCAATTAACGGGTTTATATCTACAGTTATGGCGGTACCAATTGCTAACTACATTGGTAGTTTTGTACACACATCTGTACTTCCGTTATTTATAGGGTTTTCTGTATTTGGGTTACTATCGTTAATAACCTTTTATGTACTAAAATATAGTACACAAAGAAAATTAGCTTAATAGATTTATAACAATATTTTCTACTGAAGAAATTATATACTGCACACCTATTGATATAACAATAAAACCAATAATTCTTGATAGAGCGTTAATACCAGATGCGCCTAAGAACTTTACTATAAAATGCGCGCTTTTAAGTATTAAATATATAGCTATGGTAACAAGTAGTACCGCAGATAGGATTATAAAAACGTCCTTAGTTAATGTATACTCTTGATTGTAGGTTATCAATAAAGATATTGTTCCTGGTCCTGCTAACATTGGTATTGCTAAAGGTGTTAAGCTAATAGCGTCTCTATTATGTATATCTTCTTGTACACGTTTGCGCTTCATACCTTTATGCTCTCTAAATTTACCTGTTAACAAAGCAAAACCTGAAGAGGTTATAATTAAACCACCTGCTATTTTTAGTGCATTTAATGTAATACCAAAAAACGATAATATATATTGTCCTGCAAAAAAGGATAAAAACAGAATAATTAATACATCTAAAGCAGTCCAAAACGCAATTTTAGCTCGTTCTTTTTTAGCGTGTTCTTGCGTTAATCCCACAAAAACAGGTACAGTCCCTAAAGGATTAATAATAGAGAATAATGCGCCAAAAGCAATTAAAAATAAGTCCATTGTTTTTTCTGCAAATTCACTCTATTTTTTAATGGCTTAAGTTATCTTAAACTTAAATCATCTTTAAAAGTAGGTTAACTACAAAAAGTCATAATTCAGTTTTAAGCATCTAAAAACAAGCGACTTAAAACCGTTTTTACAATTACTTAACTTAGTAACATTAGCGTAAAATTTAATTAATCTAAGCATTAATTTAAGTTAACTTATAAAGAATAATGTCAGAGTAGTTTTGTTCAAAATCAAATTTTAAACAACCTTAAAATGAACACATTTAAACAACTATTTTTACAATTTAGCTTAGTAGCTGCTGTTGGAAGCTCTTTCTTGGCATGTGATGGCGAAGATGGATTAAACGGTCAAGACGGACAAGATGGTCAAGACTTTACGCCTACAGAAACCATTTTTTCTAACAAATCTTCTTTAAACCCGTTAGTAAATATTAACCCTAATTTTAGTAACGTAAATGCTTACTCTTTAATTAGCTCTACAGACGTATTATCTAACGGTTTCCGTTTAGTTGGCGCACAAGATGGTGCTGGATTTTTAAAAGATGGAGACGAATATATTTATGTTGTTAATGCAGAAGATGATTATAGTGTATCTAGAATTCGTTTTGATCAATACATGAATCCTATACAAGGTGAATGGTTACTTAACGCTGGTGTTGCAGATTATGCAAGACAATGTTCTGGTACTATGTGGGAAGCAGCTGTACATGGTGGATCTCAAGATTTATTCCTATCGGCTTCAGAAAGTATTTCTTATGACGTGAAAGGTATTGACCCTTGGATAGAAACTCCTACGCCTACTGCAGATTTTGGATTAGATGCTTTAGGTGAATTTTCTTGGGAAAATGCTGTACCATTACCTCAAAATGCTTACGCTGGTAAAACAGTAATTATTGGTGGTGATGATGACTCTAGCGGATCTGAAGGTCAAGTAACTATGTACTTATCAGAAAATGGTGATGCAGATTTAGATAATGGTAAAATTTACGTTTTAAGATTCAAGCAAATTTCTAACGGATCTGGTGGCGTACAAGACGTAGCTGCTAACACTGTATATAACGAAGGTGACTTAGATTTTGGTATGACTTACGATGTAGAGTTTGTAGAAATTGTTAACGGTGCTAGCTTAACTAAAAACGAAATGGAAACGGCTTGCTCTAACGTATTCGCCTCTCAATTTATGCGTGTAGAAGATGTAGATTACCAAAAAGGAAGTGATGATAACGGACGTAACGTATACTTTGCTGTTACAGGTCGTGGTCCAGGACAAGGAACTTACAACGATTGGGGAACCGTTTATAAATTACAATTAGATGCAGACAACCCTTTACAAGGTCAATTAACACAAATTGTTAGCGGTAATACAGATACTAACAATATGGATGGAAACTTAGCAACCCTACAAAGTCCTGATAACATTTGTGTTACAGAAAACTATGTATATATTCAAGAAGATCCAAACTCTTTTAGCCGTAACCATGCTGCAAGAATCTACCAAACAGATTTAAATGGTAGCAACCCATTAGCTGTATTAGATTTAAAAATTGAAGCTAATTTAGAACCTAACGGAAGCGATGCATTTTCTGGTGAATTTGGTGCATTAATTGACATCTCTGATAAAATAGGAGAACCAGATACATTTATACTTAATCTACAACCACATTACTGGAAAAGCAGTGATTTTGTATCTAATAACTTACCACATAACCAAGGTGGACAAATTGTGTTGTTAAAAGGATTACCAAGATAAACTATCTCTTTATTTTAATCCTAAATGAATCTTCACGTCTTGTGAAGATTCATTTTTATTATTTATATCATTTTAGATGAAAACACTTATTCAACTTTCAATTCTTACCACTACTCTACTTTTTATTGCTTGTAAACAGAAAAGCAATAGCGCAAATACAGCAATGAAAACTGTAGATGTTATTACATGGCAAAAAGCTCAAACGTATTACATCCAACATATGGATAAAGCCATAAACTATCTTGACAGCTTAAAACAAGCTGGTGTTAATGGTACAAAATCTAAATACTATTTTGCTAAAGCAAGAGAAGCTTTTAAAATTGCCGAACCTTTTGCGTCTTACCTTAATCCAGAAGTTGGTCATCGTACCAACGGTCCTGCTTTACCTGTTTATAAAGAAGACACTGGTAAAATATTATATCCTATCGGTCTTCAAAAAATTGAAGAAAGTGTATACGAACAAGACATTAAAGACAAAGACTTTAATCAAGAAATTAAAATCACACAAGGATTAATGCTAGTTTTAAAAGGCGATATGACCAAACGTCAACTTACACCTCAACGCTTTTTTAGAGCTACACATCAGCAGTTATTTAGACTAATTAGTTTAGCTATTTCTGGTTTTGATACACCTGTTAGTCATCTAGGCGTTAAAGAAACAGCAACATCTTTAAATAGCTTATATAAGGTGTATGAGTTTACCCTTCAACCTAGTATTATAAAAAAAGATGCACTTTTAGATCAACAATTTAAAAACAACATCAAAAACGCAATACAGTACGTTGAAAACAACACCAATTTTGATACATTTGATCGTTTTACTTTTACAAGAGATTACCTTAATCCTATTACTACGCAATGGGTAAATATTCGTAAAACTGCAGATATTTGGGAACCAACAACTACAGATCCTTTCAATTTTGATGCTCCTACTTTTTTTGAAAATAACAGTTTTAATCTTAATCATTTTACTGCTGTTAATAATCGTAATCCTTCTAAAGCTCAAATTAACTTAGGTAAAAAGTTATTTTTTGATCCTAACCTATCGGCTAATCATAATATGGCTTGCGTAACTTGTCATTCACCAAACAAAGGATATGCAGACGGATTGACAACTAGTCTTGATAACAATGGTAAACCTTTAAATCGTAATACACCAACCTTAATTAATAGTGCTTTTCAGCGTAGTTTTTTTTGGGATGGACGCTCAGAAACGATGATAGAACAAATAGCTTCTGTGTTTTTAAACGAAAAGGAATTTAATACCAATGTGCATCAGTTTTCAGAAGATATACTTAAAGATTCCTCTTACATAAAAGCATTTAAAGCTGCATATGGAAAAATTCCGAAGAAAAATACTGAAGTTATAAAAGCACTTTCATCTTACATTTCAACTTTAAATAGTTTTAACTCTAGATTTGATCAAAATATTAGAGGAGAAATTAATGATTTTACAGATCAAGAACGCTTAGGTTACAATCTATTTATGGGAAAAGCATTATGTGCTACCTGCCATTTTATGCCTTTAACTAATGGTACTGTACCTCCATTTTTTTCAGAAACAGAAAAAGAAGTTATTGGTGTTCCTAAAACTGCTGCAAATAAAGAAAATGATGACGATTTAGGCTTTTATTTTAAGTATAAAGAAAACTTACACAAAGGGATGTTTAAAACACCAACCGTGCGTAATGTATCATTAACAGCACCTTATATGCATAACGGTGTTTATGATAGTTTAGAACAAGTTATGGATTTTTATAATCGTGGTGGTGGTGGCGGACTAGGTTTTGATTTACCTCATCAAACCTTACCTTTTGATGAGCTTAACCTAACCACAGAAGAGCAACAAGCTATTATTGCTTATTTAAAGACTTTAACTAGCGTACCAGAAGACGGTTATTAAGTAATTAATAGTATTGAGATTGCTTCGTCCATTCGTCCTCGTAATAACAACTCATATGTCATTCCGAAGTTTACTTAGTTCTTCACTGAGTATCACACTGAGCTTGTCATACTGAGCCTGTCTAAGTATTATCGAAGTACTTAGTTAAATTTAGGAAGGACTGAAGGAATCTCAATAGTCATTAGCAAGCTATATATAATTAGCACATTATAAACCAAATACAACATTCAGCATTTATTTTTTCTCTAAATTAGTAAGATGAATAAAAACACAATTGCTGAACGTATACTAGATTTTCTTAAAGGTTTTCCTCCTTTTAATGCGTTAACATATGAGCAATTAATAACTATATCTTCTCAAGTTAAAGTATTATATGTAGAGCCTAATCATTTTGTTTTTAAACAAGGAACTAGTATTAAAGATGAATTTTACGTGGTAAAAAACGGTGCAATTGGTGTATATCATGAAAACAAATTAGTAGATCAATGTGATGAAGGCGATATTTTTGGCTTACGTGCCTTAATACGTAAAGATCAATATTTTTTAGATGCTAAAGCTATAGAAGAAAGTATCGTTTACAGTATCTCTTCTACCCTATTGCAAGACATTATTATTAGTAATCCAAAAGCTAACCAATTTATCATGGCTAGCTTTGCAACTAATACGCGTAACCCATACGCAAAAGACGATAAAGGTACTTTATTAGGTCACCTTGAGTTTTTAAAACCTGATGCTTCAGGTTTTACAGAAGCACAATCTGCTATATATTCTAAAAACCCGATATGTTGTACTCCAGAAACTAGTATTAAGGCAGCATCTTTAATCATGAAAGAGCACAATGTAGGTTCTATTGTAATTACTAAAAATCAAAAACCTATAGGTATAATTACCGATAAAGACTTACGTAATCAAATTGCTACCGGTATTCATCATATAGACGAGCCTGTAACAACAATTATGTCTTCGCCTGTATTATCATTTCCACCAACAATCACGGTTGCCGAAGCTCAAATAGCTACCTTAAAACATCAAATTTCCCACTTATGCATTACCGAAGACGGTACTGATCAGTCTAAAATTATAGGCATGTTATCAGAGCATGATATTATTGTTGTTCATGGTAATAACCCAGCCGTATTAATTAAAGAAATTAAACGCGCAAAAACTGCAGAAAGTTTAAAGTATATTAGAGAAAAAGCACAAACACTACTTAAAAATTATTTAGACCAAAGTTTACCTATGGTGTTTACCGCTAATATTATTTCTGCAATAAATGATGCGGTAACCAAACAGGTTATAGAGTTAAGTATTATTCAGCTTAACCAAAAACCACCAGCCAAATTTGCTTGGTTAGCCATAGGCAGTCAAGGTCGTAAAGAACAACTATTAATGACCGATCAAGACAACGCTTTAGTTTTTAGTGATAAAAATTTACATGAGTCTGATATTGAAACGGCTAGAGCCTACTTTTTAAAATTAGCTAATACTATAAATGACCAATTACATCATATTGGTTTTGACTATTGTCCTGCCAATATGATGGCACGTAACCCAGACTGGTGTTTAACGTTAACCGAATGGAAAGCAAAATTTAATAACTGGATTACACAACCAACACAAGAAAAGATTTTACTCTGCAATATCTTTTTTGATTACAACCTAGTTTATGGTAACAAAAAACTAGTGCATAAAATGTCTAATAGTATTTTTAAATCTATAGAGCAATATGAAATCTTCCTTAATTTTTTAGCTTTAAATGCACTTAAAAATCCGCCACCATTAAGTTTTTTCAGACAATTTTTAGTAGAAGATTCTGGCGAGCATAAAGACCAGTTTGACATTAAAAAAAGAGCGATAATGCCACTAGTAGACGCCGCTAGGTTACTAATACTGTCGCATCACGTTAAAGACTTTAATAGTACTATTGCACGTTACAAAAAGCTACAAGAGTTTGAGCCTCAAAATGCAGATTTATATGATGCCTGCATTAATGCTTTTAAAATTTTGCTACGATTTAGAGCAAATCAAGGTTTAAAACATAAAGATTCAGGTCAATTTGTAGATGTAAAAAGTCTAAGTAAATCAGATCGTTTAAAATTAAAAGGCTGCTTTAAACCTGTAAAAGACATACAAACCTTGGTGCAAGTCCGTTTTAAATTATCGCAAATGATGTAATTATGCGTTGGTTTAAATCAAAAACATATCCCGAATTTTGGAATAGCTATGCCAATAGCTTTCATAAAAAATACAGCCTAGAAGATACACGCTTTGTGGTTTTTGATACCGAAACCACAGGTTTAAATCCTAAACAGGATCGATTATTATCAATAGGTACAGTAACCATCATAAACTTTCAAATTGATGTTGCAGACCAACTAGAGTGCTACATCAAACAAGAACATTTTAATACAAAAACTGTTGAAATCCATGGTATTTTAAAAGAAGGATCTCTTCATAAAATAGAAGAAAAGGAAGCTATCAAACAGTTTTTAAAACACATTGAAGGAGCTATTCTTGTAGCGCATCACGTACACTTTGATGTTGCAATGATTAATGAAGCTTTAAAACGCTTAGGCTTGCCTAAACTAAAAAATAAAACGGTAGATACCGGCACTTTATACCGCAAAACCAAATATATTAAAACGGATAAGCATTACAGTTTAGACGATTTGTGCAACAAATTTAATATTACCATGCACGATCGGCATACTGCATCTGGTGATGCCTATTTAACCGCTATTCTATTTTTAAAACTCTGCGCCTTACTTAAAGCGAAAAATAAAAGACTAACACTAAGGGATGTATTGAGGAGGTATTAGAATATAGTTATTTATAGCATTCTAATGTGATTACGAGCATCCAATGTCATTACGAGTATCCAATGTCATTGCGAGCGCAGCGAAGCAATCTAACTCATACTCACATATCACCATACACTTCCTTAGCCCTATCAAACAAATCAGTATAATCAGGATTAGTCGCTACTAGTAAAGCTATCTTCTTAGCTCTACTACCCGCTTTAAGTTGCTTTTCTCTAGCTATGGCATCACCTATACTTTGAAACGCTTCAACATAAACCAACTTGTTTAAATTATAACGTGCAGTAAAAGATTTCATATTTACTTTATCCTTATGCTGTTGTACTCTTTTTACAATATTACTGGTAACACCAACGTATAAAGTCGTGTAAGTTTTGTTGGTCATTATGTAAGTAAAGCCGGGTTTCATTATTTTATTCTTATGTCATTGCGAGCGTCCTATTGTTATTATGAGCATCTCATGTCATTACTAGCATCCCATGTCATCGTGAGCGTAGCGAAGCAATCTCTTTTTGTATTGCTAATTGTTAATTACTCATTGATTAAAATAGATTACTTCGTCCTGCGTCCTCGTAATGACAACTGTAACGTCATTGCGCGCACAGCGAAGCAATCTTATTGATTATTGATTATTGTCTAATTGTCCAACTAGACTGCTTCTTCGTACCTCATCGCAGTGACAATTAGTCTGTCATTGCGAGCGTAGCAAAGTAATCTCATTATTCATTAATTATTGTTAATTGCTTATTGTTAATAAAGTTAGCAAAATACGATCCTTTCCATCTGCAATATTCTCCATGACTTTATTTACGGCAATCTCTTGGTAATATCTTGGTCCGAAATTACCTATCAATAAAAATGGAATATTTTGTAGTTTTTGTTTTAACGCATTCTGTTTACCGTAAACTTTATTATAAAGTTCTTGAGGTGTTGGAAATTGGTTAATATAATCTCCCTTACCTGTTCTTTTGTCAAACTCATAAATTTGCTTACCATTAGTAGCGTAAACAAAGTTTATTTTTAGTTTGTCAGCATAATCTAAAGCCTGTTGTAAACCTTTGGTTGGATGGTCACCAAGCTTTTTAGCTTCAATAATAGCTAAATTGGTATTATTAAAATTAAGAAGATAGTCTAAGAACAAGCGCTTACCGCGTTTATTACCTATCAACTTCCTACCACCTGTAAAGCAATACTCTCTAATTATATGGATAGCTTCCCATTGACTTTTTGCCAATTTTGGATCTATAAAATTAGCTCTAGTATCAGATTCTGAAATGTGTTTTGTCATTTAATTGAATTCAATTATCAATCTACTATATCAAAGTTGGGAGAGTTTAAATATACCAACTTTTTAATAATTTGAAACCCTGTTCAATAAAAAATAAAGATAAATTTAAGTTGGTTTAAATAACAGCTAGCTAAAGTATTGACTCCTAAAAATTTAATGATTTTTTACAAAAATCTACATTTATTTTACATACATTTGTTAAGTATTTACTTTGTATATACAATGACGAGTGAGTAAGAAACACTCAAGACCTTATAAAATTTAGCCTAAAAACGGAGTTCTAGCGGTGTTTTAGGCTTTTTTTGTGCATTATTCTCAATTAGCAATAAACATTGAGATTGCTTCGTCCTGCGTCCTCGCAATGACTATAGGTTACTTACAATGACAATGGGATGTTTGTAATGACAATCCTTAAGTAAGACTATAGATTGGACAATAGGTTGTCATACTTAGCCTGTCGAAGTATTGTTCATGTGCTTCAAAAAAAAACAAACACTACATTCTATACAACTAATGTGACTTCTCGATACAATACACTTCTTACGTCGTGTATCACTCGAAGTGACGTGGTAGGTTAAAATTTGTAATGGATTAGTAGTAATTAGTGAAATTTGTGTCTTAGTTAGTCATTAATCGTTAAAAAGAGATTGCTTCGCTGCGCTCGCAATGACAATAGGATAATGCTGGCAATGAAAATAAAACCGTGCTTTGTATATCGATTATAGTATCTCAAACATATTATCAAACTATTATTATTTTCTTTTGTATCAATTAATTAGGTGGTGTTAATTAAATAGTCTATGTTTGCAACTCAATAAAAGATACCTATAGAGGTTTAAGGTAGTATATAGTACAATTAGTTTTACGAGTTTTTCTCTTCTTTCCAATTTTATTTTTCAATTACTTTTCAATAGTGTTTTTAAGTTAATAGATTGTTTATGCAATCTAATTATTAATCTTTAGTATGCTTTTCTTAACTAGGACGTTCTTTATTGTAAACACATTATTAGTAATTTAAAATTAAGTAACGATGCAAGAAGGCACAGTAAAATTTTTCAACAATTTAAAAGGATTCGGATTTATTAAATCATCAGAAACAGGAGAAGACATTTTTGTTCACAACTCTGGTTTAAGAGATGATATTAAAGAAGATGACAAAGTACAGTTTAATACTGAACAAGGAAAAAAAGGATTAAATGCGGTTAACGTAGAAGTAATCTTTTAATCAAAAAAAACATATTTATCTTCTAAGATAAAATTGTAAAAGACCGTTTAAATAAACGGTCTTTTTTTATGCGACTTCTCTCTACGATCGAAGTGACTATAGAATTTTTTTTCTGGTTTAAGGGTAATTTATGTCTTGGTTAGTTAGTCATTAATTAATAGTCATTAAAAAGAGATTGCTTCGCTGCGCTCGCAATGACAATGGGATATTTATAATGACTTGACGATGCTAGTAATAACAAAAAACACCTCCAAAATTGAAGGTGTTTTACACTTAAAAAATCAAATAAATGATAACTAAGGTTTGTTTAGGTTAAAAAATTAATTTTTTAAAGATCACTCTTATAAAGTCTATATTATAAAGCATTATCCATAATTTCTTGTACGACTTCTGGATTTAGTAATGTACTAGTATCACCTAAATTACCAGTGTCTTTACTTGCTATTTTACGTAAAATACGACGCATAATTTTTCCGCTTCGTGTTTTTGGTAATCCATTTGTAAACTGAATTTTATCTAACTTAGCAATTGGTCCTATTTGCTCAGTGATTAATTGGTTAATCTCTTTACGTAAGTTATTATGATCACGTCCTTCGCCTGTTTCTTTTAATGTCACGTAACCGTATAACGCATTTCCTTTTATATCATGAGGGAAACCTACAATTGCAGACTCAGCTACTGCTGGATGTTCGTTTATAGCATCTTCTATTGGTGCAGTACCAAGGTTATGACCAGAAACAATAATAACATCATCTACACGACCTGTAATACGGTAATACCCTACTTCATCTCTTAACGCGCCATCACCAGTAAAATATTTATTATCGTATGCTGAGAAATACGTGTCTTTATAACGTTGATGGTTGCCCCAAATAGTACGCGCCATACTTGGCCAAGGGAATTTTATACACAAGCGACCATCTACTTGATTGCCTTTAATTTCTTGTCCGTGTTCATCCATTAATGCTGGTTGAATCCCGATAAAAGGCAACGTTGCATAGGTTGGTTTTGTTGGTGTTGCAAATGCTATTGGTGTAATCATAATTCCTCCAGTTTCGGTTTGCCACCATGTATCTACAATTGGTGCTTTTTTCTTTCCTACGTTATCATCATACCAATGCCAAGCTTCTTCATTAATTGGTTCGCCAACGGTTCCTAATACTTTTAAAGATGATAAATCGTGTTTTTCTAAGTGGTCTACACCTTCTTTTGCTAATGCACGAATAGCTGTTGGTGCTGTATAGAATTGATTAACCTTATGCTTTTCTACAATATCCCAAAAACGACCAAAGTCTGGATAACTTGGTACACCTTCAAACATTACGGTTGTAGCACCATTACATAATGGTCCGTAAACAATGTAACTATGCCCTGTAATCCAACCTATATCTGCTGTACACCAATACACATCTTTTTCGCGATATTGAAACACGTTTTTAAACGTGTAAGCTGTATAGACCATATATCCAGCTGTAGTATGTACCATGCCTTTTGGTTTTCCTGTGGAACCTGAAGTATATAAGATGAATAACGGATCTTCTGCATTCATAATTTCTGGCACACAATCGTGATAAGCGTCGTCTAATAAAGGTTGTAACCAATGGTCACGACCGTCTTTCATGTTAATATCACTATTAATTCGTTTTGCTACCAAAACGCTTTCTATGGAATTACAATCTTCTAACGCTTCATCTACAATGCCTTTTAAGTCTATGGTTTTTGCACCACGATACGATCCGTCACTGGTAATAACCATTTTACATTCTGAGTCGTTGATACGCGTTGCTAATGCTGTAGAAGAAAACCCAGCAAAAACTACTGAATGTATCGCACCAATACGTGCACATGCTAATACAGAAATGGCTAATTCTGGAATCATTGGCAAATAAATACACACGCGATCGCCTTTACCAATGCCTTTATCTTTTAATACATTTGCCATACGACACACACGGTCGTGTAATTGGCGGTATGTGATATGTTCTGCTTTTTCTTTAGGGTCGTTAGGTTCAAAAATAATAGCGGTTTTATCTCCTCTTGTGTATAAATGTCTGTCTATACAGTTTTCGGTAATGTTTAGTTGTGCGCCTTCAAACCATTTTACTTCTGGTTTGGAAAAATCCCAACTTAAAACATTGTCCCATTTTTTTCGCCATAAAAAATGTTCTTCTGCTATTTCTTCCCAAAACACCTCAGGGTTTCTGACTGATTTTCGGTAGACTTGATAGTATTCTTCTAAGTGTTTGATATGATAATTACTCATAATTGATATATGTTATTTTAGTTTTGTTTTAATTTAATAGGTCTCGACTACGCTCGACCAGACATTTTATTTATTTATATTTTATCTCTTGCTCTCTCTTTCATTATGCTCAATGACCAATGTTTTGCGATTAGCCAAAGTACATTTCATTGAGATTTAATGTATCCCAATATGATGGGTTTGATAAATTGTTTTTATTTCGTCTATAATTGTAACATCATCAATGGTTGATGGAATGTTATATTGTTGTTCGTCTGCGATATTTCGTAACAATTTACGAAGAATTTTACCGCTTCTAGTTTTTGGTAATCGGTTAACTACCAATACGTCTTTAAATGAAGCGACTGCGCCAATCTCATGACGCACATCTTTGATAATTTCATTTTGAATGGTATCATTATCATTTGTGTTATCTGACTTTAAAACTACTAAGCCTAGAGGTTTTTGTCCTTTTATATCGCAATGCACTCCAAATACAGCACATTCGGCTACAGATTTATGAGAGGCTACAATTTCTTCCATTTCGGCAGTAGATAATCTGTGACCAGCAACGTTTATAATATCGTCTACTCTACCTGTTATAAATATGTAGCCATCTTCATCTTTATAACCACCATCGCCAGAAAAATAATACCCTGAAAATTTGTTTAAATATCCTGATTTAAAACGTTCTGTGTTTCCCCATAAATTCATTAATGTTCCTGGAGGTAATGGTAATTTGGCAGCAACATAACCTTCTACACCTGCTTCTACTTCGTGACCTTCTTCATTTAAAATTTGAATATCATAACCACTTACCGGAAAGCTTGCCGATCCTGGTCTTATTTCTTGTAACTGTACACCAACCATATTTGCTAGCATTGGCCAACCGCTTTCTGTTTGCCACCAATGATCTATTACCGGAACTTGTAGTTTTTCTTGGGTCCAAGTTAAAGTTGCTACGTCGCAACGCTCGCCAGCTAAGAATTGATATTTTAGACAGGATAAATCATAGTTTTTAATCAATTGCCCTTCGGGATCTTCTTTTTTTATCGCTCTAATGGCTGTTGGTGCTGTAAACATGACTTTTACATTATGCTCGCTAATAACACGCCAAAAGGTTGAAGCGTCTGGTGTTTTTATAGGCTTACCTTCAAAGAGAATAGTTGTGTTTCGGTTTAATAACGGTCCGTACACAATAAAACTATGACCTACAACCCAACCTACATCACTAGCTGCCCAATAGACATCATCTTCATTGACACCATATACGTTTTTCATTGAGAATTTTAACGCAGTAGCATAGCCTCCAGTATCTCTAATGATGCCTTTTGGTTTTCCTGTTGTGCCGGAAGTATATAAAATATAAGAAGGATGTGTTGCTGGTAAAGGTATAGCATCTACTGCAGAGGATGTTTCTACTAAAGTTTTATAGTCTACATCATAACTTTTTTTAGGAATATCTACATCTTGATTTCTATCAAACACAACAACATATTCTGGTTTGTTTTTAGCTTGTGCAATAGCATTGTCTACATAAGGTTTATATGGAATGATGCGTTGTATTTCGATTCCATTTGAAGCGGTAATAACAGCTTTTGGTTTGCAATCGTCAATACGAATGGCTAACTCATGCGGCGCAAAACCACCAAATACTACCGAATGTATGACTCCTATCCTTACACATGCTAGCATAGCATATAAGGCTTGCGGTATCATAGGCATGTAAATAATACAGGTATCGCCTTTTTTTAGTCCTAAACTTAGTAATCCGCCAGCAAGTTTAGAGACTTCTTTGTGTAATTGATTATAGGTTATATGCTGTTTGGTATTGGTAACTGGCGAGTCATAAATTATTGCATTTTGATTACCATAACCATCTTTTATATGTTTGTCTATACATAAATAGCTTAAGTTAAGTTGACCGTCTTCAAACCATTGAAAATAGTCATGTTGGTCTTTAGACAAGATGGTATTTGGTTGTTTATACCAGTCTAATTGTTGCGCTTGTTCTTTCCAGAATTGTTCTGGATATTTAATACTTTTTTTATAGAAATCTTGATACGGCATAACTAAGCTTTTTTAGAGTTAAAAAGACCGAACCAATTAGGGTTAAGTACTTTAAGCTTAATTAAAGCCCAAATTATAGCTACAAAAGATAAACCAACTACAATAGATAACATTGGTGTTACAATAGTTTGGCTTTGCCATTTAAATCTAAGGTATAACGTAGCAACAACGTAGATACATATTATTATATCTGATGCTAGTGGATTGATACGAAGTTTCATTGTCTTTATATTTTAATTAAATACTTGCTTGTTTGCACACAAAACCAATATTTAATTAGTCATATTAAGACTAACTTTTATGTTTTTAAGCGACAAGTTCCATAATTTCTGAAACTATTTTTTTTACTGAAAAGGGTTTGGTTAAATACTTATCTGCACCTAAATTTAGTCCTTTTTCTATATCTGACGCTTTATTTTTAGCGGTTAAAAAAACCACTTTTATATCTTTTAAATTTTTATCTGATTTTATGTATGACAATGTTTGGTAACCATCTACATTAGGCATCATTATGTCTAACAATATAACGTCTGGCGTTTGGGTTTTTAATATCTCTAACGCTTCACTTCCGTCTCTTGCTATATACACTTCAAAGTCTTGTTTTTTAAAGGTATACTCTAAAGACATTACAATGTTAGGCTCATCATCTACAATTAAAATCTTCTTCTTCATATAAAAATGTTGTACAATTTACTTAAAAGGTAGCGTAAAAACAAGACTTGCGCCATTTTTTAACCCTTTTTTAGCCCAGATTTTTCCGTGATGTTTTTCTATGATTTGTTTTGTAATAGCCAAACCTAATCCGCTTCCTTGTGGTTTTATTGTGTTTTGGTGTTGAGATTGATAAAATTTATCAAAGATATAATCATGATCTTCTTCTGGTATCCCTTTACCATTATCACTTACAGAGACTTCTATATGTTGCTTAAAAACCGAGTAATCTACAACTATTTCTCCTGTTTTAGGAGCACAAAATTTTAACGCATTAGATAATAGGTTTGTAAGTACTTGTAGGATGCGGTCTTCATCATACTCTAAATACAGTTGGCTTTTGTTTTTATTAATTATACGTATTTCTTTTTTTGCTGCAATATGGTTTAAACTAGATATTGCTTTTGTTATAGTACTACATATGTCGTTACGATTAATATCTAGATTTAGACGTCCGGTTTCTAGTTTTTCAAAATCTAAAATGTTATTAATTAAGCGTCCTAGACGATCTGAATCCTGAAGTATATTTTTTAAGAACTGTTGTTTTATCTCTTTAGGCATATCATCGTCTTCATCCATTAATAGCTCGGTTGCTGCACGTATACCTGTTATTGGTGTTTTAAGCTCGTGTGCTACAGTGTCTAAAAATTCGTCCTTTTGTCTATCTTTTACTATAAGCTCGTTATTAGCTTGTTTTAATTGTGATGATAACTGAGATAACTCTTGAGATTGCTCTAGCAACATTTTATTGTTTACAATATTTTCTTTAGACTCCTCTAAAATTTTAAGCACTTCTACCAAACTAATTTGTTCTTCTTTGACGACACTTGCTATTAATATTTTAGCTGAAGCAGCACCAATGCTACCGGTTAGTAGTTTTTCTGAAAAATTAATTAATCTAGCATCTGCTAACTGTGTGTCTTGAGGTAGTTTATATTTAGTAAAAAAGATATTTAAAGCACGGTTGGCTCTATATTCTCCTAAAAAACGAATTAATACATTTTTTATATCATTAACGTACGCTTCTCCTTTCCATACTAAAGCGCTGTCTTGTAAGGTTGTAAAGTTTTTACTATCTACATACATCTCGGCATAATTACGTTCTCTATAATTTCCTTTATAGATTAATGAAAATACTAAGTAAAACATAACATTAAAAGTTATGCTCCAAAAAAATGCATGTGCAGGTGGACTTAAAAAGTCTAATCCAAATAAGGCATAAGGCTTCAATGCTTCTACACCAAAAAGCCCCAACCGAGTAAAAGAATCTTTACCTACAAAAGCATCTAAAGTGAAGGGTAACACCAAGGTATACAATACTGTTAAAGTCCCAACAACCATACCTATAATAGCTGCTCTTGCAGAACCACGATTCCAATATAAACCAATAAAAAATGACGGTGCTAATTGTGCTATAATAGTAAAGGATATTAACCCTATAGAATATAAGGAAAGCTCTTTAGAAAACGATATATAAAAAAAATACGCTACAATTATTATGGAGAATATTGATATGCGTCTTATATTTTTAATGTATTTAGAATTTCGTTCAGGTTGATTTTTAATGAATTTATCTAAAAACCCATAAGGTATAATTAAGTTATTACTAACCATTGTTGATAATGCTAAAGTAGATACAATAACCATTGAAATTACTGCTGAAAAACCACCTAAAAAAACAAGGGTTGCTAAAAACGAATGACCTTGCTCTAATGGCAAGAACAGTGTGTAATATTCGGCATTTTGAGTATTACCAAAACTTAATTTTCCTGCCCAAGCAATAAAGATTACAAATACATTAAACAGTAATAAATATAACGGAAACATCCAGATAGCATGTTTAAGGTGTTTTTCTCTATTATTTTCTAGTACTGCAACTTGAAATTGTCTTGGTAACAAGAATATAGCCATAAAAGACAATCCCATAGTAAAAAGCCAATTAAAACCTTCTTCTAAGCTATCTATAGTGGTTAGCGGTATTAAATTGTCTATTTTGGATATTTTATTGTAAATATCTGTAGTGCCATTAAACAGGTGAAACGTAACATATACACCAATAATTAAAAAGAATAAGAGTTTTATAATAGACTCAAAAGCTACCGAAGCAATAATCCCTTTATGTTTTTCGGATGCATCGGTGTTTTGTGTCCCAAAAAAAGCAGCAAAAATGGCTAATAGCAAGGCGACAT
This sequence comes from Mesoflavibacter sp., assembly GCF_964226795.1. NCBI lineage: Bacteria > Pseudomonadati > Bacteroidota > Flavobacteriia > Flavobacteriales > Flavobacteriaceae > Mesoflavibacter > Mesoflavibacter sp. The sequence continues at coordinate 89,691 of NZ_CAXQQP010000002.1, forward strand.
AAAACGTAGAGTCGTCTATTATTGACGTAGAAATATAGCTTGTATCATCAGACATTATTTCAAAAGTCTCAGATACTGCTTTAAGTTGTAAAGAAATGTAAGGTAAGGTACCAATTAAGCAAATACCTGTTACTAAAGCGCCTAAAAACCTATTATTACCATAACGTACAGAAATGAAATCTGCTATAGACGAAATTTTATGTTGCTTAGAAATACGAATAATTTTGCGCAATACCGTAATCCATAAAGGCGCAGCAATAACAGGTCCTAAATAAATAGTTAAAAAATTAATACCAGAATTTGCAGCAATACCAACGCTACCATAATAGGTCCATGCAGAACAATAAACAGCTAAAGATAACGTATAGACATAAGGGTTGTTAACCCATTTGCTTTGTCGTTTTTTTTCAGCAATAAAAGCAATGTAAAACAACACTGCTAAATACAATACAATTATAACTACTAACGCATAATTACTCATAATGACGTTTTAAAACTATAAACGAAATTACTCCTGAAAGTAACCAAGTAGAAAATATAAACACATAAAAATAAGGCACGCCAAACACATGTCCATTAATATTAAAAATAAGTACAAAAGGTATATTAAGCATTAAAAATAATGCTATGGAGAGGACGATTAGTTTTTGCTCGTGGCGTTTTTTCATATAAATATTTAAATAGAATACTAATATAATTAAAAATCAGCATTACAGTTTGTAATGCTGATTTTAACTAACTAAATTAAAATATGCTCTTAATTATTTTAAGATAAAGAACAATGTTTTAATGTGAAGAAGCTTCACCTGCTCCCGATGGAATACGAATGTTTTCCACCATATCTTGTACATCTTGAGGCGGTGCAGGTGTTAACCTTGATACTACTACCGAAACTACTACGTTTATTAGCATTGCTACAGTACCAAACCCTTCTGGAGATGTCCCAAACCACCAGTCTTCTGCAGTACCACCACCAAACATGTTTAATTTAAATTTCATCATATAGAATAACATAATTACGATACCTACAACCATTCCTGAAATAGCACCTTTGCTATTCATACGCTTATCAAAAATACCTAAGATAATCGCCGGAAAGAATGACGCTGCTGCTAGACCAAATGCTAGTGCGACGACAGCTGCCACAAACCCTGGAGGATTAATACCAAAGTAACCAGCAATTAATATAGCTACAAAAATAGATACACGTGCCCAAGTTAATTCGCCTTTGTCAGAGATATCTGGTTTTAATTGCTTTTTAATTAAATCGTGAGATACTGACGTAGAAATTACTAATAGTAAACCTGCTGCTGTAGATAAAGCTGCTGCTAATCCACCAGCTGCTACTAAACCAATTACCCAGTTTGGTAGGTTTGCAATTTCAGGATTTGCTAATACCATAATATCTCTATCTACATATAGCTCGTTAGAGGCATCACTTACATTAGCTACCATACGTTGTCCATATTGCCCTCTTTCTTCGGTATATACAGGTTTTTTACCATCTAAAGCGTTGCCAGCTACATATTGAATTTTTCCATCGCCATTTTTATCTGACCATGCTATTAATCCTGTATCTTCCCAATTTTTAAACCATTCAGGAATTTCAGAGTATTCTTTATTACTTACTGTTTCGATTAAGTTAGTTCTAGAAAATACTGAGATTGCAGGTGCAGTTGTATAAAGAATAGCAATTAATAATAATGCGTATCCTGCAGATTTACGTGCATCTTTAACTTTAGGCACGGTAAAGAAACGTACAATTACGTGTGGTAATCCTGCTGTACCAGTCATTAAAGCTAAAGTAATAGCAAATACATCCCAAGTACTTTTAGTTCCGCTAGTATATTCGTTAAAACCAAGTTGCGTATGTAATGCATCTAATTTGTCAAGTAAAAATTCACCGCCTTCAACAGTTCCTCCCATTCCTATTTGAGGTATGATGTTTCCTGTCATTTGCATAGAGATGAAAAACGCTGGTACCATAAACGCAAAGATTAATACACAATACTGTGCTACTTGCGTATATGTGATTCCTTTCATTCCTCCTAATAAAGAGAATACTAAAACCACAGCCATACCAATAATTACACCTAAATTAATATCTACTTGTAAGAATTGTGAAAATACAATACCTACACCACGCATTTGTCCTGCAACGTATGTAAATGAAACAATTAAGGCACATATTACAGCTACAGTACGTGCAGTGTTAGAATAATATCTATCACCAATAAAATCTGGTACAGTAAACTTACCAAACTTGCGCAGATAAGGCGCTAAGAGCAACGCTAATAGCACATATCCTCCAGTCCAACCCATTAAATAGACTGAACCATCATAACCAGCAAACGAAATAATACCCGCCATACTAATAAAAGAAGCGGCACTCATCCAATCTGCTGCTGTAGCCATACCATTTGCTAAAGGTGAAACACCACCACCAGCAACGTAAAATTCTTTTGTTGAGCCTGCTCTAGCCCAAATTGCAATTCCGAAATATAGAGCAAAAGATAGCCCTACTAATAACCATGTCCATACTTGTACACTCATAATGTTTTTTGTTTTTAGTTTAGTTAAGGCTTACTCGTCGAAACCGTATTTTTTATCTAATTTATTCATCAATCTTACGTAAACGAAAATTAGAATTACGAATACATAAATAGATCCTTGTTGTGCAAACCAGAACCCTAGTTTAAATCCGCCAAGTCTTATTTCATTTAAAGCATCTTTAAAAAGGATTCCGCATCCGTAAGACACTATAAACCAAACAGAAAGCAGTATGATTAAATACTTTAAGTTTTCTTTCCAGTACGCTGTTGCGTGTTGTTGTTTATCAGACATAATGTTCTTTAGTTTTAATTAGTTGTTTATAGAAAAATGTGCGTTTGTAGTCTAAAGATATTAGTAGACTCTGCTCCTGTTGCTCCTTTGGTACCTGTAGTATATTCTGCAGTTATTTTAGCAAAATGACCGTTTATAAAATAGTTAAGTCCTAAACCTAACTCATCACTATTATTTGGCGTAAAATCCATATTTGATGTATTGTAAGTTATATATGGCATTACATTATGTTTTCTAAATAAAAGTCCTAATTGACCATGAACAACTGTTCCTGAAGATGGGACTAAACCACCAGTATTAAATCCGTCGGTATCACCATAATTATAATTGTAATAAGCACCTAAAGCGCTAATTGCTAAGTTTTCGTTTAACGGTGCATCGTAAAATGCATCTACAGCAAAGTGTGTTACAGATTCTCTATTATTTAAATCGTTTACCGCTAATGCGTCTGGATGATGGAAGAAACCAGCACCAATACTTAATACTTTTTTCTTACCTAAATAAGTACCAACTAAATAAGGCAATTTATCTGATTCTTTATCAAAGATGTCATACTTAAAATATCCTGCGTAATTCCAAACACCATCTCCTATAGTATTATCGACTTGGTAAGTTGGTGTAGCGCCTAAAACTCCTACGTTTGTTCTTGCATTATTTGCTGCTATACGATAGCTGAACTTACCTAAAGAACCTTTAGCATAAATCCCTAAATGACGTGCAAACTGATCACTTGTTGTAATATTATTCCATGGAAATAACCTTACATCAGAGTTTCCTGCTCCAGGATTATCTAAAGTCATCATGTTTAATGTACTTTGATTTGATAACCTTGAAATGCCATTCCAATAATGTAAACCAGAACCAACATGAAGTTTTCCTGGCTCTATAGCAAACTCTGCCCAAGCATCATGTAAAAACAATAAACTTCTATTATTTGCTGTTTGTGAATTTGGATTTGCGGTTAAATTGTCTGCACTTAAACTATTAAGTCCAAAGTGAGTTAAGATTAAAAATCTTGGTGAGATTTGTGCGTAAGCTAATAATCTAGACCTTCTAATAGAGTGTCGTATTCCTTTTTGATCGCTTCTAGCTTCAAGCCATAATTGATGCCAAGTAATAAACCTTATGTATTTACTACCATCTTCATTAAGATTTACTTTTAGTGGTTTGTAAGAATGGTCTACTTCTTTTTTTTCTGCTTCTTGACCATTTCCTAAAAAAGGAAAAAGCAATACTGCTGCTATTAAAAATAAGAATGTTTGTTTTCTCATAATTTTAAAGAGTTAGTTAGTGAATAATTAAATATTGGTTTTGTGTGCACTACTAAACTCTAAAAAAGAATGTGTTAACAAAAAATTAATATATAAATCTGTTAATTATATATACTAATCTTTAAAACGCTCCCATTTTATTAGCATAAATTTGTCTCCTAGCTCTGTTACAACAACTCCTGCTCCTTTAATATTTTCTGTTTTTTGAAAATAATTACCTAATTCTGTGGCGTTTAATATTTTATAAGTTGGATGATAATTAGAATTATAAGGTCTTTTAATATTATATTTTTTTACCCAATTCATTATACTTACATGAGACACGCCAAGAATACGCTCTATTTCTCTATAGGTTAATCCTTCTAAGTATAGTTGTAGTGACTTGTTTACGTAATAGTCGTCAATCTTCTTACCTATCTTATTTACCGAAAAAAAATAGTTACATTTTTTACACTTATAGCGTTGTCTATCATTTACAATTCCACTTTTAATATAGTGATCAGAACCACAATTTGGACACAAATCAATTTTCATATATATTATTTTAGCATAAATATATTAATTTAGCAATAAAAAATGATTCAAAAACTTAATTATTTATCAAATACATATTTTTAAAACCAAAAACATATAAAATTTATATTTTTTTAAGCTTATAATTAACAATAAAACAAAACCCTATAATACGGTATTATAGGGTTTTGTTTTTAACTTGTAGCTTGTATGATTATTTATGATTAAAGTAAGTATCTTCTTCTTCTGTTAATAATCTAGAGTGAATAATAAAACGGATCCCTAAAGGAATCTCTAAAGAAAAACTTGCACCTCTTCCTTCGGTGATATCGATAGTTAAATGTGTATGTTTCCAATATTGAAATTGATCTTGATTCATATAAAAAGGAACGCCTTCAATATCTCCAAGATGAATATCACTTTCATCTAAATACATATCATCTTTTTCAAAAATCATTGGTGCAGATCCATCACAACATCCGCCACTTTGATGAAAAATTAAATCGCCATGTTTTTCTTTTAGCTGCCTAACTATTGTTTTTGCTTGTTCTGTTATGTCTAATCGTTGCATTATTATAAATTTAATAAAAAAGGCTGAATTAATTTAACCCAGCCTTTATCTGCTATTATATTCTATCTATTAAAAGAAACCTAACTTATTCTTATCATAAGAGATTAGCATGTTTTTAGTTTGGCGGTAGTGACTCATCATCATTTGATGGTTTTCTCTACCAAAACCAGACTTTTTATAACCACCAAATGGCGCATGTGCTGGATAAGAATGGTAACAGTTTACCCAAACACGACCTGCTTTTATAGCTCGTGGTATTTGATATAGTTGGTGTGCATCTCTGGTCCAAACGCCTGCACCTAAACCGTAAAGTGTATCGTTAGCAATCTCTAAAGCTTCAGCTTCGTCTTTAAATTTGGTTACGCAAACTACTGGTCCAAAAATTTCTTCTTGGAAGACTCTCATTTTATTATGACCTTCAAGAATGGTTGGTTGGATAAAGAATCCGTTGCCTAAATCGCCTTCTTTATTAGCGTCACCACCACAAAGAACTTTAGCTCCTTCTTCTTTTCCTATTTTTATATAAGATTGAATTTTTTCATATTGATCATTAGAGGCTTGCGCACCAACCATACAATCTGTACTGTAAGGACTAGTTTGTACAATTGCTTTAGTACGCGCCACAACACGCTCCATAAACTTATCGTAAATATCTTCTTGTACTAAAATACGAGATGGACAAGTACATACTTCACCTTGGTTAAAAGCGAACAATACTGCGCCTTCTATAGCTTTATCTAAAAAAGCATCATCATGATCCATAACCGAATTAAAGAAAATGTTTGGAGACTTACCGCCAAGCTCCATGGTTACTGGATTTAAATTTTTAGATGCATATTGCATGATTAACTGTCCTGTTGTCGTTTCGCCTGTAAAAGCAACTTTGTCTACACGAGAGCTCGATGCCAAAGGTTTACCTGCTTCTGGTCCAAAACCATGTACCACATTAATGACTCCTGGAGGAAACACATCTGCAATCTTTTCCATTAATAAGGTTGCTGAAGATGGCGTTTGTTCTGCTGGTTTTAATACTACACAGTTACCTGTTGCTAAAGCTGGTGGTAACTTCCAAGACAACATTAATAATGGAAAGTTCCATGGAATAATTTGTCCAACGACACCAAGTGGCTCTTTAATATTCATGGATAAAGTGTTTTGATCTAACTCTGTTGCACTACCTTCTTCTGCACGAATACACGATGCAAAATACCTCCAATGATCTACAGAAAGTGGCACATCTGCATTTAACGTTTCACGGATTGGCTTACCGTTATCACAAGTTTCTACTAAAGCAAATTCTTCTAAGTTTTCTTCAATAATATCTGCTACTTTATTTAAAAGTGTTGCGCGTTCTGTTGCCGAAGTATTACCCCAAGCTTCTTTTGCTGCATTGGCTGCATCTAAAGCAAGTTCTACATCTTCTTTTTGAGATCTTGGGTATTTTGCAATTAAAGATTTATCTATTGGTGATGTATTTTCAAAATACTCACCTCCAATAGGTGCTACAAACTTTCCGTTTATAAAATTGTCATAGGATGCTTTAAATTTTGGTTTAGAGTAACTCATAGTTATTAATTTAGATTATTAGTTATTATTTAGTTTTCAATCATTATTTATTAACAATGTAACATTGATAGTTTTCATCTTATTAAAATGAATAATTATTAATTTTTGTAAAGTTATTTTGTTATATTCTCAAATTATTGAACATATTTATTATATTGTTGCACAATCCTATTATTAAGTATTTTTTAAAATACATTTTTGTATCATTGGGTATGAGTCATTTATTAAGTCAGCATAGAAAACATAGAAAATTAACTACGCTTGTAGAAAACAGAACGACTTACAATGCAGAGTTTGCAGAGTTGAATATTTATGAAACTCATCAATATGCAGAGCAAGTGTCTTTGACTTTTGATTTTCCTATAATAGCTAGCATGCTAACAGGTAAAAAAGTAATGCATATTGAAGGCATGCCGTCTTTTGATTTTTATCCAGGTGAATCTGTTGTTATGCCTACAAATAAAGAAATGGTGATTGATTTTCCTTTAGCAAAAGAAAATGATCCTACGCAATGCTTAGCCTTAGGTATTGATAGTACAAAAATTACCGAAGTTGTTGATAAATTTAATCATCACGTAAGTATTGAAAATGAAAACAATAATTGGTCTATTGACAAAAACACAAATCACTTAACCAATAATAACGAGGTTAATCATTTAATTAACCGTTTAGTTTATACTTTTACTAATAACAATAATACTTCTAAAGATGTATTATTAGATTTAATGCTACAAGAATTGATTGTTAGGCTATTACAAACTAAAGCTAAAACCTTGTTATTAAGCGATCAAAACATGTTTAATGACACCAGAATTGGTATGGTAATTAACTACATTAAACAAAACTTAACCAATAAAGATATTACCGTAGATTTACTTGCTAAAAAGGCTTGTATGAGTACGTCTCACTTTCATAAAAAGTTTAAAAACACCTTAGGTATCTCTCCTATTGATTATATTAATTCTGAAAAAATAAAATTTTCTAAAAAACTAATTAAAGCATCTAAAGACCTAAGAATATCTGAAATTGCCTTTAAAGCTGGATTTAATAATACTAGTTATTTTAATAGGCAGTTTAAAAAAATGGAAATGATGACACCTGCACAGTTTAAAAAGTTTGTTAGTCAATAATTTACTGTATTGTTTTCACGTAACGCTTTACTTCTTTCATCACTTTTGGTGCCAATAATAGTGTTGCTGTCATCGTTGGTATTGCCATTAATGCAAATACACCGTCAATTAAATTAATCATTAAGCTTAATGATGTCGTTGCACCAATAATTATACTTAAAATATAAAAATAATTATAGTAGTGTTGATGCTTTGCTCCTATTAAAAACGATAAACATTTACCGCCGTAATACGCATAAGAAAACAAGGACGAAATACTAAATACAGCAATACAAGCCATAAGTAAATATTTACCATAAATAGGCATAGCATTACTAAAAGCCGATGCAGTTAAACTAACACCGTTTGCGTCTGTTGTTTTCCAAACACCAGTAACAAGAATAGCAAGAGCTGTTAATGTACATACTACCAACGTATCAATTGCTGGTCCCATCATAGCTACTAAACCTTCACGCACAGGTTGATTAGTTTTAGCAGCACCATGAGCTAATGGGGCTGTACCAATACCAGCTTCGTTACTAAATGCGCCTCGTCTTATTCCTAAAATAATTAATGTACCAACAACACCTCCAAATAACGCATCTTCTTTAATAAAACTTGCTGTAAAAGCATCTGTAAATATAAGCTTGAAGTAATAAGGAACACTTTCTATATTAACAATTAAGATAAAGAATACTAACACAAAATATAGTATGACCATGCTAGGTACTAATTTTGAAGTGACTTTACTAATTCTATTTAAACCACCTAAAATAACCACAGATGTAATTGCTACTAAAACTAAACCGATGATTAAATTTGAAGTAAAATTAACCTCAAATCCGTTAGGTATCAGTACAATATCGTTAATAGCTTGTGTTAGTTGATTGACATTAAAAACCGGCAATGCACCAATTAATCCGCAAAGACTAAAAAATACCGCTAAAGGTTTCCAAGATTTACCCAAACCTTCAACAATAAAATACATTGGTCCGCCTTGTGTTTTTCCTTCACTATCTTTTCCTCTAAACATGATAGCCAAACTTGAAGTAAAAAATTTTGTAGACATACCAATAATGGCACTAATCCACATCCAAAACACAGCTCCTGGTCCACCAACAGCAATAGCAACAGCTACACCAGCGATATTTCCCATACCAATAGTAGAAGACAACGCGGTAGTTAAGGCTTGAAAATGAGTAATATCACCTTCATCTAACTCGTTATCATACTTTCCTTTTAGTACATCTATTGCGTGTTTAAAATATCTAAAAGGTAAAAACCTGGATAGAATTAAAAGGTATAATCCGCCACCTGTTAATAGAATTAATAAAGGAAATCCCCATACTGCAGAAGAAAACGCTTCTACCCAAGTATTAATCTGTTTATACATACTAACTGTTTTGAAAAAGTAAATATAGTATATATTTGTAACCTAATAACTAATGACCATTTTGAAACCAACCCGTCTTTTTTTCTTAGATGCTGTACGTGCATTTGCTATTTTGATGATGCTACAAGGTCATTTTATTGATACACTTTTAAACCCAGTTTACAGAGATAAAACCAACATAGCATATACTATTTGGGAATATTTTAGAGGCATTACAGCTCCAACTTTTTTTACCATAACGGGTTTAGTATTTGTCTTTTTGCTATTGCGTGCAAAAGCTAAAAATGAGGATAAATACCGTATAAAAAAAGGGTTTAATAGAGGTTTATTATTGATTGGTATTGGGTATGCGTTACGGTTTTCGTTTTTAAGCTTATTTAAAGGCGAAATTAATATGTACTTTATTGTTATTGATGTCTTACAATGTATTGGACTGTCTTTAATTTTAATTATTGGTCTTTACCTGATTACCTTAAAAAAAGAAACTGTTTTTGCGCTTTTAATGTTAATTATTGGTAATATCATTTTTGTAACCGAACCATTGTATCGTACGCTACACATTGAAGGTGTTCCTAAATTTTTAGCCAATTACATCACTAAAGAAAACGGTTCTGTATTTACTATGATACCATGGTTTGGTTATGTTTGTTTTGGCGCTTTTATAGCTGTTTTGTTTCATAAATTTGGTCACAAATACCGATACAAACAATTTAAAATCACCGGTTTTTTAGTCGTTGGGTTTATATTACTTTTTTGGTCTTCACCTTTTTTAACCTTTTTAACTCAAATTACTGGTATACAACTTTTTGATGATAGCGCTAACTATAATTATCTGTTTACTAGATTAGGTAATGTATTGGTTATTTTTGGGCTATTTTACACCTTTGAGCGGTATTTAAAGCAAGCCGTTATCACTAAAATTGGACAAAAAACCTTGTCTATTTATGTCATTCATTTTATTGTTATTTATGGCAGCTTTACTGGTATTGGTTTAAAGCATTTTTTTTATAAATCTCTAACACCAACACAAGCTATTATTGGCGCTATTTTATTTATGGTTGTTGTTTGCTTTATTTCTTTCCACTACGCCAAAACCAATAAGTTTATCTATACTAACCTTTTAACTTTTGCTAATAAATTATTAAAAAAGACTAATGATTAGTTAATTATTTTATTATAACTAAACAATTGGTTAGTTTTGTAAAAGAAATTAATTTATGCCTAGAAGTAAAACATATAATGAAGAAGACGTTGTAGAAAAAGCCTTAAATGTTTTTTGGCAGAATGGCTATGAATCTACTTCTATGCAAATGCTAGAAAAAGCAATGGGTATAAATAAATTTTCTATTTACTCTAGTTTTGAAAGTAAACACGGTTTATTTTTAGAATGTTTAAAACACTACAAAAAACAAGTAAAACATAATATTGATAAACTTAAAGCAGGAAATAAAGGTATTGAAGATATTAAACAATTTTTTTATGATTCTGTAAGTTCTAATTTTAAAACCGACCAACCTAAAGGTTGCTTTGTAACAAATACATATAACGAATTTTCTAGCAAAGAAGATAAATGTATTAATGAGCAAATGACAAACTTTATGAATCAGTTAAAATCTATTTTTAGACAAAAAATAGAAATGGATACTAACAAATCTAAAAAACTAGTTACAAAACAAACAAATTACCTGTTGTTAGCTAAACATGGTTTAGCAGCAGCATCTAGAGTTAATACTAAAGAAGAAATTGAAGATTATATAGATATGATTTTTAAAAACTTGTAAAAGTTTTTTTTTAAACAATAACTAAACGAACGTTTAGAATTAATTAACATTTAAACAATAAAAAAAATGACAACTTTAAAAATTCAGAACATTGAAAGTGCACCAGAAGCATCAAAACCATTATTAGAAAAATCTCAAAAAGCATACGGAATGATTCCTGGTTTACATGGTGTGTTAGCTAGTTCTCCAAAACTATTAGAAGCCTATCAAATATTACACGAGTTATTTTCAGAATCTTCATTTAATGAAGAAGAATTAACAGTAGTATGGCAAACCATTAATGTAGAACATGCTTGCCATTATTGTGTACCTGCACATACTGGTATAGCCAATATGATGAAAGTAGACGAAAAAATTACAGAAGCTCTAAGAAACGAAACACCTTTAGAAGATTCTAAATTAGAAGCTTTACGTACATTGACATTATCAATTGTTAGAAACCGTGGTAATGTATCTCAAGAAGATTTAGATGCTTTTTATGCAGCAGGATATGAAGAAAAACATGTTTTAGATATCATATTAGGTTTATCTCAAAAAACAATAAGCAACTATACAAATCATATTGCAAATACACCAGTAGATGATGCTTTTAAAAAGTTTGCATGGTCAAAAAAATAAAATCAGATATTAATTAATAATTTTAACCCTTCTGAAAAGATTTTAGAAGGGTTATTTTTTTAACACAAAATCTCTTTATGTTTTTTATAACATAACTTTAATAGTTATTTTAATTGGTATAGTAGTTGTTTTATTTAATTTGAAATTTATAATCAATAACACATTAATAAAATAACTAATAATGAAAAAAACATATACAATATTAACCTCTATCATAGTTTTAATAATTACCTCTTGCGCAACAACTAAAAATGCAGAATTATATAAAACCAGTTGGGAATTAGAGTATATCTCTGGAACAAAAATCGCTTTTCAACGTTTATATCCAAATAAAAAACCGACAATAACATTTAATAAAGACAAACATAAAGTACAAGGCAACAATAGCTGTAATGGGTATTCTGCAAACTACACAATTAAAGATAACGCTATATATTTTAGTGAGCCTGGACCAAGCACTATGATGTATTGCGGTCAAGGAGAAAAGATTTTTTTAAATATGATGGAAAAAGTTAATCGATATCGTTTTGACGGAAACGGAAAACTTAACTTAATGCTAGACGATGTAACAATTCTTAGATTTAAAAAATTAAAAAAATAGACTAATAAGTTGATTAAACCTATTAAAATGAATGTTAAACCTAACAAACCAAAAGTTTTATTTTTTGATGTTAACGAAACACTATTAGACTTAAGTCCTTTAAAACAAAAAATTAAAACCGTTTTAAACCATCAGGATTATTTATTGTCTTTATGGTTTACAACGCTTTTACACTACTCTTTAGTAGTTTCATCTAGTAATCAATACAAATGCTTTGGACAAATTGGCGCTGCATCTTTACAAATGATTGCTGCAAATAATGGTATAAAAATATCTTTAGAAAAAGCTAATAACATTGTTACAAACGCATTACAAAACCTACCACCTTACAAAGATGTAGAAGATGGCTTAACATTATTAAAAGAAGATGGTTTTAAGTTAGTAGCTTTAACTAACTCAGATAACAATAGCCTTAAAATTAAAATTGAAAATGCTGGTTTAACTCATTATTTTGATGATTTGTTAAGTATAGAATCTGTTGGTAAGTTTAAACCTTTTACTAAAACTTATCATTGGGCTTCTAAAAAGATGAATATTAAACCTGAAGATAGTATGCTAATAGCAGCTCATGGTTGGGACGTAGCTGGTGCTTTATGGGCTGGTTGGCGTGCAGCATTTATAAGCAGACCTGGTAAACAAACATTTCCTTTAGCTCCTGAGACAGAAATTAATGAAAGTGATTTAATAAAAGTTGCTAACGTTTTAACTAAATACTCTTGATAATACAAGTTTACTGATGGTAAAGCAGGTTTGTTTATTGTTAAAAAATAAATGTGACATTACTAAATATATATCATATTATTATTAAACACATAAACTTAATTAAAGTAAACTGCTTATAAAAAAACAATTGGATTATGTAAACTATAAGAAAACATTATATAAATAACATTTATAAAAAAACACTTGTATAAAATCACATTTAAACCTATTATTGCAGCATTAAACGATTTTATTTTTAAATAGTCAATCTTGCTAATAATATCTAAATTACATTAAAAGAATCATAGAGATTATATACTTTATTAATAGTATAGATATAAAATATTATAACCTTTAAACAGTAATCCCTAAATATTAATATATGAAACAAATCTACCTTTTAGTTACAACAATTTTTCTAATTTCAAATGCAGTTACTGCGCAATCTGATTTAATCGATTTAATATACCATGTAGACTCTGGTGAAGGTGTATTTACTACAAAATTAGACGGCACTTCTAAAAATCTATTAACTTCTTATTCACCTAGTTCTACATCTTTAGCACATGATATAGAACTTGATGTAGACAATAGCCATATGTTTGTATTAGACCAAAATGGTAAAAACTTGAGACAGTATAATTTAAATGGTACTAATAATACATTAATTTATTCTTATACTACTGTACCAAGAGACATTGAATTAGATTTGATTAACCAAAAAATATACCACGTTGTTAATGGAGAAGTTTTTACAACCAATCTTGACGGAACAAACAAAAATTCACTAATAACATACACACCTTCTGCCACAAACCTATTAAACGGTATAGAACTAGATCTTATTAATAATTATATTTACATTTTAGATACTAATGGTGATAATATTATTAGATATGACCTTAATGGTAATAATAGTACAGTTGTTTATAATTATACTGGAGGCACACAATACCCAACAGATTTTGCTTTAGATGTAGAAAACAACAAAATTTATCATATCAGTAGAGACAATACTGCAGCCGAAATTTTCACAACAGACTTATTAGGAAATTCAAAAACTGTTTTATCAACATATACAGCTGGTGCTTCTTTATTATATATTGATATTGAACTAGATACAAAAAACAATCATATGTATTTATTATCTACTAATGGTGATTTACTAGATCGATTTAATTTAGACGGGACAAATAAAACTCAAATTCAAACTTATTCTGGTAGCCTTCCTAAAGATATCGTTTTATATATAATTGATCCTGCTTTATCTCTTAATGATACCAAAATTAATGACACTAAAATAGCAGTTTACCCAAACCCTTCTTCTAATTATATTCAAATTTTGGGACATGAGAAAAATAAAGAAGAAACTTCATTTTCTATTTATAATATTAATGGAGCTAAAGTAAAAAACGGAATTATAAAAGAAAATGAACAAATTGACATTAAAGACTTTTCCAACGGAATATATTTTTTAAAACTTGACAACAAAAATGCTGTTAAATTTATAAAAAAGTAATCTTGCTTACTAACAATGTATAATTAAGTAAAACAGATTATACAACACAATTAAACGAAACTCCAAAAAAAAGCTCACAAAACGTGAGCTTTTTTTTATTGATATATTTTATTTAAAAATCTAAGCGTTTAAATAATCTAACACATTAGCTTCTATCCTACTTTCTATGTTAGAGACGTCTGCTTTTACAAAAGTTTCGCCCATAATGTTCTCGTATAACTCTATGTAACGGTCTGATACAGTTTGTATGTAATCGTCACTCATTTCTGGTACGGTTTGTCCTTCTAACCCTTGAAAATTATTAGCAATTAACCATTGGCGTACAAACTCTTTAGACAGTTGTTTTTGGGCTTCGTTATTATCTTGACGCTCTTGGTAACCATCGGCATAAAAATAACGAGAAGAGTCTGGCGTATGTATCTCGTCTATCAAGACTATCTTACCGTCTTTAGTTTTACCAAATTCGTATTTAGTATCTACCAAAATTAATCCGCGTTTTGCAGCAATTTCAGTTCCTCTAGCAAATAATTTGCGTGTGTAATCTTCTAAAATCGTGTAATCTGCTTCGCTAACAATACCTCGTTTTAAAATATCTTCTCGTGAGATGTCTTCATCATGATCACCCATTTCTGCTTTTGTAGCAGGTGTAATGATAGGTTCTGGAAATTTATCGTTTTCTTTCATTCCTTCTGGCATAGCAACACCGCAAAGTGTGCGTTTACCAGCTTTATATTCGCGTGCAGCGTGACCCGATAAATAACCACGTATTACCATTTCTACTTTAAAAGGTTCGCATAAATGACCAACAGCAACATTTGGATCTGGTGTTGCGGTTAACCAATTTGGGACTAAATCTTCGGTTGCTTTCATCATACTTGTCGCAATTTGATTTAAGATTTGTCCTTTGTACGGGATACCTTTTGGCATAACAACGTCAAAAGCACTTAGCCTATCTGTTGCAATCATGACTAATTTGTCGTCGTTAATATTGTAAACTTCTCTTACTTTTCCTTTGTAGACACTTTTTTGACCAGGAAAATTAAAGTTAGATTTTATAATGGTGTTACTCATTTTGATTTACGAATTACGATTATGGGTTTATGGATTGTATTATTTTGACACGAATTCATTAATTGTCACAAATTATAAACGTCTATTTATAACTGATAAACACTGAAATTTCAATAGAAAAGCGCAAAGTTATTTTATTTTTTTGATTTCTTTTTAATAATTATCACAAACTGCCAACAGATAACTGCTAACTAATGCCTACTCTCTATTTTCAATATTTTTGTAAGCTGCAATAATCTTTTTTACAAGTTTATGTCTAATTACATCTTTATCATCTAAAAACACCATACCAACGCCTTCTACATTTTTAAGAATTAACAATGCTTCTTTTAATCCAGAAATAGTGCGTCGTGGTAAATCTATTTGTCCAGGATCACCAGTTAATAAAAACTTAGCGTTTTTACCCATACGGGTTAAAAACATTTTCATTTGTGCGTGTGTTGTATTTTGACCTTCGTCTAAAATAACAAATGCATGATCCAATGTACGACCACGCATAAAGGCTAGTGGTGCTATTTGAATTATGCCTGTTTCTATATAATTGGCTAGTTTTTCGGCAGGAATCATATCGCGTAAAGCGTCGTATAACGGTTGCATATACGGATCTAATTTCTCTTTTAAATCGCCTGGTAAAAAACCTAGATTTTCTCCTGCTTCTACCGCTGGTCTTGTTAAAATGATACGCTTAACTTCTTTATTTTTTAAAGCTTGCACCGCTAAAGCAACACCAGTATATGTTTTACCTGTTCCTGCAGGACCAATAGCAAAAACCATATCATTTTTACGCATTAACTCTACCATACGACGTTGGTTAGCTGTTTGCGCTTTGATAATTTTACCATTTGCACCGTGTACTATGGTTTCTCCGCTATGTTCTGATGTTGTATAGTCTTCTTTACTTTGGCTAGTCAAGACGCGTTCTATAATATTTTCATCTAACTTATTGTACTTACCAAAATGCTCAAATAACATATTTAAACGCCTATCAAACTCTTCTAGTAGATCTTCATCACCGTAAGCTTTAATTTTATTTCCTCTAGCTACAATTTTAAGTTTTGGGAAATATTTTTTTAATGTAGTAATGTGTTCGTTTCCAGTTCCAAAAAATTCTTTTGGAGAAATCTCTTCAAGTTCAATAATTATTTCGTTCAAAAGCGTTTAAATTTTAAATTAATCTGTACAATTTTATTAGTTTTGTTGGCATAAATGCTACTAAACAAACTTACGCAATTTTTGCGTGTTGTATATTAAAAAAATATCAACAAAATTAATGGCTATCATCACTTTAACAACCGATTTTGGAGAGAAAGATCACTTTGCTGGCGCAATTAAAGGCGCTATTTATAGTGAGTTACCAGATGTTAGAATTGTTGATATCTCTCATTCTGTATCTCCTTTTAATATCTCTGAAGCTGCTTACATTATTCAAAATGCGTACAGTAGTTTTCCTAAAGGGACCATTCATGTTATAGGAATTGACTCTGAATTAAACCCAGAAAACAAACATATTGCTGTAGAGCTTGATGATCATTTTTTTATTTGTGCTAATAACGGGATTATGAGCATGATTGCAAATGTTATTGTCCCTAAAAAAATTGTTGAAATAAATATACATGATAAAATAGAAACTAGTTTTCCGGTTTTAGATGTGTTTGTAAAAGTAGCGTGCCATATTGCACGAGGAGGAACTCTAGAAGTTATAGGTAAAGCTATTAATAGCATTAAACCAATAAAAAATTTAGTGCCTTATGTTAATGACGAAAAAACACAGATAATAGGCAGCATAATCTATATAGACAATTACGGAAATGTAGTTACTAATATTAGAAAATCGTTTTTTGAACAACTACAAAAAGGTAGAGCTTTTGAAATTTCTGCTAGAAGCCATAAATTTAAAACTATACATAACAAATATAGTGATATAGTAAATTTTGAAATCCCCGAAGCTCAGCGTCACGATGAAGGACGCGGTCTTGTTGTCTTTAATAGCTCAAACTTTTTAGAAATTGCAATTTACAAAAGCAACACAAATACTGTTGGTGGCGCAAGCACATTAATGGGACTAGGATTAAGAGATACTGTAACTATTAACTTTAAAAAATAATCGCAAAAAATGTTTGTTAGAATTGTAAAATTGAGTTTTGCTGAAGAAAATATAGACGTTTTTAAAGCTAATTTTGAAACAGTAAAACATAAAATCAGAGCTTTTGAAGGTTGTCAACTACTAGAATTATATCAAGATAAACACAATAGCAATATCTTTTTTACGTATAGTTATTGGAATACAGAAGAAGATTTAGAACATTATCGAAATTCTGAATTATTTAAAGGTGTTTGGGCAAAAACAAAACCTTTGTTTAACGCAAAACCTGAAGCATGGAGTGTAGATAAGATTGCTTTATTACACTAACTGTTTTCTTTGGTTGATAAATAGAGTTTTAATAATAAAACTTTTAACTTTACACATTAAAGTATTGTATAATTAAATCTTTAAACACTTAACATCAATAAATGCTAGCCATTCTAAAAAAAGAAATTAACTCGTTTTTTGCCTCACCAATAGGCTATTTAGTTATAGCAATTTTCCTATTACTTAACGGACTGTTTTTATGGTTGTTTAAAGGCGAATTTAACATCTTAGATAATGGTTTTGCAGATCTATCTTCGTTTTTCTTGTTATCACCTTGGATATTAATTTTCTTAATTCCTGCGGTAACCATGCGTAGCTTTAGTGACGAGAATAAACAAGGTACTTTAGAGTTATTATTAACCAAACCTATTAGCACATTACAGCTTGTTTTAGGTAAATATTTTGGTGCCTTTTTATTAATTATCATAGCACTAATACCAACTCTACTTTATGTATATACAGTTTATCAATTAGGTAATCCAGAAGGTAATTTAGATGTTGGTAGCACTTTAGGGTCTTATTTTGGATTGTTATTTTTAGTTGCTGCATATACTGCTATTGGTGTGTTTGCCTCTACCCTTTCAGACAATCAAATTGTAGCTTTTATTATTGCTGTATTTTTATGCTTTTTCTTTTATATAGGTTTTGAAGGTATTGCAGATTTTACTTCAAGTAATTTTATAGATAATTTAGGCATGTCTGCACATTTTAAAAGCATGAGTCGTGGTGTTTTAGACACTAGAGATATCATATACTTTTTAAGTATTACTGCATTGTTTGTCTTTTTTACAACACAAATAATAAATCGTCAAAAAGCATGATAATTACCGTTCCTTTAGTTATATCGTTTATTGTAACTTTTGTTTTGGTTTGGCTATTTGTAAAAACCATCGGAAATAAAAAGTGGCTAAGCTTTTTAATAGCTATTGTTATTACACCTTTTGCCTATTTTTACTTGTTATATCCTATGGTAAATATATTTAGTAGTTATCATCATGAAAAATATTTTAATGCTGAGGATTGGGAAGACTATCCTGCACAACGCTTTGAGATGATGAGCGATATTTTAAACGATACTACTTTTATAGGAGAAACCAAAGCCGAAATTAAATCTAAATTAGGAAAAGCAGAATGGTATGGTTGGGACGATGCCATTAAAGCAAACTCTAAAGACAAATGGAACTATAATTTAGGTTTTAAACCTGGTGCGTTTACTAAAGATCAAGAGTGTTTAGAATTTGTCTTTAAAAACGATACTTTACAATCTATAAGAAACTATCAACTTGAGAAAAAATTTGAATAAGTCACTTAAACATATCATCATAGTTATTGTAGCTATTGTTGCTATAAACCTTATTAGCACTAAGGTTTACAAGCGTTTCGATTTAACTACAGATCAGCGTTATACGCTAAATGAAGCTACTTTGGATATTATAAAAAAAGCCGAAACTCCTATCGTAATTGATGTCTTTTTAGAAGGTGAAGATTTTCCATCAGAATTTAGACGTTTGCAAAGTGAAACCAAACAATTGTTAGAAGAGTTTAGAGCTTACAACGACAATATTTCATTTAAGTTTATAAATCCTACCGAAGACGAAGACACACGTGATCAAGCCATCAAACAACTTAATGCACGTGGTTTAACACCAATGCAGTTAAATGTTCAAGAAAACGGTAAACAAAGTCAAGAAGTTATTTTTCCCTGGGCATTAGCTAGTTATGATGAGGTTACAGTAAAAATTCCGTTAGTAAAAAATAAAATTGGCGAAACACAACAGCAATTAGTTACCAATTCTGTACAGCATTTAGAATATGCTTTTGCAGATGGTATTAGTAAATTAGTCAATCCTAAACGTCGTAAAATTGCAGTTTTAAAAGGTAATAACGAAATGGATAATCTAAACATTGCAGATTATGTCAAAACACTTCGTGATTATTATTTTATAGCGCCTTTTACTTTAGATAGCGTTAGCAATAATCCAGAAAAAACATTAAAGAGTTTACAAGATTTCGATTTAATTATTGCTGCAAAACCAACCGAAGCCTTTACAGAAGAAGAAAAATTTGTATTGGATCAATATACTATGAATGGCGGAAAAAGTCTTTGGCTAATAGACCAAGTTGCTATGGATAAAGACAGTTTGTATAACGACTTTGGTAAAAATGTAGCTTTAGCTAGAGACTTAAATTTAACCGACTTTTTCTTTAAATACGGCGTTAGGATTAATCCTGTATTAGTTAGCTCTATGTACTCTGCACCTATCGTATTATTATCTGGTGAAGGCAGCAATACCAGAGCAGAACGTTTCCCTTGGACGTATTCACCACTAGCACAAGGTATTAGTACACATCCAGTGGTAAACAACTTAAACTACATAAAGTTTGATTTTGCTAGTCCAATAGACACCTTAAAAAACAATTTAAAGACCGTTAAAAAGACGGTTTTACTACAAAGCGCACCACTTTCAAAATTAGAAGGTACACCGCGTGAGATTAGTCTAGATGAAGTTAATAATCAACAAGATCCTGCATCATTTAATAAAGGCTCTCAAAATCTAGCCGTATTATTAGAAGGTAAATTTACTTCGGTATATAATAACCGTGTAAAACCTTTCGATTTAAAAGATGTAAAAAACGAAAGTGTGCCAACTAAAATGATTGTAATTTCTGATGGTGATGTGATTAAAAATGAAATTGATAGAAATGGACCTAAAGAATTAGGATATGATTCTAAATTAAATCAGTTTTTTGGTAATAAAGAATTTTTAGTAAACGCTGCTAATTATCTGCTTGACGATAACGGACTTATAAACATTCGATCAAAAGAAATTGCTGTTGCGTTTTTAAATTCAGAAAAAATCACAGAAGAAAAAACCAAATGGCAACTCTTAAACATCTTATTACCATTGGTGTTGTTAGGTATTTTTGGTTTTAGTTTTAACTACTTCCGTAAGAAAAAATACGCCAAATAAGTGTTAATAAGTTTGTTTCCTAATTAAACACATTAACAATATATTTGTAATACAACAATTAACCGATTTTAACGAATATATAAATAGATGAAATTTATTGTATCAAGTACCTATTTACTAAAGCAATTACAGGTTTTAGGTGGTGTAATAAACAACTCCAATACACTTCCAATTTTAGATAATTTTTTATTTGAATTACAGCAATCAAAACTAACCGTTTCTGCAAGTGATTTAGAAACAACCATGTCTGCTGTATTAGACGTAGAAAGTGATAACGAAGGAAGCGTTGCTATCCCTGCACGTTTATTATTAGATACTTTAAAAACTTTCCCTGAGCAACCTTTAACGTTTGTTGTAGAAGAAAACAACACTGTTGAAATTAGCTCTAATCATGGTAAATATGCATTAGCTTACGCAGACGGAAACGAATTCCCTAAAGCAGTTAGCCTAGAAGACCCTAGCTCTACTGCAATGCCGGCTCATGTATTAGCTACTGCAATAAACAAAACTATTTTTGCTGCTGGTAATGACGATTTACGTCCGGTAATGAGTGGTGTATTTTTTCAATTCTCTACAGAAGGATTAACCTTTGTAGCTACAGATGCTCATAAACTTGTAAAATATTCAAGAGAAGATGTTAAAGCTTCTCAAGTAGCCGAGTTTATTATGCCTAAAAAACCTTTAAACTTATTAAAAGGAATTTTAGGAGCTAATGAAGATGAAGTAACTATTGAGTACAACGACTCTAATGCTAAATTCACTTTTGAAAATACCGTATTAATCTGTCGTTTAATTGATGGTAAATATCCAAACTACGAAGCAGTTATACCAAAAGAAAATCCTAACAAATTAACTATAGATCGTACACAGTTTTTAAACTCGGTACGTCGTGTTAGTATTTTCTCTAATAAAACAACACACCAAATAAGACTTAAAATTGCTGGTGCCGAACTTAATATTTCTGCAGAAGATATAGATTATTCTAACAAAGCAGAAGAACGTTTAACATGTGATTACCAAGGAGATGATATGCAAATTGGTTTTAATTCACGTTTCTTAACAGAAATGCTAAACAATTTAAGTTCTGCAGACGTTCAATTAGAATTAAGTATGCCTAACAGAGCTGGTATTTTAACACCAGTAGACGATCTTGAAGAAGGCGAATTTGTAACCATGTTAGTAATGCCGGTAATGCTAAATAGCTAAACCTAACTACATAAATTAAAAAAAAGCCGCAACTTAAATGTTGTGGCTTTTTTTATTTAAAATCGTTTGATATTTTTTACTTTTGAAACAGTAAAAGGCTTCCCTAATTATCAAAGTGTTTTACTAAGCAATTAATCCAAGAACAAATGATGTATTTTAATAGACTATTATTAGTTTTATTATGTTTTACTTTATGGTCATGCAGTAATGATGATGATAATACAACTACCGACAATAATATTTTGATTGGCAAATGGTTAAGAAGTGATTACGATAACACTTATGAGCATAGTATACATTTTGAAGAGAACGATTTTGGCTACACAGCAGATAAGCATACAACAGCAGAAGGTATTGTATCTACAGCAATTAGTTTTGATTGGTCTGTTTCTAACAACAAGATTACTTTAATTTTTGATAGCCATACAATTATTTCTAATTACTCCTTTACAGAAAATGGTAACCTAATAATTAATGATTTATCAGTATTAGAGTTTATTAAACAATAAAATTTTATAAAATAAAAAAACGCAACCTATAAAGGTTGCGTTTTATATTTAACTTGAAGGTTAAATGTTAATCATAGTAAAGATAATCTCCCTTATAAGTTCCGTTAACTATTACACCATCATTTCTTGTAAACTGAAAACTAATTTCAATTTGATCTGTAGTGTATACTTCTAATGTTAAACTACCTGTCGATGCGTTTAAATTAGTATTAGAATTATTTCTATCTAATAATATATCACCATCTTCTAGTTCTCCATCAATAATTTGAGCGTTTTCTTCAAATTGAAAATTAGACATATCAGAAAAACTATATGTTTGTTCTACTAATGGACTTTGACTAATGCGTATATTAAATACATTAACATTATCAAGTTGAGTCCCATTATTTATAGCATCTAAAAACTCCGTTTCATTTTTATTGATAAAACTTACAAAAGTACTATTGCCTGATGCAGGCTCTACGATAACAGAACTAACAACATAAGTTTCATTATTTAAAGTAATAACATTTGTGTTTTGAGGTTCTTCTGTATTGTTATCGTCGTCTGAAGAACAATTTAAGACAGTTAAAGCAAAACAAAATAATATTACAAGTTTGTTTAATTTTTTCATTTTAAAAATTACTGTTTTAAGATTTTTATTGTTTGGTTTGATTGGTTAGTATTTATGTTTAAAAAGTACATTCCTGTTGGTAAATTAGAAATATTAATTTGAGATTGATTATCTATTTCAAGTACTTTTTGACCATTTACATTAAATACAGAAACGTTTTCAATAGTTTGATTAGTCTTAATATTTACAACGTCTGTTGCTGGATTTGGATATAACTTTACTGTGTTTCCATCTAAAGAAATATCATCAACACTTAATGTAGAATTGTACTCGTAAGCTCCTAAATCTATCGTAGTGTTAAAAACTCTTGTGTTACCTGATAAATCTAAATCACCAAATAAAGCTATATCGTAGTATGTGTTATCTCCTTGATCTACAATATAGTTTGAAGCTGATGTTGGTTTGTATTCGGCATCTAAATTTAAGTTATCAGTCGTTGGGTCTAAAAGTGTGATATTTGAATTATCAAAAGTTCCAGAAGTTACACCGCTACCAACCATAGCAATAGTATTATATACCCTAACTGTTTGGATATCTCCTTCAGCAGTTTTACTGTTTTCAATATCTACTGTACTTAATTGACCTCCATTATATTTGTTTTGCCAGAAAAGACTGTTTCTAAATTCAAAAACTCCCCAACCACTTCCACTACTAACATTAATAACTTGTTGGGTAGATGCGTGGTTATTAACATTATCTATAATAGACACATTGGTTAACGAACTTTTAAATAGTCTGCCATCATTATTTAAAGTTCCTCTTCTAAACCAAATTGCTCCCCAATCTGCGTTATAAGTATTATTAGCAACCAACACATTAGACCAATTGGATTCTAAAGTACTTGAGTTGGTATCGTTATGTTGTAGTAGTATAAGACCATTATTAGTTTGGTTATCTGTAATGGCAACATTATTGATTGATACAGTACCTGAAAAAGTTCTCCAATCAAATAAAATACTGTTGCTATAATTATTATTAATTAGCGTATTAGATAATTCAAAATTTGAAACGTTAGTGGCTACTTTTACAATTGGGCTACCCGATGTTGTATAAAAGTTACTTAAAACAAAACCATCAATAATTACATTATTAGCTGCTAAATTGAATAAACTTGATGAATTATCTGATTTGTTTTGCGTAAAATCACCAGAAATATCATCATCTAATATATCACCAGAAATTATAGTTGCATTACTTGTATTTACAATAGATAAATCTCTATCTGTTTCAGAAGTTTCTGTTCCGTTAAAACCACCATAAATCTCTATTTCTGAATTAATACTAATTTCACCAGATGTTAATTTATAAGTCCCTGATTTTACAAATATTTTAGATCCACTACCTAAAGTAGGTATATTAGCGTCATCTAAAGAAGTATAAGCATTAGTCCAACTTGTACCATCATTAGCTCCAGTAGCACTTGCGTCAACGTATATAACTGTTGGTGGTTCTGGTAATGATAAAGGCGCTATGTTTCCTGGACCTGTTAGCATAGCTGTATCTGTATATTGAATGGCTCCTAAACCTATCGATGAATCTGCATTTTTTCTAGGATTCATAAAACAATCGGTCGTAGGATTAACATTGCTATAATATCCTGGGATAGAACTTTCTCCATTATCTCTATAAGCTGAAACAGGTATAAAATTTCCAGAGAAAATATCAACAAAAGGACTCTCTGATAAAGTGTAATTAGATAGTAAATTAGCCGAACCTATTACAGGTGTAAACTCTGATGCATTGGCATAACCAAGTGCTATAGTTGAAGAACTTGTATCTTGGGTTCCTATGTAGTCTGATGTACCATAGTTACTGTAATACAAATTATTACTCCATCTTCCTATCGTTTCTGCTGAACCAAGTGTCTCAAAACGTATTGGGCTAGCTACATCAGATGTTACATTGCTACCTTCTTCATTTAAAGCTAACGTGTTATTTTGAAAAAACACCGTTAGTCTTGTTGAACCACCTGTTGCGCTTATAAAACGTGCAACACTACCTGAAGCATTAGCACTTTCTACTTTGTTACCTATAAACATATTATTAGCAATAAAAATATCATGCTCAAGATTTATATAATTTGTGATACGATATTCAAATGCATATCCTGAATTAGATACATTTTCATCTAGTATACTATTAAATAATTCAAAAGGATAATCATTTACAGTTTCATTAGACCAAATATCAATTGCTGGTCTTGTTGAAGCATAATTTCTTGAAAATCTACAATTTTGCACTGTAATTTTTCTTTGCACTTCATTTGAAGATGATGGATGGCTATACAATGCACTACCACCATAAGCATTAACAAAATGCAATCGGTCTAGAGTAATTTCTTGAGTTTTACTTGCTGAATTAGGCTCTACTTTAAGAATAATTGGTGCATTATCTGTTTTATTTGCAGATGTTGCACTAGGTAATTCATTAGCATCATCTAGCGCTAAATCTCCTGTTAAATAAACAGGATGTGCCCAAGGATCTGTGCTACGTTGCGAAAGAGACGTTTCAGTACCCACAAAACCACCATAAATACTAACTCCGTACTGGTTTAGCATTGGTGTGTTTTTATTAACAGGCATGTAAGTTCCTTCTGCTATCCAAATTTGAGCACCTGTTATGGTTTGGATTCCTAAAGCACTATGAAGACTTGTGTAGGCATTTGCCCAACTGCTTCCGTTATTTGCACCTGTTGCATCAACATCTACATAAATTATGGTTTGTGCTTGCGTAAAACCAAACACTAAAAAGGTTAATAAGAGTAAAGTTTTTTTCATTGTAGTTGAGATTAATATTCAACAACAAAATAACTTCACTTTTAAAGGTTTTCAATGTGCTTTTTTCTGAATAGGTCTAATTTCTTTCTGAATGATTTATGAAGATTATTCTTACACTAAATATTATAAAAAAAGCCTGCTTAAATAAGCAGACTTTAAAAACTATGGTTATTAGTGTATATTAATTATTCGCAATTCATTTTTTGTCCGTATGGCATTTGTCCGTGAATAATACCACCAAATTGTGAGCTACCATAACCACTACCATTGTATTGTTGCTTGATTAAAAAACCTTGTAAATAGCAGTCGTTATTTTTGTTTTTTTCTGTGAATGCACCTTTAATCCAACGGTATAAAATACGACCTGTGTATTTGTTTTTTACAATACTCCAGTCGTTAGATTCTATATTTAACTTTAGAAGTTTTGCACCATCTTTGGCAATGGTTTTAGATACATTTTCTTTAGCAAAACTCACTAATGACGCATTACTATTCATGCTACCTGCTTTTGGCATTTTTATAGCATCCATGGTTGATTTTGCAGCAGCATCATAATTTGCTTTTAACGTTGCTTCAAACTCCTTTACAATTGGCTTCGCTTTTTCTAACCACTCTAAATGAAATTGTTGATCGCCTTTACCTATTACGTTTAAAATAGTAATATCTTTTTCGTGCATATATGATGGTACGTTAAATGCATGTCCACCTTGGTGCGAAGCTGCGTAAATTACAAATACATCGTCTGCAATTAGCATACCTCTTACTAAAATTGGCATTCCTGTACCAAGCTCTAAAGTTTGTGATCTATCTGCACCTACTTTGGTTGTAAACATTCCTGAAACCAACTCGTAACCAATATAACCTTCTGGTGACATGGCTACTAGTTCTGGTGTTGTTAAAAAGCGTAACCATGCATAATCTGGATCTTGTGCAGGCAATAAATCTACATTATCACCCATATCTGTCATTTGGCGTCTTATTTTTACACGATCTACACCAACTGCGCTCATGCCTTTTGTCATTGCAAATGGGTAAGACATGTATAAAAACTCATCACTTACTGAATTTGCAGATTTAGGCTTATTAGCATCTGCTTCTTGTTGCTTTTTCTCAAGATATTTTTGATAGTATAAATCTTGCTTTGCCTGGTCGTTTGGATATTTTTTGGCTAATTCTGCTTTAAATTCTTCATCGGTATATTCTGTCTTAGATGAATTTTCGGTTGAAGAACTGCCAACCATTCCTGAAGCGTTTTCAGATTTTGAAGACGAATTGCTACTTTCTTTTTTATCTAACTTCTTCTCTACTGCTGCTTTGGCTTTCTTTTTAAGCATTTTTCCAAATTGCGCATGCGAAACGTTGTAGCATAATGCCAAAACGAATAATAGAACTATTTTTTTCATAAGAATTGTGTTTAGTGGACTTCAAAATAAAGCACTTATGCACTATTCTTAATTTGGTTTTTTCTGAAAATGATGATTTTTTTTCTGAAGGAATTTTAAAACCTTCAAATCAATCACATAAAGGTTTCCTTAATCACTTCAAGAAACTGATCGCGTTTAGATTTTGAAATTGGGATGCGTTTTTGATTGTTCATTAATAAATAATCGCCATCATCTTTAACCAATTCATCAACATATTTTAAGTTGATTAAATAGGAACGATGACATTTAAAAAACATTGCGTTGCGTTCTAATTGCTCAACAAAATGCTTTAAAGGTTTACAAATGGTTTTTTGTTTACCATCCATAAGTTGTACGTTAGTGTACATACCATCGGCTTCAAAATAGACGATATCATTATGCGATGCGAACATGATGCCTTTAGGAATTTCTAAAGCAATTTTGTCCATGGATAGTTGCTTTAACGAGTCGCGTAACTTGTTTAACTGGTCGTTTAAATTGTTGGCTTTTATGGCTTCTTCAGCTTTTGTTACTGCTTCTTTTAACTCATTTGTATCTACTGGTTTTAATAGATAATCTACAGCCGATAATTTGAAAGCTTCAATTGCATATTGGTTGTATGCTGTTACGAAAATGATTTTAAAATCTATCTGGTTTGGGAAATATTCTAAAATATCTAATCCAGACTGATTTGGCATTTCAATATCTAAAAAAACAACGTCTGGTTTACTGGTTTTAATCAAATCTACACCAGATGCTAAATCTTGCGCTTCTTCAATGCTAGTAATACTTGCGCAATGTTCGGTTAGCAAGTTGGATAGTAAATGTCTAGCGCGTTTTTCGTCGTCTATAATTATCGCTTTCATATCTTAATGTATTGGCATCGTGATAACCACTTTTGTACCTGCAGCAACGTCTTTTTCGTAATACAAATCGTTGGTAGTTATGGTTATATCACGTTTTAATTTGTTCTTATATAGGTGCACACGTTCTTCATTAGCTTTAGTTGCAAAAGGTTTGTGCTGTTGGTTTGGTCGTTTTAATTTTTCCGATTGTACGCGACCAATTCCGTTATCTTCAACGGTAATTTCTAATTTATTTTGCTGAATAATTTTCGCTTCAATATGTAATTTTCGGTCGTTTAATTTGTGTAACAATCCGTGTTTTAAAGCATTTTCAACATACGGTTGAATGAATAACGACGGTACTTTTATCTGTTTTGTTTTCAATTGATTATCAACCGAAATCTTGTATTCCAATTCATCTTCAAAACGCACTTTTTCTAATTCTAAATACAGTTTTAAAGCGTTTAATTCTTCTTCTAAAGTAATTTCGTTTTGCTGACTGTAATCTAAATACATGCGGATTAATCGGCTAAACTTTACTAAATACGAGCTTGCCAATTCCTTTTCGTTTGAAATGATATAATCTTGAATAGAATTTAAGGCATTGAAAATGAAATGCGGATTCATTTGCGAACGCAGATTTTCCAACCTTAAATTCGTTATTTTTTTATCGATTAAAATTTTATCAACTTCAGCAATACGCTGTGCTTCTTTTTGCTGTAATCGCCATCTAAAATAGAGCCAAACTAAACCTATTATTGCTGTTACAACTAAACCATAAAACCAATAGGTTTCCCAGAATGGTTTAGCAATTACAAAGGTTATTGGTGTTGCAAAAACAGCTTGTTGTGCACTTAAATTTTGGGCTTTTAATTCAAAAGTATAGGTGCCACTAGACAAACTATTAAAAGTAACAAAATGTGTGTTTAGCGGTATGTTTTGCCAACTAGTGTCTATTTGTTTAACGCGGTATTGGTAGCTTACGTGTTGGTTAGATTGAAATCCGTTTGAGTTAAACGAAATATCAATTTTATTTAAATGATGCGGCAGTTTGTAGTTAGTTGCAACTAATGTATCGCGGTCGTTAATCTTTACAGCTTCTATCCTAACCTTGGCTGTTTTAAAAGCTTTAAACAATGCGTCTGATTTTGGTAGCACATAAAATGCTTTAGGCAAGCTTACAATAATTTGATTTTGAAGTATTAAAAAATCATTAATCGCTGTATTTAAACCATCTTGCGCACTTAACGATTTAAGCTGATGTGTTTTTGTATGATATTGAAATAATCCAACATCGGTTGAAATCCAAAGCACTAAACCATCAGCATTAATGGCATTAATTTGAAGATTTTCAGGAAGGTTAATTCCTGAAGGTTTTAGCGTATTGTTTTCGTATTTTAATAATCCGTTATGTTGGGTTGCAACCCAAACTGTCCCGTTAGTTTTTGTTAATGTATTAACCAGTAAACTTTTAGAATTGAAAAAGATTTCTTCTGCATTAAATGTTTTCGTATTGTATTTGTAAAGTCCGTCTATGTACGATACAAATAAATGATTATTAGAAACCTCCGAAGCTTTTACACGACTTTCCTTTAGGATTTGTTGTTCAGGATGATTAAACGGATTTTTATACACAATACCTTGGCGATAATTACCATAAAACAAGGTATTATCATCTATTTTAGAAAAGGTTTTAGCAACTGAAAATCGGTTATTTACATCTAAAATTTTGTCATTTTTAAGATTAACTACAAACGATTCTGAAGCATTAATACTTACTATTAATTGTTCGCTTTTAGCATCATAAAATAGTTTACCAATGATTTTTTTTCCTGGTAATTGCAGTGTTTTTATTAACTGATTATGATTGTAAAACAGTAATTTACCATCATTGGTTCCTAAGACAAATTGATTGTTTTGTAACGCAACAGAAGCTGTGATTTTAGAGTCTAAATTTGATAATTCAACACGACGAATATTTAAGTTAGGTGATACAAACACACCATTATCTAAAGTTGTAAACCAGTAGTTTTTATTAAAATCTACTTGAACATCGGTAATAGATTCTGTTTTAAAAAGTTGTTCTTTAAACGTGAAAATTTCATTTTCAAAACCATAAACAAACACGCCAGAACTGGTTAAAAACCAATAGTTATTTTCAATATTCAAAACATTATAAATGGTTTCATTTTTTAATCTAGCAGGCGTTACTACTTTTTTTGATGTGTTTTTTATTTTATCTATTTTATAAATGATGTTTCCATCAGAATTTTTGTGTGTAAAAAAAACAGTGTTTTTAAAGGCGAAAATTCTTGGTGATTGTATACGATTTCTACTTGTGATTTCAAGTATTTTTGTTATTGTATTATTATCGAATTTGTATAATCGATGACGCTCTAAATCGCCTTCAAGATTAATTATAAATGTGTAGTTATTGTTACCATCTTTAGCATTGGTAATACACATACCTTTAAATACTTCGGTAACTTGTTTGGTGCTTTTATCAATATCAAAAATGCCAATAACAGTGAATAAACGTATGCTGTTTTCTAATATTTCAAAATTTGCTAATTGTCCATTTACCAACTTACTAGCGTCATAAAATAGTTTTAAACTATCGTTTTCAACATAAAATAATTGCCCATAAATATTGTTGCACCAAAGTTGATTTTTAGCATCAAATTTTAATTGAAAAAGAGAATTTCCTCTTTGTTGAGGATGACTAAAGTGTTTGTAACTTTTTCCGTTGTAACGGTATAAACCTTTGTTTGCAGCAAGCCAAATGTAGTTTTGGCTATCTTCTGCTATATCATAAAACTCAACATCTGGAAGATTTGAGACTTTAGACATATGTTGTATTACTGGATTTTGAGCATGAGCAACGCTTCCAAAACCAATAATAAAAACAAATATTATGTATCTAAATATTAATTGCATAGCTTATAATTAGCAAACTTAATATTTAATTAGCTAATCAAGCTTTGTTTTTTCTGTAAGCAGTCGTTTTTTTTCTAAACAAAAAACGCAACCTTGGTTATGGTTGCGTTTTTAACTTTATCTAAAACTAACTAACTAATAAAATTAAAAGATAAAGGATATTTTGGAGTTTCTCCGTGACTAGCTTTGATCGCATTTATCACAGGAAAAATAATAGATATCAAACCTAAAACTATAAAACCTAAGATACCTAGACCTAATAGTAAAATTAAGGGAATACATATAATAAAATACACTAATAAACTTAGTTGAAAATTAACTATATTTTTACCATGTTGGTCTAACTCATAAACTCTATCTCTTTGAGTTAACCAAATAATTAAAGGTAGCAACAAACTACCAAAACCTATTACTAAAGTAATTAACTGACTTAAATGTGTTAATACTATTAATTGTTTATTCTCTTGCATGATAATACTTTTTTGATTGATACTTATATGACGCACATTTATCAAAAAAGTTACAAAATTTTAAGAACTTATTAATTAAATTATTGTTAATGAGGAAGTTTATCTTTTAAAACTCCATAAATAAACGTTCCTATAACTGCAGATCCAATAACTATTAATATTGGTAAAAAACCAGCTCCTACTAATGTAAACATTGGCCCAGGACATGCTCCTACTAAAGCCCAACCTAATCCAAATATAATACCGCCTAACAGATAACGATATATTGATTTTTCTTTATCAGGAATAACTATTGGACTACCATCAATAGACTTGATTTTTTTTCTTTTTATAAGTTGGATAAAGATAATTCCAAAAAATAATGCTGTACCAATAATACCATACATATGAAAAGATTCAAATCGAAACATTTCATATATTCTAAACCACGATGCTGCTTCAGATTTGTACATAATTATTCCAAAAAAGAAACCGACTACTAAATAGATGAATACTTTTTTCATTGTACTAAAAAATTAAAGGAAATAATAAATGTACCATAATTAATCCTCCAATAAAGAATCCTATTACAGCTAATAATGAAGGTCTTTGAAGGTTACTTAAACCTGTTATAGCATGACCTGAAGTACATCCGCCTGCATAACGTGTACCAAAACCTATAAGCAATCCGCCAACAATTAAAATAATAATTGTTTTTGGCTCTTGTAAGGCTTCTGCAGAAAACAATTCTTTGGGTAGATAATCGTTATCTTCAGAAAAGCCTATTTGTGTTAAACCTTCTTTTGTAGCGTTACTAATTTGCGGCATCGTACCATCAGTCATAAAATTCTTAGCTACAAATCCTCCTAAAATTGCTCCTAAAACAACTAATAGGTTCCAGCTTTGTTCTCTCCAATTAAAATTGAATAATTGACTAAACTTACCGCCACCACAAATGGCACAGAAAGTGCGTAAATTAGAAGACATACCAAAAGTTTTTCCCATTATTAAAAGAAAAAACATAATTAGTGCTATTAAAAAACCTGAGAGCAACCAAGACCATGGTTGTAAAAAAAATTCCATAAATCAATTTTGTGCAAAAATACATGCTATAATTTAATTTATGGAAATTAAAATCTCTTTTAACTGTTAGAGATTTTTTTAGTTTTTGATTTTAAACACTTTAGTTAAAATATCTTCCATCAAACACCATTTAGTGATTGCAGACTGAAATAAATTAGCGCCTACAAACACTGTAAACCACAACCAATTTTGATTAACGTACATACCTAATAATACGCTTATTATAACAAAAATTCCTGCTATTGCTCTTATATACCTGTTTAACATAACTATTATTTATTTGAATTTAAATTGCTCTTTCTATGGGTACAACAATCGCTTTAACAGGATTGTTGGTTTCTAAATTGCTATTGAATTCCTTTATTAAATCAAAAAGGATATCAATAAACATGTCTTCTGTAAATGAGAAAAACATTGTAGACTCATTACTTGCATTTTCTGCTCCAAACCAATTGGTAGACATAATTAAAGCATGGTTGTTTTTATAACCATCTATATCAGATTCGCTAAAATTTTCAATACCTGCTTTTTTAAAAAGTTTAATTACATCTTTATGAAACTCTTCTACTGCGGTTACTAATACTAATTTCATATCTCTCAACTTTACTGGCCAAATGAGCACAACTAAGATTTTTTTTTAAACTCTCATGACACTTAATTGTGCTCGATCAGCTTTTTATTTATGGTTTTTACGTTCTATCATATAATACACTAAAGGCACAACCAATAAGGTTAATACAGTCGAAACGATAGTTCCACCCATTAACGAAATAGCTAATCCTTGAAAGATTGGGTCAAATAGGATAACAAATGCACCTATGACTACTGTTCCTGCTGTTAATAAAATTGGTGTTGTACGCACTGCTCCTGCTTCTATTGCAGCTTGTTTTAGTGGCACGCCTTCTTCTAACCTCAGATTGATAAAATCGATGAGTAATACCGAATTACGTACCATAATTCCCGCTAACGCAATCATACCAATAAATGATGTTGCGGTGAAAAATGCGCCCATCAACCAATGACCTAGAATAATTCCAATCATCGATAATGGTATGGCAACCATCATTACTATTGGTGCTTTAAAGTTTTGGAACCAACCTACAATTAAGATGTAGATTAAAGCAATTGCACCTAAAAAAGCTATTCCTAAATCCCTAAATACTTCCAAGGTAATTTGCCATTCGCCATCCCATTTTACGGTGTAATCATCTTCAAATTCTGGCTGTCCAAAATACATTTCATTAATCTCATAGCCTTGTGGTAAATTAATCGCTTTTAGCTTCTCTTCCATTCCTAAAATAACATACGCAGGACTTTCTAATTTACCAGCCATATCTGCTAACACATACACCACACGCTTTTGGTTTTTACGGTAAATGCTTTTAGCACTTGTAGTTTCAGTAATATCAACCAAGTCTACAATCGGAACTAGATTACCTTGTTGCGATTTCACTTTTAGTTGTGAAATGTCTTGAATAGTTGACTTTTCCTTTTCATCTAAAGCCAAAACTAAACCGATTTGATTTACAGCATCTTCATCATACAAAACGGTTAACGGTCTGTTGGATAATGCCATATTCATCGTGTACGCAATCTGTTTTGGTGCTACACCGTAAAGCATTGCTTTTTCTTTGTCTATAGTGAATTGAAATTCTTTTTGATCAGCTTCTACCATCCAATCGACGTCAACAACGTCTTCTGTATTATTCAAAATATTTTGAACTTCGTTAGCAATCTCCATTTGCTTATCATAATCAGGACCGTAAATTTCAGCCACTAAAGTTGATAATACTGGTGGTCCTGGTGGTACTTCAACAACCTTAACATTCGCATTATATTTTGAAGCTATCTTTTGAATTTCAGGACGTAATAATTTTGCAATATCGTGAGATTGAGCACTACGTTCGCCTTTATCAATCAAATTCACTTGTATATCTGCCATATTGCTTCCACCGCGTAAATCGTAGTGACGTACTAAACCGTTAAAAGTAATTGGCGCAGAAGTACCAATATAATTTTGATAATTAACCACTTCTGGTCGCGTTGATAAGTATTGCGAAATTTCTTGAGCTACAACCGCAGTTCGCTCTAAGGTTGTCCCTTCTGGCATATCAATTACTACCTGAAATTCATTTTTGTTATCAAACGGTAACATTTTTACAACTACCGAATTTGTAAAAAACATCACCATCGTACCCATCAACAAGATGAAAGTCAATCCTAAAAACAACCAACGTTTTGAAGAACTTTCAATTAAAGGACGTTCAAATTTTTCGTAGAACTTATAAATTAATGTGTCTTCTAATGGTTTTTTAGGTTTTTCTTCTTCGGTTGCTGAGCTTGTCGAAGTATTTTTATCTTTTTCACGCAAGAAAATATAACCTAAATATGGTGTAATTGTTAAGGCTACAAATAATGATAATATCATCGCAATAGACGCACCTATTGGCATTGGCGCCATATATGGTCCCATTAATCCAGACACAAACGCCATAGGTAATACCGATGCAATTACAGTGAATGTTGCCAAAATAGTTGGGTTACCAACTTCATTAATAGCATATAATGCCGCTTGTTTAAATGGCAGGCGTTTCATTTTAAAATGCCTATGCATATTTTCGGCAATGATAATGGAATCGTCTACCACAATACCTGTTACAAATACTAAAGCAAATAAGGTAATTCGGTTAAGGGTATAATCCAGCATGTAGTAGCTTAACAACGTTAATGCGAATGTAATTGGCACCGATAAAAACACGACCAATCCACCACGCCAACCCATAGCCAACATCACAACAAATGTTACTGCGATGATAGAACCTATAAGGTGTAATAGTAATTCTGATACTTTGTGAGACGCCGTTTCACCATAGTTTCTGGTGATTTCTACGTGTACATCATCAGGAATCAAGGTTTTGCGTAAATGCTCTACTTTATCAATGATGACATCTGCAATTTTCATTGCGTCTGCTCCTTTACGTTTTGCTACCGAAATAGTTACTGCTGGATATTCTGATTTGTAATCACTTGCTTTTTCGCTAGCTTGACCAAAACCAAGACTAACGTAATTTTGAGGCACTTCAGGACCATCAACAATTTTCGCCACTTGCTTTAAATAGATGGGCTGATTTTGCTGAACACCAACAACTAGATTTTCAACATCAGTCATCGATTCTAAAAACTTGCCTGTGTTTACAACAAATTCGGTATCATTTATATCAAAAGTGCCGCTATTTAGTTGCGCATTGTTGGCTTTAATCATTTCAGAAACCGATAAAAAATCTAAGCCAGCACTTGCTAATTTATCTTTATCTAAAACGACACGTATTTGACGTTCTCTTCCACCTATTTTGTGTGTAATTGCAACATCATTTACTTTCTTAATTTCGGCTTCTAATTCTTGAGCCATTTGCCCTAATTGGAAATCGTCATAAGTCTCACTCCACAACGTTAAACCCAACATCGGTACATCATCAATAGCACGTGTTTTCACTAATGGAAACGTTACGCCTTCAGGCATTTCATCCATATGCTTATTGATTTCGTTGTAAAGTTTCACAAAAGAACGCTCGATATCTTCGCCCACATAAAACTGAACGATGACCATTCCTTGTTCTTTCATAGATGTAGAATACACATATTCCACACCTTTTATATTCGAAATTAATTGCTCTAAAGGCTTAATAACTCTAGATTCAACCTCGGTTGGACTTGCACCAGGATAACCCACAAAAATATCTGCCATAGGCACATCAATTTGTGGCTCTTCTTCACGAGGAATTAAAAACGAGCTGTACACACCAATGACCATAAAAACAATCATTAAAAGCACTGTAAGCTTCGATGTCATAAAGACTTTGGCAATTTTTCCTGCTAAACCTTCTTTCATTTTGATTTCTTATTTTTTGGGCGTTTTAACGGGCTATTCGCTATATCTTTTTACTTGTTCTCGATACAAATTTGTTTCATTTCGACTGCGCTCAATGTGACACAAATTCACTCGAACTGACGTAAAAAGAATGCCGCTTCTATCCCTAACGCGACTTTGAACTGTTAATTCAATGTTGTTATTAATTTAAAATTCAGTACTATTTACTGCCTACTGCAAACTGAATTACTGCACACTAATTTTCGCTCCGTTATACAACTTTCCTTCAGCTGAAACAATATAACTTTCATTGGCGTTTAAACCAGATAATACTTCTACTTCATTTCCAAACGTTCTACCTAAACGCAACCAACGCAAAATAGCTGTATTACTTTGGCTTACTGTATAAACGCCGCTTAACTGACCGTTGTTTACAATAGCTTCTTTTGGTATTAAAACCATTGAAGTTTCTGCTTTTCTTTCTACAGGAAATTGTACCGTTGTGAACATTCCTGATAGAATTTTTGCATCGGTTTTATCTAAGGTTATCTTCACTAAATATTGTCCGCCGGTTTGTGCTGCAGATGTACTGACTTCGGTTACTTTTCCAGAAATAGTTTGGTTAATAGATTTTACATTTACACTTACTTTTGTATCTTTTTTTATGTCTGAAATTTCGGTTTCTGGTACCATTGCAACCACTTCAAAATCACCTGGTGCTTCTATTGAAATTAAAGGCTGACCTGGATTTGCCATATCGCCTTTCTTTACATTTTTGCTTGTAATAACTCCGCTAAAAGGTGCAGTAATATTAGTGTAAGCAAATTGTGCGTTAATTTCGTTTTTCATTTGTTTTGCAGCTTCAAGACCTGCTTTTGCCATCTCGTAATTGGCTGTCATATCATCCATTTCTTTTTGAGAGGCACTGTTTTGAGCAAATAGCGACTTAAAACGCTCGTAATCTTTTTTAGCGTTATTAAATGCTGCTGTAGCTTTTGTGATATTTGCGTTTATTTGTGCTTTTTGCGCTTGCAAATCGGCATTATTAATTGCTACTAACAATTGTCCTTTGCTTACTTTATCGCCAACATTTACAGGTACGTTATTGACATAACCCATCATTCTGGTACTTAAATTAGCACTGTTTTCGGCTTGGATTTTTCCGCTTACCGCTAAAAATGGACTGTCATTATTGTCGCTAACCTGTGCTACTTTTACAGGAATAGCTGGTAAGTTATCTGCAACTACTTTTTTGTCTTCGTTACCACAACTTGCTATTAGTATTGCGGTTGAAAGAGATAAGATGGTATATAGTTTTTTCATTTTAATTGAGTTTTATATTTAGGTCTCGACTGCGCTCGACCTGACAAAATTTGTCTCCTCGAGCGCAGTCGAGAGGTTATTCTTTAGTTAAAAAATTGACGTACGCTAAAGCGTAATTGTATTCAAAAATGGTTTGGTAATATTCTAATTGTTTTTGTGCATATTGGGTTTCTGCCATCAATAAATCTGATGTTTTTTCTAAACCTTCTTTAAAACGATTGGTACGAATACGAAGTGATTCTTCAGATTGGTCTAAAGCTAATTTTGATAGGTTTAATTTATTTTCGGCATCAATAAGCATTCTTTTAGCTTTATTTAATTCTAACTTACTTTTTGATACATATTGATTGTATTCAAGCTTCGATTTTTCAAACTCAGCTCTACTTTTTTGAGCTTTTCCAAAACGCTTTGATCCTTGAAAAATATCCCAACTTAATTGCGCACCAACAATGTATCCGTTGGCATCTGCTTGAAAGATTTTATCATCATACATTTCGTAACTTCCAAAAGCGTTTAAACGTGGTAAAAACGCCATTTTATCTGCTTTACTCATAGCTTCATAAGCTTTACTTGCCAACTGCATTGCTTTGATATCGCTACGGTTTTCAGTAAACGTTTTCAATTCCATGGTACGCACATAAGGTGTTAGTGTATCGCTAGGTTTGTAGGTTATAAATGTGTCGTCATTCATTAAAAACGATAAATAATTAGACGCATTTTGCACGTTGCTTTTGGCTTGTTGTAATTGGTTTTTTACTTCTGTAACACGCACTTCTACATTAAGTACATCGGCACGTTGTAAATAACCTTGCTCGTAACTATTATCTGCTAATTTTTTATTTGCATTTGCGGCTTCTAATGCTTTTTCTAAAACATCAACAGCTTTGTATGCTAATTGTAATTGCATGTAGGCTTTATCTACTTCAAAAGCAATGTAATCTTCTGTACGCTGTGTTTTTAATGACATAGCTTCCATTTTAGATTTGGCTGCTTTACGCTGAAATATTCCATCTACATTAATTAATGGTTGTTGTACTTCTAGCTTAGTTGCAAAGTTTTGTGTTGTTTCTGGATCGTTTAACAATGCTGGATTAAAATCATTGCTTGTTAAAATTTCTTGATTTAATTTTGAACCAAAAGCCATTAAAGGATTTGTTGTAGAAATACCTGTGTGACTAGCTGTAATATTTGGCAAAAAAATAGCATTGGTCTGTCTATAATCTGCTTTAGCTTGGTTAAATTCTTCTTCAGAAATTTTTATAGATGTATTGTTTTCTGAAACTTGAGTCAAAACTTCACTTTTACTTATTGGTTTTACCTCTTGTGCTTGTATTGAGGCAGACCATATAAATACTGATAGGATTGATAAGTTAATTATGTGTTTCATTTTTCAATTTTTACTGATACAAATGTACGTTTAGAAAACACCCATGTCAGTAACATATGTTACCTAGATAAAATGATAGCCTAATGTGACTTTTGTCACATTTAAATTAATATCTACAATTTATCTTTGCGATATGAAAAAATGGATTTTCATTTTTGCGGTTAGTTTAAACGCTCTTATTATATTTAATATGCTAAGAGTGTCTTTTACTTTTATATACTACGAATTAGATCCTATTGGTTTTATTGAAGAGCTTTGCGAGAATAAAGACAAACCAGAATTACAATGTAACGGAAAGTGTCATTTAAAAAAAGTAGCTCAAACGACTGGTGACGAAAATGAGCCTGTTAAAATTATAAATTTTGAAGAGTTACTTCTATTTAAACAAGACATTACAGATTATAAATTACAAACAAACTTTTATAGTTTAAAAAGGGAAAACTTTACCTACCTTAACCTTTATAACTTTAGTTATAAATCGTCTTGTTTTCATCCACCTCAAGTTTAAGTCTACATACCATTATTTTAGCTTTAATACTGTTTTTCAGTATTAAAACCACAGACTTATTACAAATTTTCAAATAAAAATATACGATGAAAACATTTTATAGTGCATTATTATGTGCGCTAATCACAACCGTATCTATTGCTCAAACAAACCCTAAAGTAAAAGATACAACTACACAAAAAGTAACAACTTTAAACGAAGTTATTATAACCGGAAATTTAAAAACAGACCCGATACATACTATTGTTACTAATAATTATGATGAAACTATTGTTCAACCTAAAAACGTAGCCGATTTATTTAATGATATTAACGGTTTTTCTGTTATTAAAAGAGGTAATTACGCAATAGACCCAAGTTTTAGAGCTAGCCAATACGAGCAATTAAACGTGCAATATGATGGCGGAACTAAAGCAATGCACGCTTGCCCAAACCGTATGGATCCAATAACAACACATGTGATTCCTGAAGAAATTTCAAAAATTGAAATTATTAAAGGTCCGTACACCGTACGTTATGGCGCAACATTTGGCGGTATTGTAAACTTAGTCACTCAAAAACCAAATTATTTAGATAAAGGCTTTCATGGTAAAGCATCAGCTGGATATGAAACCAACGGAAACTCGATGGTAAACATGCTTCAATTACAATATATTGAAAACAAATATGACATTGTAGGTAATGTTGGTTATAGAGATTTTGGAAGCTATGAAGATGGCAATGGTGTTGAAATTCCATCGTCTTTTAGAAGCACCGATTATGGTATAAAGTTAGGTTATAATTTTACAGACAATCAACGTTTACAAGCGCATTGGCGTCAATCTTTTGGTCGTGATGTACAACATGCTGCGCTAATGATGGATACCGAATATGATGATAGTAGTATCCTGTCTTTAGATTATAAAATTTCTGATTTAGGTGAAACTGTTAAAAGCTTTTCCGCGAAAGCGTATTACAGCTACGTAGATCATTTAATGACAAATTTTGACAGACCTTCTTTTGTACGCATGGCGGCAGAATCTTCTGTTGAATCTACAACCATTGGCGGAAAATTAGAATTAAACTGGCAACCAGCAAAAAAACTGACAATTTTTAGTGGTTTGGACGCTTTGTCTATTGCTAGAGATGGTGGAAGAACCAGAACCATAAAGTTAAACATGATGGGTATGCCACTTGCTATGCCAATGGTGTTTAACGACAAGGTTTGGCAAGATTCTTACATTAACGATTATGGTGTATTTACAGAAGCAAAATGGGCAATTAACCCAACAACAGTACTGACTGCTGGTATGCGTTATGACTTAATAAAAAGTGATATCCAAGATCCAGAAGACGACTTTGCTGCGCGTTACGATTTAGAAGAAAAAACAGATAACAACGTAAGCGGAACAGTCTCTATCAAGCGATTAGTTACAGATAATTTTACGTTAGAAGCTGCTTATGGTCGTGGTGTACGAAGTGCTAATATGATAGAGCGTTATATTAATCATTTTACTGTTGGTCAAGATCCTTATGAATATTTAGGAAACCCAAATTTAAAACCAGAAGTTAACAATCAATTTGAAATTGGTTTTAAAGGAAAAAACAATAAAAACAACTTTAATTACGCGGCTAGTTTTTACTATTCTAAATTCGAAAATTATATCGTAGCGGTTGTAGATCCAACAATTACACGCAAGTATATGCCAACTGCAATGCCACAAGAAGTAAAAGTATTTAGAAATTTAGATAACGCTTATAAAACTGGTTTTGAAGCTATGGCGAAAGTTAACTTTTTAAATGATTTTTATTTTAAAACTGAATTGGCTTACGTGTATGCAAAAAACAATGATTTAAGTGAATCTTTACCACTTACACCGCCATTAAATAGCACGTTTTCTTTAGGCTTAGATCGTGAAAAATATTGGGCAAAAGTGCAATATAACGTCACAAGCAAACAAGAGAATATTGCAGAAAGTTTTGGAGAAACTACAACAGCTGGTTATGAAACTTTAGATGTAAAATTAGGTGTAAAACCACTTAAAAATTTAACATTAGGTGTTGCAGCATTAAATATTTTTGATGAAGCCTATAATAACCACTTAAACTTTAGTTTTACTAATCAAGCTGATTTTGGAAGAACACCTATTACAGAACCAGGACGTAACTTTTCTGCTTTTGTGCAGTATCAATTTTAATAAAAACTCTTCAGTTTATTTATTAAAAGTTCTTGATACAATTTTTTAGTTCTGCTTCGACTACACTAAGCAAACACTAAAAATCACGTGAACTGACGCAATTTTGATTGTTAAATCATATAGAAAAAGGGCATTTTAAAAATGCCCTTTTTCAATTAAAAACCAACCAAAATCACTGACAACCACGTCAGTTTACTTTTCTTGTGCCGCCATGTCCGCCAGCAACAACAATCATTATTTTAATACTTAAATAGATGAATTTAAAAAATTGTATAATAGGATTCATCATTTTAAAACGCTGATATTTTGATATTCTTTGTGTCATAATCTTAATTTTTTTATTCAGGAATCAACCACCAAAATGGTCGCATTTTTGCTTTGTAAATAAAGGCGTAGTGTAAGGCTAATTTTAACCAATGTCCTGCTAAACCTATATCTCCAAAGGTTTTCCCTAGTTTTCTACCTTGTGTTTTTGGATATTTATTATAATCTGGTACAATTGGGTATGTGGTAATACTTACACCACTTCCTTGAGTCATACCATAACCAGCAGAAGCTATACATGCTGCTCCCATATTTCCCATTGACCCTTTATGATGTAAAGATTCTTTACCGGATTTAATACTATCAATAATGTTATCTGCTACTAATTTTGCTGTAATACCTGATGGCATACCTGTTCTTGGTGGAGCAGGAAATATATCAGTTCCATTTTTACTTTTTCTTGGTTTAGAAATTGTATGTGGCGGAGCAAAAGCAATACCTGGTGCAAAAATATTTTTATAGCTTGGGTTTTGATACGTTTCTGGCCAATCTTGCACACTCCATTGCTCATAAGGTTTTGGTGTATAATCAGCATCTACAATCATAAAGCCTTTAAATAGCTTGTCTGTAATGTCGTTATCATTTTTATCGTAAGCTTTAAAACCGTGACCTGAAAATGCTGGAATTAACATTGCAAAATCATAAGTTTCGGTTTTGTATTCGCCATCTAAATTTTCGTAGTGCGCTATGCCATCTTCAATTTTATTTACGCCTGCTCCTGTAATCCATTTTATATCTCGATCTTCAAAAATCATTTCTATCATCTCATTAGACTTCATCGTCATGCTTCCGTAACTCATTAACATACCGTCCATACCAAAATCTCCTAATAGATATTCATTAGATATCCAAGTAATTTCAGCCATATCACGTACTTTATGTCTACGTAACTCTTGTTCTACATTCAAAATATATTCAAATGCAGCACCTTGACACGTCGATTTGGCGTGACCAGTACCTATTAAAATTTTGGCTTTTTTTCCGTTTTTCATTTGCTGAATCACTTCATTTAAACCATGCCAAGCATGATCTGCATGCGTATAAGTACAAACGGAATAGGTTTTATTTTCACCTGGAATCAAGCCTTCTGTTGCTTCAAAATTTAGCTTTGGTCCTGTTGCATTTATCAAGTAATCGTAAGTAACTTTTTCTCGAGTTCCTTTCTTTTCACCTGTAACATATTCGGCTAAAACATAAGGTTTCTGCTCTGTTTTATCTCCTTCTGGATGAAAGGTTACCGCTTTGGCTTGCTTATACCCAATGCCTTTCTTTTTGTATAATGGCGCTAATGGGAATAAGATTTTTTTGGATTTCATTCTACCAATTCCGACCCAAATATTGGACGGAATCCATTGGTAATTACTATTAGGAGAGACTACGACAACTTCGTGATCTTTTGACAGCTTTCGTCTTAAATGTGATGCTGCAACATGACCAGAAATTCCGGCTCCTAAAATGACTATTTTTGACATTTTACTAAGATTAAGAATTAGTTTTTAGATTGAAAAGTTGAAGTATTTTACTTTTTAAT
Organism: Mesoflavibacter sp.; assembly: GCF_964226795.1. Classification (NCBI taxonomy): domain Bacteria; kingdom Pseudomonadati; phylum Bacteroidota; class Flavobacteriia; order Flavobacteriales; family Flavobacteriaceae; genus Mesoflavibacter; species Mesoflavibacter sp. Next base: position 133,572 of record NZ_CAXQQP010000002.1, read on the forward strand.
CTCTATGTAAAGGTTGCATTTTAAAACTAATTACACAGTAACCTATGTTACATAATCTTAGGGTTAATAACTAGTATCGTCTAGCTCGACTTTTCCATTAAAAGTTTTGTATAAAAACAAGAAATAAAATGCTAAAAGTGGCGCACCTATTAGTACAATAGTAAGCATAATGCCTAATGATTTTTGTGATGATGCTGCATTGTAAATAGTTACACTATATTCTGGATTTATAGTTGAAGGCAACAACACTGGATACAATTGAAAAGCTACTAACATTAATAAAAATGCCATGATTAATGACGAAAATACTAATGCATAAAAGTATTTCTTTTTAGATACTAATCTTGGCACATTGGCTACTGCTAAAAATGCTAAAATTGGTAATGCGAAAAATATAGGTTGTTCTTTAAATTTATCGGTTACACCGTGAAGATACGTTAACGTGTAAAAAGATGTAACTACAAAACTGACAATGAAGAACACCATTCCTCTTTTAAGCAAAAAAGATAATCTATCATGTAGTTTTCCTTCTGTTTTTAGAAGAAGAAAAATAGCACCTTGCGTCATAAAAATGGATAAAGTTGTAAACCCAACCATTAATGAATATGGGTTTAAAAACGAAAAGAAAATGCCGCCTTTATAAACAAAGTTTTCGTGTAATTCAAAACCTTGCAATACGTTTCCTAAAACAACGCCAAGTAAAAAAGCAATTAATGTGTTTGATGTAAAGTAAATGATGTCCCATGTTTTTCGCCACCATTTCATTTCTTCAGCACTTCTAAATTTTATAGCAGCAGAACGTAATACCAATAGCATTAAAAACAACATAAACGGAATATACATTGCCGATAACATTGTTGCATACATTACAGGAAAACCTGCAAACAATGCGCCGCCACCAATAATTAACCATACTTGGTTGGCATCCCAAAGTGGACCAATTGCATTTATGGCAATACGCCTACTTATATCTTTTCTTAAAAACAAATGCCATGCGCCAGCACCGTAATCAAAACCTTCTAAAATAGCATAACCAGAAAATAAAAGTCCTACTACTAAATACCATAATGTTGGATAATCTATACCTAAAAATGTTTCCATAATCTTCTATTAAGTGTATTTTAAAAATTCGTCTGGATTTTCAGATTCTTCATATGGTCCATGCTTTATCTTCTTATTTAAAGAGTATAAAAACAATAAAAATAAAATGGCGTACACTACAAAAAATAAAATTAACGAGAATAAAATTTGATTTGCAGATACCTCTTGAGAAAATGCTTGGCTTGTTTTTAAATGACCATAAACAACCCAAGGTTGTCGTCCCATTTCGGCAGCAAACCAACCGGCTTGATTGGCTATTTGAGGTAGTAATACCGAAAATGCAAATATTTTAAGTAGCCACTTTTTATCAAACAATTTACCACGCCACCATAAATAACTAGCATATAATGTTAATCCTATAAAAAACATACCTATAGAAATCATAATATGATAAAATTGAAAAACAGCATTAACTTGAGTTGGAATTTCATCTTCAGGAAACGCATTTAAACCTGCAATAGGTTCGTTAAAATCTTGATGCACTAAAAATGATAATCCGCCAGGAATACCAATACCTGTAACAGTTTTTGAAGCTTGATCAACCCAACCAAACAAATATAAATCGGCTGCAGCAGATTGCTCGTAATGACCTTCCATAGCTGCTAATTTTGCAGGTTGATTTACTGCAACACCATCTGCTGAACTATGACCTGACACTAATTGTGTTAACGAAATTATTGTAGCTACAGATAATGCTATTTTAAAGGCTTTTTTAGAAATTTCAACATATCTGCCTTTTAATAAATAATACGCATGCACACTTAAAATCATAAATGCGCCTGCTAAAAATGCGCCTTGCCAAACGTGAATTATACGATCTACACTAGATGGATTAAAAACCATTGCCCAAAAATCGGTTACTTCTGCTCTAGCATTTAATCCTTCGCCTACAATATGATAACCTGCTGGTGTTTGCTGCCAACTGTTGGCTACAACAATCCAAACTGCCGAAAACATTGATCCTAAAAACACGCCTATTGTTGATATAAAGTGAACTTTAGGCGATACACGATTCCATCCAAAAATTAAGATGCCTAAAAAGGTACTTTCTAGTCCAAAAGCAAATAATCCTTCTGCAGCTAAAGCACTTCCAAAAATATCACCAACATATTTGGAATATACAGACCAGTTGGTACCAAATTCAAACTCCATTATGATTCCGGTTGCTACACCAATACCAAAGGTTATGGCGAAAATCTTTAACCAAAAACGAGTTAAAATTTCGTACTCTTTTTTACCGGTTTTAAGATATAAACCTTCAAAAATAACCATGATTAATCCAATACCAATGCTTAATGGCGGATAGATGTAATGAAAAGCAACAGTGAAGGCAAATTGAATTCGGGCTAAGATTTCTACATCCATAATTGTAAGTTTATAACAAAAATACGATACAGATTGTTGGCTATAAGTAACAAATATTACATATTTTAAACTTTAACATTTATAAATAAAAAACCAGTTAAAACACATAAATTTCAACTGGTTTTTAATACTTTTAAATATATCTACATGCTATTTAAACTCCGAAACAGCATCACTTAAATCATAAACCTTAGCGTCATTTTTTAAGTTAGAAATAATACTGCTTCCTGCTGCGCTACGGTATCCACCAGCACAATGTACAACTATTGGTTTGTCTGTTGGTATTTGATTTTCAGAATCTCTTAATTCGTTTAAAGGAATTGATATAGCGTTATCAAAAAACTTACCTTCTTCTACTTCACTTTTATTTCTTATGTCAATAATTGTGTATTGATTTGGATTATTTTTGAAGTCTGATAAATCTATTTTTTCTGTACTTTCAAAAGATGAATCATCTAAAGTAAGTATTCCTTTTAACTGATTTTCATAACCAATTTTGGCTATACGATGTAGTATTTCATCTTTATCTTCAACTGAATTTAAAACCACATAAAATGCTTCTTTTGGTTTGACGATAGATCCCAACCAAGTTTCAAACTTATCATTTTCGGTTTTTGCCATAATATTTATGCTACCTTTTAGATGATTTTTTTTGAAATCGGCTTCATTTCTAACATCAATAATTAAGGCGTTGTCTTCAAAACTATCTGCTTTAAATTGAAAGTTTGCTTCTGAAATTGCCTTTTCATAATCTTTTGCGCCCACTTTATTTATATCTACGTTATATCCAAAATATGAAGGAATAAATGGTTGATCTTTTAAAATGTGATTGACAAAATCAACTTCAGATAAATTTTTAAATGCCCAATTTTCTTCACGTTCTCGACCTAAAGTACTTGATGCATCTTTACTCATATTTTTACCGCAAAGCGATCCTGCGCCATGTGCGGGATAAACAATGGTATTGTCTGGTAAATCGTTAAATTTTGTTTGCATGGTTTGGTACATGCTTTTGGCTAATTCTTCGCGTTTAGCTTTCATATTTCCAGCTTTTTCGCGTAAATCTGGACGACCAACATCACCAATAAATAACGTATCACCAGAAAACATGGCATAATCTGCGTTATTTTTTGCAATAATTGTGATACTATCTGGTGAGTGACCAGGTGTGTTTATTGCAGAAAACTGAACGCTTCCTAAGTTAAAAACATCGCCATTATCAAAAGTTTTGTGCGGATAATTAGCACCAACTAATTTACTTACAAAAATAGTTGCGCCAGTTTCTTTATGTATTTGAAAATGACTACTTACAAAATCTGCATGCGGATGCGTCTCGAAAACCGCAACGATTTTAGCTTTTTCTTTTTCAGCTAATTTATAGTAAGGCTTTGGGTCTCTGGAAGGATCTACAATAGCCATTTTATTATCGCTAATTATTGCATAAGAATAATGCGCTAATGGCTTGTCTTCAAATTGAGTAATATTCATTTTGTTTAGTTTTGCTTTAGTTGAAATTAAGATAAAAAAAATCGGTCTTAACTTGATGAAAAGACCGATATTTTAAGAGTTTTTTATAGGTTTTTCTTTGCTAAATACCAGTCTACTTTTTCAAGAGAGTCGTCGTTGATTCTTTCATTTAACTCGTCTAAAGTTTTTGGTGGTCCAACAATTACTTTATCACCTTTTTTCCAATCTAAAGGCATCGCTACTTTGTATTTATCCGACGTTTGAAGTGCTTCTAAAGCTCTTAAAATTTCGTCCATATTACGACCAACATTTAATGGGTAATACATTACAAGACGTATTTTTTTACTTGGATCTATAAAGAAAACCGCACGTACAGCTGCTGTTTCACTTTCGTTAGGTTGTAACATTCCGTAAAGCTTAGATACTTTCATATCAATATCTGCGATAATAGGAAAATCAAAATATACACCTGTATTTTCTCTTACGTTTTGTACCCAACCTAAATGTGCGTGTATACTATCTATACTTAAACCAATAAGCTCTGTGTTAAGTGCATCAAATTCTGGTTTTCTTATTGCAAATCCGCTCATTTCTGTTGTACAAACCGGTGTAAAATCTGCTGGATGAGAAAACATTACTACCCATTTATCTTTTGCAAAATCAGAAAATTTAATTTTTCCTTTAGTAGTTACTGCTTCAAAATCTGGTGCTTGGTCGCCTATTCTTGGCATTGGATTAATTTGGTTTGCTTCTGTGTTTGTTTCCATAATATATTATATTTCAATATTTAAATTCTATTATATAAAAATAAAACAATAGATTAATTCTATTTGAAACATTTGTTACAAAAGCTGGTTTTTTAACAGAACTTTATAAAAAAAGAGTGCAATTACTTGCACTCTTTAACCAAATTTAAATAAAAAAGCTACTCTTTAGTATCATCCTTTTTACTTTCTCCACTCATAAACTTTATAGCAAAACCTATAAGTGTTAAACAAACAATACCAAAAATAACAATCATTATTACACCGTTACTCCAGCTATAAAGAGATATATTTTGAGATACCATAATTGATTAGTTTAGTCTTTAATTATTACAATGTAAAGGTATAACCGATTTACATAATGAAATATGACATTTGTCATTAAAACTAAAAAAGCATCTGAAATTATCAGATGCTTTACGCTATTAATTAAGATGATGATATTTACACTTCTTTTCCCTTCATCATTTTGTTCCAATATAAATACGGTAATCCATATTTTTTTAACATCCAAAGTCGCCAATGCTCTTTTTCGCTATTAAAAACAAGCATTTGTTTAAGTTTTGGGTCTGGAATAAAGTTATTATCGTAATCAAACTCGGCTAAAATCATTTTGCCATATCCTGTTACTAATGGGCAAGATGAATAACCGTTGTATGATTTATTTCCTTTTTTGCTATGTGCTATTAATTGTAAAATATTATCTGTAACTACAGGTACTTGCTTACGTATCGCAGCTCCTGTTTTTGCTGTAGGTAACGCAGCAACATCACCTAAACCAAAAATATTAGCGTATGTATTATGTTGCAAAGTGTGTTTATCTACATCTAACCAACCAGCTTCATTAACTAAAGGAGACTCTTTAACAAATTTTGGTGCTGTTTGTGGTGGCGCAAGGTGAAGCATATCAAAAGGCATTTCTATAATAGACTCTCCGGACATGATTTCTCTTAGTTCATTATCTTCATTTATCACACATTTATTTTCGCCAGTTCCAACACCTTTAAAGGTAACAATTTGATTTTCGCCATCAATTTTAATTGGCGCATAAAATGGTTTAAAATGAATACCATATCTACTAATCACTTGCATTAAGTTTTCTCTAATTTCTTTTACACCAAAAATAACAGAACCAGGTGTTGCAAATACAACATTAGTTTTATTTTTCAATCCGTTTTTCTTGAAATAATCTGCTGCTAAATAAGCGATTTTTTGAGGTGCTCCACCGCATTTAATTGGGGTTGTTGGCTGTGTGAACACCGCATTACCTCCTTTAAAATTCTTAATTACATCCCAAGTATGTTTTGGATCTGTATAATTACTACAAACTACACCTTTACCCAAAGATTCTGTTAGACCTTCTATTAAAGAGGTATCCATAACTAAACCAGGAGATACAATTAAAAAATCATATGTTATAGCTCCATTTTCTTTAGTTTCAACAGTATTTTCTTCTGGTTTAAAAATTGTAGCGTAATCTTTTATCCAATCTACCCCATTTGGCATAACAGATGACATATGACGTTTTGTTTTATCAAAATCATATGTACCTGCTCCAACTAATGTCCAAGCTGGTTGATAATAATGCCAATCTGCTGGCTCGATTATACCTATATCTAACGATTTATTTTTGGATAGTAAATTGGCTGCAGTCATGATTCCTCCTGTTCCGCCACCAATTACTAGAATTTGATAGTGAGATTTCATTATTATTTTTATTAAGTGAGTTTGTTAGTTTTCAATCTTGATAAAAATAATAGTGTTTTAAGACAAAAATTGTAACTTTTGTTACACAACAAACAAAATAATAGCGTTTTAACAATATTAAGCGTAGTTTTTTATCAAAAACTAAAAAACTGTAGTTTCTTTTTCTATTTTATCTATTCTAAAAAATAATTCTCTACCAGCTCTTGGTTTTATTGAGTTGTGAGCATTTTCCATAATGGTAATTTTAAAATACGGTTTGAAGTAATTAATGTACTCTTCTTTACAACCTCCAAATGGTGGTTTATCCGTATTTAATGGTGCATCAAATAATAATCCTACAACTTTACCTTTTGGGTTTAGCAAGTCATAAGCTTTTGCTGCATAGGCTGCTCTTAAATTAGGATTTATTGCACAGAAAAAAGTTTGTTCTACAATAAGATCAAAAGTTGTATCTATATCGAAAAAGTTTTTTTGTATTAAGTGTTTTTTTGGGAAGTTAGGCACTCTTTTTGAAAAATTTTCTAAAGCAGTTTTAGATACATCTACCACAAAAACATTTGTAAAACCTTGATTGTGTAAATATTCAGCTTCATAACTATTACCGCCGCCAGGTATTAAAATCTTTAAGTTTTTATCTTCTAACTGATCAAAATAAGCTTTTAATGGTGGTGAAACTTGTCCTAAGTCCCAACCTATATCATCAATTTTATAACGCGTATCCCAATATTTTTCAGATAAATCCATCAATCTAAATTAGTGATAATGTTAATAATTTCATTTTTTTGAAGCACACCAGATTGGCGCCAAACTTGTTTTCCGTTTTTAAAAATCATAAGTGTAGGTACGCCTCTAACCTGATATTTTGCGGCTAATGCTTGATTTTTATCTACATCAATTTTTATTATAGAAATACGCTCTTTTAAATTGTCTTTTACTTCTTTTAAAATAGGACTCATCATTTTACATGGTCCGCACCATTCTGCAAAAAAATCTATCAAAACAGGTTTATCTTGATTGATAATATCTGAAAACTTACTCATACCTAAATGTTTTAATTATCAAAACTAATACTCCAAATACCTCTAACTTGGTCCGTTGTATAACCTGTAGCTTGGTCTTCTGGATATAACAAAGTTAACTTTTTTATTATTTCAGGCTTAATATTTTCGTTAGGTTTACCATGACATTGTAAACACATACTATTTGTAACGATTGGATAATACACGTGTACTTGATCTGTATCTTCTTTTACAATTGGACTAATCTCTTCTTGATTTGCCAACTGTTTTTTAAAGATATTGATATAATCAAGCTCTATTGCGTTTGCTTTATTATTAGGATTTCTTGGTTTATCAGAAACTCTTTTAATGTTAGCATTGTGTACAACACTCATACTATCTGTTAACGGATAAGCTTGCTCATTACAAAATGCTAACGCTTCTAAAGTTCCTTTTTTTTGGATGGTTCCCATCAAGTTTTTTCCTAAAACTGCTTTTGTGGTTAATGCATATTTTAAACCACGTTCGCCGTAAGGCAAATTTTGATAGTTAACTTCTGCTTGTTGTTTGTGCATTACTTTACTCTTTCCTTTACCCTTTCCTTTACCTTTTTCGTTACCCATGCCTTTACCTTTATGCTTACCTTGTTCTTCTTTAAAATGATCTTCAAACCATTCTGGTTGCTCAATATCAAAATCAAACATATATTCTGCAATTTGCTTAATATCTTCTTCTGGGAAAGATTGTTTTGGCATAACTCCAAAGCGTTTTACAGCACCATAGAGTTTTGCATTTTCTTTAGTTGGGTTTTTTATAAAAGCATTTATTTCTGCGACAAATTTTTCTTTTGATGTATCTTCATCTATGTAATGTTTTTTAATTGCAACCATTGGTGGCGCAATTCTGTCATCATGACTAGCAGTTGGACTATGACAAACGTAGCAATGTTTTTCCATTAGCTTTTTACCAGGATGATTGTTAGCTTGTAATTGTAAATCTAATGCAGAGTGATGTTTCTTTTCTGAATCTTTACAGCTAAAAAAAGTGATTGCTAAAACTGAAATTATAAGTAACTGTTTCATGTTTATTTTGATAATTTACCAGTTGCGCAACTGACGAAAGATTTAGCTTTAGATACTAATCCGTTTTCGTCTTCTATTGATGGATAACCTAAACTTTTTAGCTTTTGTTTAACCTCTATTGCATCTTCTGAGTTTGAGACATTAAAAGTGACTTTACTTTCTTCTACATCGACTTGAATATTTGAAATTGTTTCAATTTCTGATAATTTAGTCGAAATGGTATTTGCACAACCACCACATTTTAGGTTTTGAACTATTATTGATGTTTTCATATTTATTTTATTTATAATTTAAAATTCCGCCTTGCAAATCGTAGATTTCTTTAAAACCTCTTTCTGCTAATTTGTTAGCGGTTTGTCTGCTTCTATTTCCGCTTTTACAATAAATGTAAACTGGTTTTTCTTTGTCTAATTTGTCAAATTCTACATTAAATTTCCCCGAAAAAAAGTCTATATTTTTAGCGCCTTCAATGTGTCCTACTTCAAATTCAGCAGGTGTACGTACATCTATTAATTGCACGTCTTTATCTTGGATTTCGGCTTTAAATTCTTTTGGAGATAATACTTTTATTGGTTTATCTTGTACTGAATTATTTCCGAATAAAAATGAGAATATTGACATAATGAGTATGTATTTCATCTATAAAAATTTCTATAAAATTACGTCAATTTGTTACTATTGTTGGTAACCTTTGTTACAAAAAAAAGTGTGTGTTACAGATTTGTAACACACACTTTTAACTAACTAAAAAACTTAAAACTACTTTAATGTTGATGGACAAACATAGTCTGTTACTGGTATATCTGTTTTTTTGATAGCACCGTAACCACCACCAACATCTATTAAGTTGTGGATGCCTCTACTTTTTAAAATAGAAGCTGCTATTACAGATCTATATCCTCCTGCACAATGCACATAAAATGTTTTATTATCAGGAAATTCTTGTAAGTAATTATTTATGTAATCCAATGGTGTACTTTTTGCTCCGTCAACATGTTCGGCAGTAAACTCTCCATTTTTTCTTACATCAAATACAACGTCTTTATTATCTTCAAAACGGTTAGCGAATTCTTCTGCTGAAATTGAAGTTATAGTATCATACTCTTTACCAGAATTTTTCCAGGATTGAAAACTACCATCTAAATAACCTATTACATTATCAAAACCAACGCGAGATAAACGTGTTACCACTTCTTCTTCTCTTCCTTCTGGAGCTACTAAGAGTATTGGCTGACTTACGTCTACAATTAAAGCACCAACCCAAGGAGCAAATCCACCATCTATACCAATAAAAATTGAACGTGGTATATGTCCTTTTACAAATTCTGATTGATGACGTACATCTAAAATAATAGCTTCTGTTTCATTTGCTGCAGCTTCAAAAGCTTCTGGTGATAACGGTTTATTAGATTTAGTGATAACGTTATCAAAACTTTCGTAACCTGTAATATTCATCATTACATTTTGAGGAAAATATCCTGGTGGCTCTGATAATCCGTCAAGAACTTCTTCTATAAATTCTTCTTTGGTCATATCTGCTCTTAAAGCATAGTTGACCTTTTTTTGATTTCCTAAAGTATCTGTAGTTTCTTTACTCATGTTTTTACCACATGCCGATCCTGCACCGTGATTTGGATACACTATTAAATCGTCACTTAATGGCATAATTTTGTTACGTAAAGAATCATATAGATAACCTGCTAATTTTTCTTGAGTTAAATCTTCTGCCACTTTTTGCGCCAAATCTGGACGACCTACATCACCAATAAATAACGTATCGCCAGTAACAATACCGTGTTCTTTACCGTTTTCATCTATTAAAAGATATGTGGTACTTTCCATTGTATGACCTGGTGTATGAATAACTTTTATCTTGTAGTTACCAACTTCAAAGATTTGTCCGTCTTCTGCTACTATTGCTTCGTAATTTGGTTTTGCTGTTGGTCCAAATACAATACTTGCTCCTGTTTTTTCTTTTAAATCTAAATGACCAGAAACAAAATCTGCGTGAAAATGCGTTTCAAAAACATACTTGATTTTTGCATCGTCTAATTTTGCTCTATTAATATATGGCTGAACTTCGCGAAGCGGATCTATTATTGCTACTTCACCATTGTTTTCTATGTAATACGCTGCGTGAGCTAAACAACCAGTATAAATTTGTTCTACTTTCATGTTATTTTATGTTCTAATTCAATTTTAAAAATTGATTATTAATGGGTTATAAAATTAATTGATTTGTAATTATATAGATGTAACAAAAGTTACAATTATCATTTAGTTAACTCTTTGAAGATTATATATATCCCCATGACGAGTACAAACCATCCAAATCCTTTTTTAAGTTTTGCGCCTTCAATAAATTTTGAAAGATACGTGCCGATAAATATACCAATAATAGAGATGGATGTAAAACTTAATAAAAACAACCAATCTATTTCTATATTTTGAACATCTCCAATAAATCCTATTAACGAGTTAATAGCTATAATTAATAGTGATGTTGCTACAGCATTTTTTATAGACATTCTAGCAAAAAACATTAATGTTGGTATGATTAAAAATCCGCCACCAGCACCAACTAATCCTGTTAGAACACCTATAAATGCCGCTTGAAAAAAGAAAACTACAAAATTAAGGCTTACATCTTCTTCTATAACTTCTTTTTTACTTTTTAACATAGATATTGAAGCTAAAAGCATTAATACTGCAAATAGTAACATTATTGCAATATCTTTTGTGATTATAAAATTGTTTATTTTATAAAATTGTTCTGGTATTGCTGGTACTAAATACTTACGTGTTAAAAATACTGCTGTAAATGCAGGAACTGCAAAAACAATTGCTGTTTTAAAGTCTACTAATTTTTTTTGAATGTTTTTTAAAGCTCCAACTAGAGCAGAACTACCAACCACAAATAAAGAATAAGCTGTAGCTGTAATTGGATTAATCCCTAAAAGATAAACTAGTATAGGAACTGTAAGTATTGATCCGCCACCACCAATTAAGCCTAAAACAAGACCTATTAGTAATGCGCCTATGTATCCAAGTATATATTGTATTTCCATAGTTAAGAGTTAGTACTCAAAACTAATAATGATTAGCTTGTTTTTTTGTAACATTTGTTACAGGGTTATAAGTCTAGTACTTTAATATTATTTCTGTGTAGCTCTATGCGACCATTTATTTCTAAAGCTTTAAGTAGTCTTGATATTACAACCCTTGATGTATGCAAGTCTGAAGCTATTTCTTGATGTGTAACATGTATCACATCGTTATGATTTACCATTGCTTTATCTTTAAGGTACTTAAATAGTCTTTCGTCCATTTTTAAAAAAGCAATAGTATCTATAGCTTCTAAAAGCTCGGTCATTCTGTTTTGGTAGCTTTGCAACACAAAATTACGCCATGATTTATACTTGCCTAGCCACTCTTCCATTTTTTGAACTGGCACCATTATTAACCTTGCATCTGTTTCGGCTATTGCTCTTATTTCACTTTTAGAATCTCCTAAACAACAGGACAATGTCATTGCACAAGTATCACCTTGTTCTATAAAGTAAAGAATAAGCTCATCTCCTTCTTTATCTTCTCTTAAAATCTTAATGGCTCCGCTAATTAATAGTGGCATAGTTTTTATGTAGTCTCCTATTTCTATCAATTTAAGTCCTTCTGGAATATCTCTATAAGTACCAACATTGTTTATTTCTTGAAGCAATTCATCTTCAAATAAATAGCCATAATGCTGCTTAAGCTCTTCTATCATTTTAGAATAATTTTTCTACGTAAAGTTATGTATTTTAAATAATATTAAGTTTAAGTTTGCTAAAATTTAATCTTGTTTATGTTAAAAGCTGTGTTATTTGATATGGATGGTGTAATTGTAGATACAGAACCTTTACACAATAAAGCCTATCACAAAATGTTTGAAGATTATAAAATTGATGTAACTAAAAATTTATACGAAAGTTTTACTGGTCAATCTACAAGAAATGTTTGTACCAAACTTGTTAATCATTTTAATTTAAAAGCTAATCCTAAAGATTTAGAATTGTGCAAGCGTAGTCACTTTAATGGTTTATTTGAAACAGACGAAAGTTTACAGCTATTAGATGGTGTACTTGATATTATTGTTGATTATTTTAATAATGGTTTAACTTTAGTTTTAGCTTCTTCAGCTTCAAATAGTACAATTAACAAGGTGTTTACAAGATTTGAATTAGACCAGTATTTTAAAGCAAAAATTAGTGGCGCTACATTAAAAGCATCTAAGCCACATCCAGAAATTTTTGAAAAAGCAGCTCAATTAGCCGGTTTTAAACAAGAACACTGTATTGTTATAGAAGACTCTACAAACGGTATAAAAGCAGCAAAATCTGCAGGTAGTTATTGTATTGGATATGACAGTTTACACTCAAAAAATCAAGATTATAGTCAAGCAGATTTAGTAATTTCTTCTTTTAAACAAATACCTTATCAAAAGGTTAAGACACTTATTTAATTTATAGTGTTATGACCAATGTCATGTTTTAAATAGTTTTTGCACACTAATTTTGAATTATAAAAAATTAGTTATGTGCTTTTCTTTAGTTAATAAATACAATGTAGCCGGACCTAGATATACAAGTTATCCAACGGTACCATATTGGAATACAGAAACGTTTTCTTCTAATAAATGGAAAGAAAACCTTATAAAAGCTTTTAATGAAAGTAATCAAGAAGAAGGTATAAGTCTTTATATCCATCTCCCTTTTTGCGAAAGTTTATGTACTTTTTGTGGTTGTAACAAACGTATAACTAAACGTCATGAAGTTGAAACTCCTTATATTGAAGCTGTTTTAAAAGAATGGAATTTATATTGCGAGTTGTTTGATGATAAACCAATTATCAAAGAGCTTCACTTAGGTGGCGGGACACCAACATTCTTTTCGACAGAAAATTTAACCCTTTTAATTAATGGTCTTAAAGCTAAAGCAGAACTCGCTAATGAATATGAATTTAGCTTTGAAGGTCATCCAAATAATACCACAAAAGAACATTTACAAACCTTATATAATTTAGGGTTTAGACGTGTTAGTTTTGGTGTACAAGATTACAACCCAATAGTACAAAAGGCAATACACCGCATTCAACCTTTTGAAAACGTAAAACGTGTTACAGAACAAGCTAGAGAAATTGGTTACACCTCTATTGGACATGATATAATTTTTGGTTTACCTTTTCAAACAGAAGCACATGTAGAAGCAACTATAAAAAAAACAAAAGCGTTACTACCAGACCGAATTGCTTTTTACAGCTATGCCCATGTCCCATGGATAAAAGGGAATGGACAACGTGGTTTTAAAGACAGTGATTTGCCAAAAGCAGATAGTAAACAAAACCAATATCAATTAGGTAAAAAACTACTAGCAGATGCAGGTTATTACGATATAGGTATGGATCATTTTGCACTAAAAACAGACAGTTTGTATAAAGCTAGTAAAAACGAAACCATGCATCGTAACTTTATGGGCTACACAGCATCAAAAACTAAAGTTATGATTGGTTTAGGTGTATCTTCTATAAGTGATAGCTGGTATGCTTTTGCACAAAATGTTAAAAATATTGAAGATTATTATCAACTTATAAACGATAATATAATACCTGTATTTAGAGGTCATATTTTAACTACAGAAGACCTAATAATAAGACAACATATTTTAAATTTAATGTGTCATTTTAAAACAAGTTGGATGTCAAATGGTTTGTATTTTGAAGAAATACCAGAAATACTAATCAAATTACAAGAAATGCAACAAGATGGATTAGTAAACATAAAACTAAATCAAATTTTTGTTACAGAAAAAGGCAAACCATTTATAAGAAACATATGTATGGCTTTTGATTTGTTACTACAAAGAAATAAACCAGAAACACAACTTTTTTCTATGACAATTTAAGCATGTTAATTAAAGCTTAAATCATAAAAAAAAACTTTAAAACCTTAAAAAATTAATAACTTTATATAACTCTTAAAATCAACAAAAAAATGAAAAAAATAATTGTACCAGTAGATTTCTCAGAACATTCTAATTATGCTTTAGAAGCTGCATCAATACTAGCAAAAAAATATAATGCAGAAATCTTAGCATTGCACATGTTAGAAATCTCTGAAACTATATTAACTAAAGGAGAAACAGCTTTACAAGACGAAACTGTTTTCTTTATAAAACTAGCAGAAAAAAAGTTTAATGAATTTTTAGAGCAAGACTTTTTAGAAGGTATTAACGTAACACCAATAGTTAAACATTTTAAAGTATTTAGCGAAGTAAATGATGTTGCTAAAGAGCAAAATGCAGATATGATTGTTATGGGATCTCATGGTAGTAGTGGCTTAAAAGAAATATTTGTTGGATCCAACACAGAAAAAGTAGTTAGACATGCAGATATCCCTGTACTTGTAATAAAAAACAAACCGACTACTTTAAGTTTTGATAATGTAGTATTTGCTTCAGATTTTACAGAAAAAAGTGTTACACCTTATTTAAATGCTACTAAGCTATTTAAAACTTTAGGTTCTAAACTACACTTGCTATATGTAAATACACCAGGTGACAATTTTAACAGTTCTCAAGAAATAGAACAGACAGTAGCAGACTTTTTAACTAAAGCAGATGGCGACTTAAGTCAATTAGATAACGTAAAATATGTAGCAGATTACACCGTAGAAAAAGGTGTTTTAAACTTTGCTAATGTATCTGGCGCAGATGCTATTGCTATAGCTACACATGGTCGTACAGGGTTTACACATTTCTTATCTGGAAGTATTTCAGAAGATATTGCTAACCACGCGTCTTTGCCTGTTATAACTTTTAAAATCAAGTAAGTAAATTTAAAATAATTTTAAAAAGCCAGCTTTTTAGCTGGCTTTTTTATTTCCTAACAGTTATCATATTTTATTATGAAAATTTAAACTAACTTTAAGTAAATCAAAAACTTAAGACTATGAAACATATTTTAATTCCTGTAGATTTTTCAGATAACTCTTGGGCTGGATTAGTATACGCTGTAAAACTTTATAAATATGATTTATGCACATTTCATCTTTTACATACAGAAGTTTTAAATCCAGAAATACTTTCTACATTAAATGAAGTTTATATAGAAAACATAATGAAATTGGGTAACGATCAACTAAATCAATTTAAAGAACAAATTGAAAATAGTGATCATAATGCTAATCATGAGTTTAAAACTATTATAAAATTTCAGCCTTTAACAAATGCAATAGAAGAAATTACAAAAAAAATCTCTGTTGACTTAGTCATAATGAGTACTAAAGGGATAAACAGTATGTTAAATAGTTTGTTTGGTACTAATAGTGTTAATGTTGTAAAAACTCATTTATCTTGCCCAGTTATGATTTTGCCAGAAGATTATGACTATAACCCTATAAAACAAATTGCTTTTTCGACAGATTTAAACCGTTTTTACACTACAGAAGAGTTAACTATATTAAATGATCTAGCTTACAACAATAACGCTGTTTTAAGAATAATGCATATAGAAACTAATAAACCATTATCTAGTATACAAGATTATAATTTATCGGTACTTAAGTCAAGCTTACAAGGCTTTAAAACACATTATCATAGTGTACCAAACTTTGACAAAAAAACAGAAGTAATAAATACTTTTATAAAAGATTTAGATATCGATTTATTAGTAATGGTCAATTACAAACATAGCATTTTTGAAAAAATTCTAAATGAGCCTGTGATTAATAAAATTGGTTTTAATCCTCAAATACCATTTTTAGTTATTCCAAATAAAAAAACATCTTAAACAATGAAAAACAAGAGTTTTGATGTCACAAAATCGTCTGGTAAAAAAGTAAGTTTTTCAATAGATAAACTTAAACATTCATTAAAAAAAAGTGGAGCAGATACTAATTTAACTAACCAAATTGCAGATAAAGTTAGAGATGAAATCTATCAAGGTATAAGTACAAAAGAAATATATAATCGTGCATTTGCGCTTTTAAAATCTAAACAAAGTCATATTGCCTCCAAATACAAATTAAAAAAAGCAATCTACGAACTTGGTCCAACAGGCTTTCCTTTTGAGCGCTTTGTTGCTGCAATTTTCAATGCAGAGCAATATAACACTAGTGTTGGCGATGTAGTTTCTGGTATTTGCGTCTCTCATGAAATAGATATTCTTGCCTCAAAAAATAACAAAACCCTATTAGTAGAATGCAAATTTCATGGTGAGCAAGGATTAAATTGTAATGTCAAAATTCCGTTATATATATTCTCTAGATACAAAGATGTTCAAGATAAATGGAATGATAATCAAAATAAAACTTCTACTTTATCAGAAGGTTGGGTCGTTACTAATACTAGGTTTACAGAAGACGCTAAAATTTTTGGTAATTGTGTAGGTTTAAAATTACTTAGTTGGGATTACCCTCACAATAATAGTCTTAAACAACGTATAGATAAGTATAAGTTATATCCAATAACAGTTTCTACTTTACTAACAAAAAGAGAAAAACAATTTTTATTAAATAGAGATATAGTACTTAGTAAAGACTTACTAAATGATTATTTCTATTTAGACCATTTAGGTGTTTCTACTACCCGAAAAAAAAGAATTTTAAACGAATTTAACTTATTATGTAATTCTTAACAAATGTCCAATACAGCCAAAATAACGTTTTTAGGAGGAGCAAAAACCGTCACTGGATCAAAGTTTTTAATCGAAGCTTATGATACTTCTATAATGATAGATTGCGGCGTTTTTCAGGGATTAAAAGAATTACGCCAAACCAACTGGAATGATTTACCCATTAATGTCAAATCCATAGATACAGTATTACTTACACATGGACATTTAGATCATGTTGGCTATTTACCAAGACTAATCAAACAAGGTTTTACAGGTACAATTATTGGTACTGCACCGACCTTAGCTATAGCCGAAATTATTTTAAAAGACAGTGCTAAAATACATGAAGAAGAAGCTAAAAAAGCCAACAAAGAACAATTTACTAAACATCATCCTGCTTTACCTTTTTATACTATAAAAGACGTAGAAAACACCATTTCTAAATTTGAAGTCCAAACAGAAGCCAAATGGATTAAAATAAATAATCATATTTCGTTTAAATTTAATTACAACGGACATATTATAGGTGCTACTTTTATAGAAATTGATATTGAAGGTAGACGTTTTGTCTTTTCTGGAGACATTGGTCGTACAAATGATTATCTTCTTAAAGAACCCAAAAGACCAAAAGAAGCAGATTATATATTTTTAGAAAGCACCTACGGAAACAAATTACACAGTAAAGAAAATATAGAAATCCTATTAACCACTATCATTACAGAAGTAATCCATAAAAAAGGTAATCTAATCATCCCTAGTTTTGCGGTAGAAAGATTACAAACACTTATGTATATTCTGTTTAAATTATATCAAAAAAACAAAATACCTAATATCCCTATTTTTGTAGATAGTCCAATGGGCAATAATGTTTTAGAAGTTTTTAAACTTTTCCCTAAGTGGCATAAACTATCAGAACAAGACTATCATGCTATGTGTAGACATATCAATATTATTACATCATATGCAGATACCTGGAAAACCATTGACGATCCTAGATCTAAAATTATCATTGCTGGTAGCGGTATGGTTACTGGCGGTCGCGTACTTACCTATTTAAAACAACTCATAGACATCAATACAACAAGTATATTATTAGCTGGTTATCAAGCCGAAGGTACCAGAGGAAGACTTATAAAAGATGGTGCTCATGAAGTGAAATTTTTCGGAAAATACCATAAAGTCAATGCAAAAGTATACAGTATAGACAGTCTATCAGCACATGCAGATCAATCTGAAATATTAAACTGGCTAAGCGCTATTGAAAACACACCAAAAAAAATATTTTTAATTCATGGTGAAGCAGCTTCTATCGATAATTTAAGGTTAAAAATCAAAGATCAAATGGGTTGGAATACACATATTCCATCTCTTTATGAAAGCTTAGAAATCGATTTATAACCTCTTAAATACATGATAATTATCATTTTTATTTAAAGCATATAAAAGTATCTTAAAAAAATAATTATTAACCCTTAAACAATATAAAATGAAAACTAATAAAGGAAAACTAGTAGAATGGTTTAGCGCAGAGCGCATGCACGAAATGTCAAAAAATTGGCTATCAGATCTTAATTTTATTAAAGATGAACAATTATTTTTAGAAGAATTAATTACAAATTATACCCAAAAAATTATAAGCAATAACGATTTAGAGCGTGCTCAAACTGCAACAACAGCATTATACAGAACCAAACGTGGTAATGAAAAACTAATTAATAACTTAATTAAACACGAACAAGAACTTGAAATTATCGTAAACGGTATTGATGAGCTTGAAGAAGAATATAAATACAAAAAAGAACACAGAGAATTTACCTCTAAAATAAGTGAGTTTTTTCATGATTATAAAGCTGTGAAATTTGAAATTTTTAGCTTAATTAAAGATTTAATGAAAACAGATAAAATGAAAAATCTTATCAAATAAAATAATGAGACTACTTTTTTTAAATATAATTTTAATACTTCTGTTAAGTTGCGAAAACACGACGCAGCTAAAAGATTATTGGAAAAACCCAGATTTTGAAACCTATAATCCAAAAAAAATACTAGTTATTGGTATGACTAAAGATGATGAAGCTAGACATTTATTTGAATCTCATTTTCAAACACAACTACAATTAAAAGATCTCAAAGTAGACAAAAGTCAAAACATTTTAACTACCGATTATTTAAATAAAAAGCATACTGAAACAGAAATAAATAAAATTGAAGACTCGTTAATCAAACTTAATTACGATACAGTAATTTTTTCTAGAATAGTTGGTGTAAAAAATAAGATTAAATATTCTGAAGAGTATTATAAAACACATACATACAAACACAACTTTAAAGACGACTTTTTAAAATATCAAGACCAGTTTTATAATCCTTCATATTATGAAAATTACAATGTTTATAATGCCGAAACTAGCATATATTGTTTATGTCCTAGTAAAGAACGTACATTAATCTGGAAAGGTTATATAGATATTGTAGATCCTAAAAACATAAATGATAGTATAGAAGATTATATAAAACTACTTATCTTAGTTTTAGAAGAAGAAGCTATAATACCAACACCAAAATAGTATGTTATCTAAATATTTTGGTGTCTTTTTACTCTTAGTCTTACTTGCCGAAATTTTAGGCACTGTTGGTGGTTTTGGCTCGTCAGTATTTTTTGTACCAATTGCTAACTTCTTTTTAGATTTTCAAACTGTTTTGGGTCTTACAGCCTTGTTTCATTTATCTAGTAATGTAGTTAAAATAGCATTCTTTAAAAAAGGAATTGACAAACAAGTTATCCTATACTTAGGTATACCTGCAGTAATTTTTGTAATTATCGGTGCTTACGTAAGTCAGTTTTTTAACACCAAAATACTTACCTATTTTTTAGGCGGATTTTTAATTGTACTTAGTCTTATCTTTTTAATTTTTAAAGAATTAATAATTAAAGCATCCAACAAAAACGCCATTTTAGGAGGTGTTTTATCTGGTTTTAGCGCAGGTTTATTAGGTACAGGCGGAGCAATAAGAGGCATAACACTTTCTGCGTTTAAAATGAATAAAGAAAAATTTATTGCTACTTCTGCAATTATAGATTTAGGAGTAGATTTAAGCAGAAGTGTTGTGTATTACAATAATGGTTACATACAAAAAGACATATTATACCTCATCCCTATTTTACTTGTAATTAGCGTTATTGGAACTTATATTGGTAAAAAAATACTTAATAAAATATCTCAAGATCAATTTAGAAATTTTGTTTTAATCCTAATCTTAATTATCGGTATCTCTAGTTTTGTAAGTCTTTGGTTTTAATCGTGAAGAATAAACAAAGGTACTTTTGCTACTTTACTATGTTTTGTAATTGGTGATCCTTTAAATAATCTTTCAAAAAAAGTAGTTTGCTGTATAATAAATACTTCAAAATCTATAGTGTTTGTTTGCACATAAGTATCTACAATATAGTGTAATGGCACATTAGTAATATTGAAATAGCTATAGTTTTCTTCAGAAAAGTTTGAATTTAAAACCTCAACATCTGCCTCTTTAAAGCTATCATTTTCAGTTTCTATAACTCTAAGAACATGAAATTTAGTTTCTTTATTATATAAAAGACTAGAAATTAAGCTTAATCGTGATTTATTTAAATGATCTTTTTCGTCTAAAGGAATTAAAACTTCGTTAGGTGTTTCAAATTTAAAATCCTTTGGAATGACTAGCGTTGGACATTCAACTTTTCTAATTACATTAAGTGTATGACTACCAAAAACAACCTCATCTGCACCTGTCACACCGTTAGTTCCCATAACGATTAGGTCTATATTTTGAAGCTGTATTAACTGATTGATTGCATCTGTAAACACATCGTAATCTACATGAGAGTTTATAGTATGCTTATCGTTTTTATATGACGTTTTTAAACTGTTTACAAGGTCTTCTAAATCTTCTTGTGGCGACTTTACGATACTTGCATACAAATTATCTGTGCTACTTGTCATTAGATCTGCAGACGTAAATGCAGACGCTTTATGCACGTAAACTAAATGAAAAGTTGTTTCTTTATTTTCAAATAACTGTAAAGCATAATGAATAGCGTTTTTTGAAGTTTCAGAAAAATCGGTAAGTAACAGAATGTTTTTCATATAAAATAGATTGGTTTTGAGATTTCAATTCAGCATGAAATTCAAAAAATAAAGATAAGAAGAAATTAGTGACAATTAATAGCGCCTTCTACCATTTCTACAACAGGAGCTGGAGAAATATAAGGAATACCAAGACCTAAACCTCTTAAAATAAATAGCGCACCAATAATCACAACAAAAACAGGTATTGCCTTTTGGATGCGTTGTTTGGCTTGTACATTTAAAAATTTACCTAAATAAATAGCGCTAGTCATTAAGGGTATTGTGCCTAATCCAAAAAAGAACATATATAAACTACCTTGCCAAGATGTACCAGTTGCTATTGCTCCAAAAACTGCCATATAAACTAATCCGCAAGGTAAAAACCCGTTTAAAAAACCAATGGTTAAAAAAGTATCTGCGGTTTTCTTTTTTAAAGCTTCACCCATTTGTTTTTTTACAAAAGCTACCGCTTTGTAAATAGGTTTTACTACAAAGTTTTGTCCTATTTTTTTATACGGAAACACAACAACAACTATCATTAAAACGCCAATAATGATAGAAAGTCGTTGCTGTAAACCAAAAATATATAAACTTTTACCAATTAAACCGAAGATTAAACCAATAATACTATAAGCTAGTAAACGACCAATGTGATAAGCTGTAATTTGAGATATTTTTTTAAAAGAATTACTCCTATCAACAGGCAACATAAAGGCAATAGGACCGCACATTCCTACGCAGTGAAAGCTTCCTAATAAACCAAATATGATAGCCGTAAGTAGCATTTTAATATAAAATTTCTTCTTTATAAAGGTAGTTGTTACCTTTGTAATTCCAATCTATTTTAATGTTCCAACGACCATCTAACAAACGTTTGTCAGGTATGAGCAAATTGTGGTTAGACAGAGAAATTGTGGTTTCAAAGTCCAATTGTTTATTAGATGGTCTATATAGGAACACTTTACCTGAAATATTACTTGGCTCTAAATTTTCAGGAAAACTGATTAGCATGCCTTTTTCTGTTTTTTGCCACTTCAAGTTAGCAGACAGTGTTTTGGCATTTTTTTCTTTATCTATATCGTTTTGATATTTTAATTCTTGTTTATAGTAATCTTCTGTAACTAAATCATGATCTAACTTCTTGTCAGTATTCATATTGATAACAAAGTACATTATAAAGCTAATAAAGCCAATAAATGCAATTACAATTCCGGTTCCCCAATTAAGTTTCATATCTCTAATATTTTTATGGCATTACCTTACGCAAGCTTCAGGTCAGGCTTTCGGTAGTCGCGCTTTACAAGGCGCTCCAACAATACCTCAATCCTTAATGCAAGGTGTACTTGCCATTATTTATTTATTCTTTCAATGTTTATATTTTAGAAACTTCTAGGACCTAAAAAGTTAACCTTAGTTGTTTCTATTAATTTGTCTTTGCTATAAATTTCAATAGTTAATTCGGTCTTATCACCTTTTAATAAACTTTGGTCAAGCTCTATAAATAAAGTTCCTTCTTCTAGACCTTGTTTAGGCACTGTTACTGTATTTTCTGTAGATACTAGTTTTACAGTACCTTTATAACCTTTTAATTTAAAGCTAACGTCTTCAACTGGCTCTGTTGTTTTATTTACCAATTTATAGGTAAATACGTTACTTATAATATTGTTTTCTTTATGCTCGTATAATTGTCCTGGTAACCTTAATACGCGTGCTTCAAGTTCGTTTCTTAATTGAAGCATCGCAATTAAAACACCTATTAAAACTGTTAATACTACAATGTAACCTTTAAGCCTTGCTGTAAGCTTAAATGGCTCTTTGTCTTCAATATTAGCTTCGCTTGCATACCTAATAAGTCCTGTTGGTAAGCCAACTTTTTCCATTATTGTATCACACTCGTCAATACAAGCTGTACAGTTAACACATTCTAATTGTGTACCGTTTCTAATATCAATACCTGTAGGACAAACATGTACACATTGAAAACAATCAATACAATCTCCATGTCCTAAAGCTTCTCTGTCTTCATCCTTACGCCATTTTTTGCGTCCATTTTCACCTTCTCCACGTTTATGGTCATAGGCTACAACAATAGATTTAGTGTCTAAAAGCACACCTTGTAAACGACCGTAAGGACAAGCAATGATACATACTTGCTCTCTAAACCAAGAGAAAACAAAGTAGAAAATACCTGTAAATATTAGTAACGGAATTAATGTACCTAAATGCTCAAGCGGACCTTCTTTGATATATCCTAAAAGCTTATCACTACCAATTAAATAAGCTAAAAAGATATTAGCAATTAAAAATGAAATAATTACAAAAATAGTGTGTTTAAGAACTCTTTTTCTTATTTTTTCGCTAGTCCATCCAGATTTTTTAAGTCTTAATTGTTTTCCTCTATCACCATCAATCCAATATTCTATACGTCTAAAAACCATTTCCATAAAAATGGTTTGCGGACAAATCCAACCACAAAAAATACGACCAAAAGCTACAGTAAATAGAGTAATAAAAATTACACCTATAATCATTGAGATTACAAACAGGTGAAAATCTTGAGGCCAAAACGGAAAGCCGAAAATATTAAAACGACGCTCCAAAACATTGAACATTAAAAACTGATTACCATTTATTTTTATAAACGGTGCTGCAAATAAGAAGGCTAGCAAAAAGTAACTTACGTACTTTCTGTAATCATAAAACTTACCGCTTGGTTTTTTAGGAAAAATCCATGCGCGTTTTCCTTCTTCGTTTATTGTTGCAATCGAGTCTCTAAAACTCTCGTTGTTTGGAGCTTCCATTTTAACTTATTATTAATCGTTATTTTCTGCTGGAGTAGATGTTTCTACTTCAATAACTTCTGTTTCTATAACTTCTTCTGGCACTTCTACATTATCAACGCCTTCTGGTTTCCAAATATCTCCTTCTGGTTCTTTTGGATTTGCTGGTGTTGTACCTTCTAAAGACAATACATAACTAGCTACTTGCGCCATTTCTATTGGTTTTAAATCGTTTTTCCAAGAAATCATTCCTTTTCCAGATCGTCCACCTTCTGAAATGGTGTGGAATACATTTTTAATTCCACCTCCTAAAATCCAGTAGTTATCTGTTAGGTTTGGACCAATTCCTCCTCCACCATCTGCCATGTGACAAGCTACACAGTTAGCATTAAAGATTGATTGACCAGCTTTTAAATCGGCAGCATCTGTTAATAACGTTACCGTATTAACATCGACTAAATTTTTAGCTGTTTTCTTATACTCTTCTATTTCAATTTTAGCTTGTGCATATTCTTTTTCTAATTCTTCTGCTGCAAAATCTGCTGTTCCAATAACATGAAATCTTACTAAGTAAACTGCTGCAAATACAATTGAAATATAGAATGACCATACCCACCATGGTGGTAAGTTATTATCTAACTCTTTAATACCATCGTAATTGTGGTCTAGGATAATTTCATGTTCTTCCTCAATTGGTTTTTGTTTACCTTTTAATTTATCGTAAATGTTATTTAAGGCTTTAAATTGAGGCGTTTTTGTTTTACTAGCTAAGTAACGTTCTTTACCAGCTTCATCTAAACTTTGGAAAAGCACGTTTTCTATAGAACCTACTATTCCTTCTATTGCTATAAGTACTAATAAAATTAAAAGTAAGAACAGCATGATAACAGGATACTTTAAAAAAGCTGGCTCGTCTCCTGAATCCACGAAATACTCGATTAATCCGAATATTGTGAAGAATATTACAGGAACTCTTACATATGATGGGAATAAATTTCTCATGATTCTGATTCGTTTTGGTTGTCTAATTCTAATGGTATATTACTTACTTTAGAGATGTAGTCTTTTTTGGCGGTGATTACCCACCAAAAAAGAACTACAAAAAATCCAAAGAATATAAGAAGTGATAATATTGGGTATATCTCTACACCTGCTATTGTCTCTAAATGATTTTTTACAAATTTCAACATGACGTATTAGTTTTGAGCTGTTGTTTCTTCTGTTTGTTCTACTTTAATATCTGTACCCAAACGTTGTAAGTATGCTATTAAAGCAACAATCTCTCTGTTTTTCATTTCTACAAAGTCTGCACCAGCATTTTTCTTACTTGCTTCGTAAGCAGAAGCAAAATCTGGATCGCTGTAAAGGTTTTTCTCTATTTGAGTACCTTGTTCAGTCATTTGAGCTTGAGCATTTGCAATATCTTCGTCCGTGTAAGGTACACCTAAAGATACCATTGCACGCATTTTAGCTTCGGTTTGAGATTTATCAAGCTCATTATCAATTAACCATTTATAGGCTGGCATGATTGATCCTGATGATGTACTTTGTGGATCATACATATGGTTGAAGTGCCAGTTATCATTATACTTTCCACCTAATCTATGTAAATCTGGACCTGTACGCTTACTTCCCCAAAGAAATGGGTGATCGTAAACAAATTCTCCTGCTTTACTGTACTCTCCGTAACGCTCAACTTCACTTCTAAATGGGCGTACCATTTGAGAGTGGCAACCTACACAACCTTCACGTATATAAATGTCTCTACCTTCTAATTCTAACGGTGTATAAGGCTCTACACTACTAATAGTTGGAACATTAGATTTTACCATTATTGTCGGTACAATTTGAATAATACCACCAATTAGAATTGCGATAGTAGCATAAATAGTTAATCTAATTGGTTTACGTTCTAACCAAGTATGCCAACCTTCTCCAGCTACACGTTTTTTAGATACACGTTGCAATGCTGCTGCTTCAGCAAGTTCGTCTTCTACTTTACTACCTTTAGCAATAGTAACAACAATGTTGTATACTAAGATTAACATTCCTGTAAGGTATAATGTACCTCCTATTGCACGCATCCAGTACATTGGGATAATTTCCGAAACAGTTTCTAAGAAGTTACCATACACTAACGTACCATCTGGATTAAATTGTTTCCACATACTAGCTTGAGTAAATCCAGCAACATACATTGGTAACGCATACATTATAATACCTAAGGTACCAATCCAGAAATGTAAATTGGCTAATCCTACCGAATGTAATTTAGTTTTAAATAACTTTGGTACTAAATAATAAATCATACCAAAGGTTAAGAAACCATTCCATGCTAAAGCACCAACGTGAACGTGAGCAATAATCCAATCTGTAAAGTGAGCAATTGCATTTACATTTTTAAGAGAAAGCATTGGTCCTTCAAATGTAGCCATACCGTAACCCGTAATTGCAACTACCATAAATTTAAGCACTGGATCTACACGAACTTTATCCCAAGCACCACGAAGTGTTAATAATCCATTAATCATTCCTCCCCAAGAAGGCATTAATAACATTACAGAGAATGTTGTTCCTAAACTTTGAGCCCATTCTGGTAAAGCGGTATATAATAAATGGTGTGGACCAGCCCATATATAAATAAATATTAAAGACCAGAAATGTATAATTGATAATCTATAAGAATACACAGGTCTATTGGCTGCTTTTGGTACAAAGTAGTACATTAAACCTAAAAATGGTGTTGTTAAGAAAAATGCTACCGCATTATGACCATACCACCATTGTACCAATGCATCTTGTACACCTGCATAAACTGAATAACTCTTAAATGCACTAACAGGTAATTCTAAACTATTAAATATATGTAATACTGCAACAGTAACAAACGTTGCTATGTAAAACCAAATTGCAACGTATAAGTGACGTTGACGACGTTTTAACATAGTACCAATTAAGTTAACTCCAAATGCAACCCATATAAGCGCTATTGCAATATCAAAAGGCCATTCTAACTCGGCATATTCTTTTGATGTTGAAAACCCTAAAGGCAAAGTAATTGCAGCACCGACAATAATTAACTGCCATCCCCAAAAGTTTATGTTGCTTAGTAAATCGCTAAACATTCTGGCTTTTAATAATCTTTGCGTAGAGTAATAAACACCTGCAAAAATTGCGTTACCCACAAATGCGAAGATAACAGCATTGGTATGTAATGGTCTTAAACGACCAAAACTTAACCATGAAATCCCATCTGTCATATTTGGGAATAAAAACATGAAAGCTAAAATTAGTCCCACTAGCATACCAACTACTCCCCAGAGCATTGTTGCATAGAGAAACTTTTTAACAATCTTGTTATCGTAATAAAATTGTTGCATTTCCATAATAATTGTGATTAGTCTTTGTTGTTTTTAGTTATTGTTTTGTTTGATTTTATAAGTTCGTCTTCAAAAAGCATTCTTACAGATGGTGTATAACCATCGTCAAATTGCCCGTTCCTTACAGCCATAATAAAGGCTACAAAGAAAATTACAGCTACAATAATGCTTACCGTTAATAATATATATATAACACTCATACCTAATTAGAAGTTATGTTTCAAAATTACTTTAGAAGTCTTGTTTAAAAGATGATATTTATCATGTTTAAAATTATTTTAGTTTTCGTCCAATCCAGTTTGTAGCTATTGTTGTGAAAATCACAATACTTATAGAACTTAAAGGCATCAATATTGCTGCAATTACTGGCGCTAATTGTCCTGTAACAGCAAAATATAATCCTATAACATTGTAAAAGAATGACAGCAAAAAGCTCCATTTTATAATTTTTAATGCACTTTTTGAAGCCTTGATATAACTATATAAATGATTAAACTTAGAAGCATCTAATATGGCATCGCAAGCTGGAGAAAACACATTTATATTTTCTGAAATCACTACACCAACATCACTTTGTGCTAATGCTCCTGCATCATTCAGTCCGTCACCAACCATAAGTACTTTTGCGCCTTCAGTTTGATGGTATTTTATGTATTCTAACTTATCGTCTGGTTTTTGATTAAAAAGCAGCTTGGTTTTTGATGGCAATAGTTTTTTAAGGTTTTCCATTTCTCCTTCATTATCTCCTGAAAGAATGGCTAAATCGTAATTCTTTTTTAGCTTATTAAATAACTTGGACAACCCTTTACGATAGCTATTATAGAAGGTGAATTTTCCTTTATAAATACTATTAGAGCTTACGTGAACAGCTGTATTTAAAACCTCTGTTTCTGCTTGATAACCAACAAATTTTGCAGAGCCTATTTTTATATTTTTTGAAGCATGGGATGCTTCTATACCTTGTCCTAAATGTTCTTTATAAGTATCTAAAGTAATAATATTATGTTCGTCTAAAATATCATAAAGACTTCTACTTAAAGGATGATTAGATCCTCTTAAGGTATTTTTTAATAAAGTTTCTTCTTCTGTGGTAAGTGGCAAACCTTCATATTTTGCTTCACTTTTTTTGTTTGAAGTAATGGTTCCTGTTTTATCAAAAATTATCGTGTTTATGTGCGATAATTGTTCTATTACAGAAGCGTTTTTTAAATAGAACTTTTTCTTACCAAAAATACGCAACAAGTTTCCGAAGGTAAATGGAGCCGATAACGCTATAGCACAAGGACAAGCAATGATTAAAACAGCAGTAAACACATTCATCGCTTTAGAAGAGTCTACATAAAGCCAATATGCAGTTGCTATAAAAGCTATACTTAAAATAATGATTGTAAAACGCTTACTTATAGCGTTTGTTAGCGTTGTAAAACCATCTTCTTTATTTTTATTAAACACATCGTTACTCCATAATTGTGTTAAATAACTTTGCTCTACGGACTTTATGGCCTCCATTTCTATAACGCCCGAAGTCTGCTTTCCTCCAGCAAATAATTTATCTCCAGACGCTTTTTTAACTGGTTCAGATTCGCCAGTTACAAAACTGTAATCAATTTTTGCGCTTCCGTTAATTAAAATTCCGTCTACGGGAATTAACTCTTGATTTCTTATTAATAATCGGTCTCCTTTTTCTATATCATAGACTTGAACTGGCACTTCTTCATTATTAATAATTTTTGTAACTGCAATTGGGAAGTACGATTTATAATCGCGCTCAAAAGATAAAAATGAATAGGTTTTTTGCTGAAAGAATTTACCAAGTAACAAGAAAAATATCAACCCTGTTAAGCTGTCAAAAAATCCTGATCCGTAGTTGAAAATAATTTCTATTGTACTTCTTAAAAACAATACTATTGCACCTAAAGCAATTGGTATGTCAATGTTTAAAATTCTGGTTTTAATAGCTTTATACGCCGAAATAAAATAATCTTGTGCAGCATAAAACACTACAGGTAACGAATACGCAAACATTAACCATCTAAAGAGATGTTTGTATTTTTCTAGCCAATACTCATCTACCTCAAAATACTCCGGAAAAGACAAAAACATGACATTGCCAAATGCAAAACCAGCAACACCAAGCTTGTATATTAAGCTTCGATTAACGTTTTCTTTTCCTGTTTTATAATCGTCTAAACTAATGTATGGCTCGTAACCTACAGAGCTAAGAAGTAATACTAATTCTTTTAAGCTAAACGTTTCTGTATTATACGTTGCTCGTACAGTTTTTTTTCCAAAATTGACTTGAGATTGAGAAATAGCAGGATTTAATTTGTTTAAATTTTCTAAAATCCAAATACAAGAACTACAATGTATATGCGGAATGTAAAGCGTAACAATTTGTGTTTTACCATCATCAAACTCTACTAATTTTTCAATAATTTTTTCTTGAGAAAGAAAATCGTACTTACCTTCTATCTCTTTAGGAACAGCTCCTGGCGAAGCTTGAAGGTCATAATAACATGTCAAATCGCTTTCCGAAAGGATTTCGTAAACCGTTTTACAACCATTACAACAAAACACTTTTTCATCTTTTGTTATTTTGGTATCTGCACATGTATCACCACAATGATAACATACTTTTGCATCCATAATTTGCTCTTTTATACCTGTAACAAAGGTTACAATTAAGCTGAAGATATTTTATGATATTTGTCATATTATGTATAATTTTGGAACATTAGTCTTTTAGGTATGAGCAAATGTGAACAATGTATTGTTAGGCAATTTAATAGTTTAAAGGCCTTAACAAAAGAAGAGTTAATGCGTGTTTCTGCATGTAAAACAACTCAAATCGTTAAAAAAGGAGATAACATTTTTGAAGAAGGTGATTCTTTAAATGGTATTTACTGTATAAGAGATGGAGTTTGTAAATTAACTAAGTTAAGTGAAAATGGTAAAGATCAAGTTGTAAAACTTGCGCTAAAAGGCGGAATGATTGGTCAACGCTCTTTAGTTAGTGGAGAACCATCTAACCTTACTGCAACTGCTGTAAATGATATGCAAGTTTGCTTTGTTCCTAAAAGTGAAATTATCCAAGATTTACAGAAAAACCCTAATTTTTCTATGGACGTATTAAAAAATATGGCCAAAGATTTAAAAAACTCTGATGATCAGCTTGTAGACATGGCACAAAAAACGGTAAAGCAACGTCTTGCTAATACGCTTGTTTACATTCATCAAAAATTTGGGAGTGATGAAAATGGTTTTTTGGTTTTAACCTTATCTAGAGAAGATTATGCCAGTATTGTTGGTACTGCTACAGAAAGTGCTATTAGAATCTTATCTCAATTTAAAAAACAAGGATTAATTAGTACAAAAGGAAAGCAAATAAAAATTGAAGATGAAACTGGTTTACTTAGAGTTGAATAAACAGTAAAGGAATTTTAAATAAAAAAGGTGCAAAAAAATATTTGCACCTTTTTTATTATAGTTAGTTATTCAGGTAAATTTTAATTATTGATAAATCTTTATATAGTCTATAATAAATTGTTGAGGGAAAATTGAATCATCCACATCTGGTCCACCAAAACTACCTCCAATAGCCATATTTAGAATAACAAAAAATGGTTTATTAAAAGGATAATTCTTTTCATTTTTTTCTTCAGGTGAAAAAGTATACACCAACTGATTGTCTATATAAAATTGAATAGCATCTTTGCTCCAATTTGTTTTATAGACATGAAAACCTTCTTCAATATTCTCTAAAGTTTCTACATTAGTATTTATAGATTGACCAAAACTAGATGGTGTATGTAAGGTTGTATGGATCTGATGAGGTGTTTTACCAACATACTCCATTATGTCAATTTCGCCACAAGCAGGCCAACCAACTTCTTCAATATCTGATCCTAGCATCCAGATTGCTGGCCATAAACCATGTCCAAGAGGTAATTTTGCTTTTACCTCTACAGTACCGTATGTAAATTCTACTTTATCTTTAGTCGTTATTCTTCCAGAATAATATTTAGTTGAATCTTTTGTAGCTGTAATTACTAAATTACCATCTTTTATAGATACATTTTCTTTCGTGTAATATTGTCTTTCATTATTTCCCCAACCACAAAGGTTTGGACAACCATTACCTAACTCGTAATTCCAATGAGTTTCGTTAAGATTTTCAGTATTAAAGTCTTCAAAAAAAACAATATTTTCTTGCTCCTTTTTTTCACAAGAAAATATTGTTACTAGACTAATTATAATTAATAAATGTTTCATTTAAATTTTAAATTCTGATGATAATTTTGCTGAAGAATCTCCTCCAACAAATACTTTGAAATCTCCTTTTTCAACAATAAATTCACCTAAATTATCATAGAACCCAAGTTCATTTTCTGTTAAAGTAAAAGTTACAGTTTTTGTTTGATTTGGTTCTAATTCGATCATTTCAAAACCTTTTAACTCTCTTATAGGTCTTGTTACACTTGCAAATAAGTCTCTTATATACAATTGAGTTACTTCTTTTCCTTTGTAATTACCTGTATTGGTGATTTCAACAGAAACTTTAACCGTTTTATT
The DNA here is from genome assembly GCF_964226795.1 of Mesoflavibacter sp. Taxonomy (NCBI): domain Bacteria; kingdom Pseudomonadati; phylum Bacteroidota; class Flavobacteriia; order Flavobacteriales; family Flavobacteriaceae; genus Mesoflavibacter; species Mesoflavibacter sp. The sequence continues at coordinate 165,546 of NZ_CAXQQP010000002.1, forward strand.
TTCACTAAAAGTATTTTCTACTTTTAAATTATCATATTTAAACGTCGTATAACTTAAACCAAAACCAAATGGATAAAGCGGTTGGTTGGTTTGATCTGAATAATGCGACCAAAATACCTCATCTGGTGCTGGCATGTTTGGTCTTCCTGTACTTTTATAATTATAATAAATAGGGACTTGATTGACGTTTTTAGGAAACGTCATTGGTAATTTACCACTTGGATTATAATCACCAAATAGGACTTGCGCTATTGCATTACCACTTTGACTACCTAATTGCCATACTTCTAAAATTGAAGGTATATTTTGATCTGCCCAATCTATTGCTAATGGTCTACCGTTATGTAATACTAAAACTATGTTTTTATTTACTTTGTAAACAGCTTCTAAAAGTTGCTGTTGAACGCCTGGAAGACTAAGGTTTGCTCTACTTCTACCTTCACCAGATTGCATACCGTGTTCTCCTAAAACCATAATTACAACATCCGAAGATTTTGCTAAAGCTAAAGCTTCTGCAAAACCAGAAGTATCATCTTCATTAATTTTTACTTCTTTGGCAAATGATGTGTTTTCTATAATTACATCTGCGCCTTTAGCGTATGTAATTATATTACCTGTATAGTTTTTTAAACCTTCTAAAAGTGAGATAGCAGAACCTTCTTCTGCAGCTAATCTCCAGTTTCCTAAAGGACTTGTTTTATCGTCTGCTAAAGCACCAATAACAGCTATTTTTTGACCTTCTTTTTTTAACGGTAATAACTGATTTTGATTTTTTAAAAGAACTATAGATTTTTTTGCAACATCTAAAACGGTGTTATTAATAGCTTCGCTACCTATAATTTCTTTTTCTCTATCTTCATTACAATATTTATAAGGATCATCAAATAATCCTAATTCAAATTTAACTTTTAGAATACGTCTTACTGCATCGTCAATTAAGGCTTCATCTACCTCACCTTCTTTAACTAAAGCAGCTAAATGTTCTACGTATAAATACGATTCCATATCCATATCTGAGCCAGCGTTTGCAGCATATTTTGCAGCTTCTTTTCCGTCTTTAGCGTACCCATGTGCAATCATTTCTGCTATTGATCCCCAATCTGAAACTACAAAACCATCAAAATTCCATTTTTCTTTTAAGATGTCTCTTTGTAACATTTTGTTTCCTGTTGCTGGAATTCCGTTTAACTCGTTAAAAGAATTCATAAATGTTCTAACTCCTGCATCTGAAGCTGCCTTAAAAGGAGGTAAAATAATATTATTTAAAGTTGAAGTACCTACATCTACAGTATTATAGTCTTTACCAGACTCTGCAAATCCATAACCTGCAAAATGTTTAGCGCAAGCTGCTATGGTTAATGGTGATGATAAATCTTCTCCTTGGAAACCTTGTACTCTAGCTACCCCGATTTTTGAACCTAAAAACGGATCTTCTCCTGCGCCTTCCATAACACGTCCCCAACGTGCATCTCTAGATATATCTACCATTGGAGCAAACGTCCAATTAATACCTGATGCTGCAGCTTCTTTAGCGGCAACTTCAGCAGAGCTTTTTATAGCTTCTAAATCCCAGCTTGCTGCTTCTGCTAAAGGGATTGGACTTGTAGTTTTAAACCCATGAATAACATCAAAACCTATAATTAAAGGAATACCTAATCTAGATTCTTCAACTGCTATTTTTTGAACAGCTCTGACATCTTTAACGCCTTTTACGTTAATCATTGAACCTACATAACCTTTACGAAGATGCTCATATTTTATTTCGGCTTCTCCATCTGAAGGCGCTGGTCCTGTTACATCCCAAAACCCATTATATTGATTCATTTGGCCAATTTTTTCTTCTAAAGTCATTTTAGAAAGCAAAGCTTCAACCTTATCTTCAATAGAAAGCGTTTTAGAGGTTTTTATATCGTTTACTGACAGGTTACTCTCGTTGTTTTTACAAGATGTAAAGAAAATAACACAAATCAATAGTGCGTTTAATATATTATAATTCATTTTCTATTCGTATACTCTTACATAATCAATTTCCATAGAGCTTTGTGTAAAGGCTGGATCAATATCGCCTCCAAAAGTTCCGCCCATAGCTACATTTAAAATTAAGAAGAAATCACTATTAAATGGCGAAGATCCTGTATTAGCATAGGTATGATACACTACATCATCTACAACAAATTTTATTGCTGTCGGAGACCATTCTACTGTATAATTATGAAACTCTGTACTAGCTGTGTCTACTGTAGTAGATCCTGTGTCTGCATTACCTGCAAAAGCTTCTGGATAATGCAAAGATCCGTGAATTGTATTTTGATCATTCCCTACATGTTCCATAATATCTATTTCTCCACAAGCTGGCCAAGCATTGGTATCATAATTAGCACCAAGCATCCAAATTGCAGGCCAAGTTCCGCCACCAGTTGGTAATTTTGCTCTTACTTCCACTCTTCCGTAAGTAAACTCATACAGATTTTCTGATTTAATTCTTGCAGATGTGTAACCAGAACCTGTATTAATTGCTGTTATTATTAAGTTTCCGTTAGAAACCTCAACATTTTCAGAGTTGTTTGTGTAAGATTGAGCTTCTTGATTTCCCCATCCGTCTACACCTGTTCCTAAATCATAAGTCCATTTTGTTGGGTCTGGAGCACCATCTACATCAAATTCGTCTTGCCAAGCAAGTGTATTATAATCTGAAGTAAATCCTTGTGTTGGTTCTTGCGTTGTAAAGGTATGATACCATGCTAAATCTGGATTTTGAGAATCTATACATCTAACTTTTAATAAAGACGATGTTAACTCGATAATTTCATAACTAGATGCCCCTACATAGTACCCCATAAAATTGTCGTTAGAAAAGTTCATTACTGTTCCTCTAGATGTAAAATCTGGGTCTGGTACAGTACTCCAATCTACAGAAGTTGGCGCAAGTGAAACTATACTTGTTCCTGATGTATCAAAGTCATAACAAAAGTCATAACCTGCACTTCCTCCAACAACAGACTCATAAGCACCATTAAAGTAAGTTTGTCCGTTGTTATTAAGTTGATATGTTAATTGCTCGTTTGTATCTAAAGAAAAAACTAATTGATCTTCATAAATACAACTACTTTCGCCAGAACCAGCTTTTTCAAAAGGTTGTGCTGCATACCATTGCGGATACCAATATCCTTCACCGATTGAGCCATTAGCAGGTCCAACACCTAAATGAGCTGTTTCTGCTGCTGCCCAATACCATATTTTAGAACTACCAGCTCCTCCTGATAGTAATTGTTTAGCTTCTAAATCGTCAAAAGAGCTAAACACATCAATAGTTATGGTTCCTGTTGTTGCGTTTCCTCCTCTTCCTATTGCACTTACAACAACGTTATAAGAATTTAAACCTACTAAACTAAATCGATGATTTGCTACTCCTGATGGGAAAACACCATTTTGTCCGTCTCCAAATTCAAAATTATAGGTAATAGCATTATCTGCTGTTGCAGTTAATATTACCATACCACTTCCATCACCGTTAGGGTTATTTGCATCTACGCCAATAATTTCGGCACTAATTTGTAAATTAGTTGGTGCAGTTATTTCTCCAAATTCCGCATCATCTTCTTGACAACTAAAGGTGAAAAGTGATAACGCTAGAATGAATAATAGATTTATTTTTAGATTTTTCATCATAGTAATTTTTAAATTTTAACAAGCTTATATTGCCAGAAAACTCCAGCACCAGCTTCTACATAAACAGTCATTGTATTTGCATCAACAAATGTTACATTGTAAGTAATTGAAGTTGGCACAGCAACATTTGGCAATTCTCCTGCATTATTTGCTTTAGCTAAACCGATGTAAGCACCTGTACCGTTAACAGTCACGGTTCCTGCTGCGCTATCATAAGTGTAAGTTGCAGACGCAGAACCATCATAAGGAGCTACTGGTGTACCACAAGCATCGCTACCACCTTGCCAACCTTCAACCCAAGTGTCTGTTCCTAATACATTACTAAAACTTCCGTCAGAATTAAACACATATGTATCGTCGTAATAACATGCTCTTTCTGTTACACAAGCATCATCACAATTCCACCAACTTGTATCTCCTACTGCTGGTCCAACTCCTAATGCGCCAGCTTCTTCTGCCATCTTCCAAGTTCCTTCAATTGGTGATGAAGTTGCTCCAACTCTTTCTAATTTATATTGCCAGAATACACCAGCGCCAGATTCTACATAAACACTAATTGTATTAGCGTCTAAAAACGTTACATTATAAGTTATTGAACTTGGTACTGCTACGTTTGGTAATTCACCAGCATTATTTGCTTTAGCTAAACCTATATAGGCACCTGTACCATTTAACGTTACAGTTCCTGCTGCACTATCGTATGTGTAAGTTGCAGAAGCTGACCCATCATATGGTGCTACTGGAGTACCACAAGCATCGCTTCCACCTTGCCAGCCTTCAACCCAAGTTTGAGCACCTAAAACATTATTAAATGTTCCGTCTGGATTAAATACATAAGTATCATCATAATAACATGCACGATCTGTAACACAAGTAGCATCACAATTCCACCAGCTTGTATCTCCTACTGCTGGTCCTACACCTAATACGCCTGCTTCTTCTACCATTTTCCAAGTTCCTTCTAATGTGTTTTGAACTGTTGGTGCACGATAATAATATAAATTGTCTATAAATACAGTACCAGACCCTACAAATTTAAACTGATGAATATCGTTCATTGATAAGCCTTGAGAAGTAAAATCTGATATAGGAATATCAAAACTATTCCATTGGTCTGCTACTAAGTCTAAAGTTACTTGTTGCTCTCCTGTAGCGATACTTATAGGAAATACTTGAATATTTGGTGCATCTGTTGTCCATACATCTATATGTAAATATTCCATTGCTGAAGCATCTACAGTTTCTCCATATTGTATACCTTGATAGTTTAAGTTACTATATTGAATAGTTGCATCTCCATTGATATCTAACTCGTTAAAAGTTGTTGCTTGTCCCCAATTAGGATAATAATCTGTACCAGAAATGTCTGTGTAATATCCAGAATAAATTGAAATGACATCTGCATCTGCTCTTGCTGGTTGCGAAGGAGCTGCATTTAAGGGTTGAAGTATAGCTGTTACTTCAAATTCTTCCGTGTAAACAGTAGTTTCAATAGCTGCACTAAAAGCTGTTACTATAATAGTATAAATACCTGCATCTGTGTACTGATAACTGTAAGGCTCTTCAAAATTAGTCATAATAGGATCACTACCATCACCAAAATTAACCTCGTAAGATAATGCAAAATCTGCGTTTGCATTAATGTTTACTTGCTTAGATATTGTTGCATCATTTTCTATAGTAACTACTAAATTTTGTGGTGCTTGAAAAGACACAACTACTTCTTGTGTTACGGATGTTGTTTTTCCGTTTAATCCTGTAGCGACAATAATAGCGTTATACACGCCTTCTTCATATGTATGCTGTGTACTTTCGCCTGGATTTAAATCTTCTGACAACTCAGAACCGTCACCATAGTTTACTTTAAAACTTACTACACCTTCACCTAATGGTGTAATTGTTACCAAGCCTGTATTATCTTGTGTTACGGTTATTAATGCCGAAACATTTTTTGGTGCTTCTATTTGATTTACATAGTTTGTATCATCATCTTCATTAGCACATGTAAACACTAACAAAACAGCCAAAAAAGATGTAAGGATGTACTTAAAATTTTTCATTTTTCTAATTTTTTAATTAATAACCTGGGTTTTGTTGCCAATTACCATTTGAAAATTGAATTTCTTCAATTGGTATTGGAAATAATTCATTTTTATTAGAAGTGAAACCTGGAATTTGGTTTCCTCTTCCTGTACGAACTAGATCAAAGAAATGATGTCCTTCTCCTACTAATTCTACACGTCTTTCATGATAAATTGCATCTGTTAGAGCTGTACCTGTTACTGTTACATTGTGAGATGTATCCCCAAAAGCACGTTCTCTGACTCTGTTTAAATATAATTGTGCTTTTGTATCGTCAATTCCGCTTCTATTAAAAGCTTCTGCAGCCATTAAAAGCACATCTGCAAAACGAATAGCTCTATAATTATTTGGGTTAGTAAGATTTTGATCACCAAGATTTGCATCTCCTTGTCTAGCAATATATTTTCTATTAAAATAACCTGTGTGTTCATATCCTGTACCGTAAGTTGCGCCAGTAGTATTTGCCCAAGCTTCGATATCTAAAATAGCCACATCTTTTCTTAAGTCTCCTGCTTCAAACTCGTCAACTACATCTTGTGTAGGCACATTAAAGCTAAAACCAGAATCAAACACTGGACCATCGTAGTTACGGATTCCGTTAAAACCAACAGCTACGTTACCTTCACTACATTGAAGACATCCAAATCCTGCTCCTTCTGCATCTGTATATTGAACTTCAAAAACAGATTCTACACCATTTTCTCCTGCATTTTCAAAAATTGTATTGTAATCGTCAACCAAATCGTAAGGACCAAATTGAATTAAATTATCTAACACATTAGCTGCATCTGAAAATTTATCTTGATACAAATAAGCTTTACCTAATAATGCTTGTGCTGCACCTTTAGTTACACGTCCTATTTGTGGTGCTGTGTACTCTAAATTATTTATTGCATATTGTAAATCTGATTCTATTAAACCATATACATCTGACACTGGAGATCTTGGTATTGAAGTTTCGTCTCCTAGTTCAAATCTTGTTTCTTTTAAAGGCACTGGACCAAACCATTTTACTAATTCAAAATAATAATAAGCTCTTAAAAAACGTGTTTCGGCAATAATAACCTCTTTTCCTTCAAAGTCTGTTTTATCTTGAAATTCTAAAATGTAATTTGCTCTATTAACACCTGCAAACATCCAATCCCAAATATTTTTTAAGTTACTATTAACAGGTGTATGTGTCATGTCATCTATTTGCTGAAAACCAATAACATCTGTAGCGCTTTCTCCGCCACAAAGTGTATTATTAGAAGCTATTTCTCCTAACATGACATTTACGTAGGTAGATTGTAATAAATCGTATGCGCCTACTAAAGCATTATAATAATCTGTTTCTGAATTAAAATAATTTTCTGATCCAATTGAGTAAACTGGCTCACGCTCTACAAAGTCATCTGAACAAGCAGCGAAGCCTACTAATACAGTAAAAGCGTAAAGTATATTTTTATAATTTTTCATAATTCTTTTTTTTAAAAGTTAAGATTTAAACCAAGAATGTAAGTTCTAGGTATAGGATAAAAACCGTAATCTATACCTCCGCCAATTGGTGCTCCGTTTGAAGCTCCTGGGTCATATCCTTTATATTTAGTAAATGTGTAAAGATTATTTACAGCTGTGTAAAGTCTTATTTTAGTCATACCTAATTTGTCTAATACTTTGCTTGGTAAACTGTAACCTAATTGAATGTTTTGAATTCTAACAAAAGATGCATCTTCTACAAAATAATCTGAAAACACATTGTTACTAGTTGCTGCTGTAGTTACTCTTGGTACTGTATTACTTGTTCCTTCTCCTGTCCATCTATCTAACACATAATTAAGTCTATTAACATCAGATAAAGTTCTTTCGTAGTTTCTTACCATATCGTTTCCTATAGAAGCAAACGTGTACATTTTAAAATCGAAGTTTTTATAATCTAAACTTAAATTTAGTCCCATTGTTACGTCTGGTATTGGGTCTCCTAAGTTTGTCCTATCATCAAAATCAATTACTCCATCACCATTTACATCAACAAATCTAATATCTCCTGGAGCTGCTTCTGCACCTAAAGCAGATTGAGATGGATGCGCGTTTACTTCTGCTTGGTTTTGGAAAATTCCATTTGTTTGAAAACCATAAAAATATCCAATTGGTAAACCTACTTCCATTCTTGATGGTGCTGGTTGACCAACACCAAAAGCTCCACCTTCAAGATATCCTGTACTATTATTAACTTCTAATACAGTATTCTTTAATGTTGTTAAATTGTAATTTACATTAAATTTAAAATTGTCTGATAACTTATCACTATATCCTAATGCTAATTCAAAACCTCTGTTTTCTACTTCACCTGCATTAACCGTTGGTGATCCAGCACCTGGAGCTGCTATACCTGTTATACCTGAAGTTGCTATATTTTGAATTAACAGGTTATCTCTTTTGTTTATAAAATAGTCTGCTGTAACATTTAGTTTTTCTCCTAAAAATTTTAAATCTAATCCAATATCTAGTTTTTTAGCTTCTTCCCATTGTAAATCTGGATTAGACAAAACACCTATTGCTTGACCATTTACTAAAGATCCATCAAAAATATAAGTTGCTTCTCCTTCTAATAGACTTGTGTAACCGTTGTTTCCTATTTGGTCGTTTCCTAACACACCATAACTAGCTCTTAGCTTTAAAAAGTCTATAAAGTTTGTATTATCCATAAACCCTTCATCAGAAATTACCCAACCTGCAGTTACAGAAGGAAAATATGCTGTTCTGTTATTTGGTCCAAACTTTGTTGATGAGTCTCTTCTAAGCATTGCTGAGAATAAATATTTACCCTTATAGTCATATTGTAGCCTACCAAAGTAAGATAGTCTTCTTTCATCATAAGCATAAGAACCAACGTCTCTAACACCTTCATCGCTTGTTCCTTCAGCTAACGCTATATCAGCAAATGCCCAATCGTTGTTAGGTATATCAAAACCAGTTGCGAAAAGACCATTACCAAATTCTTTAAAGATAGTAGTCCCTAATGTTAATGTTACTTTATGGTTATCTGCAAAGACATCGTTATAGGTTCCAAAAATATCTAGTGAGTAGTTATTATCATTGATTGCATTTTGCGACACGCTACTTCTTTGTACATCAAAGACTTTACCTCCATAATCAATCTCTTTAGCAAAAGACTTACCTTCGCTGTTACTTGTATTAAAACCAATTCTACTAGTTAACTTTACTTTTTTATGAATGTCATAATCTAAAGATACTGTACCGTTTAATTTTTTTAAATCATAATCATTAAATGTGTTATCTATTTGAGCCAATGGATTTATAATCTCGATACCTAAACCTGGTGTATTTGGTACTAGAGAAAAATCACCATTTGTTTGATATGGAGATAAAGTAGCAGGTGCATTAATTGCGTTGAATAATACAGACCCTAAACCGCTGTCATTGATTGCATCTCTATCTAAGTAAGTATAAATAACATTAGCATTAACTTTAATTTTATCTGAAAGATCTGCTCCTAAAGACAATCTTGCTGTATTACGTCTAAAATCTGTTTTTTTAGGTCCTATAATACCTTGTTGATATAAATGAGAACCACTAAATGAATATGTTATTTTTTCTGAACCTCCAGAAACATTAAAATCATGATTAATAATTGGTACTGATTCATTAAATACTTCTTCTTGCCAATCTGTACCTGTACCTAAACCTACAACATTAGGAAAAGGTATAGCCTGTCCGCCTGCAGCATAACTTTCATTTAAAAGTAAAGCGTATTCTGTAGCATTAAGTAATGGTAACTTTCTTGTGGTTTCTTGAAAACCAGTATAAGAATTAATAGAAACTTTTGGAGCTGAGTTTTTTCTACCTTGTTTAGTTGTAATTAAAACAACTCCATTTGCTCCAATTGTACCGTAGATAGCAGCCTGAGCATCTTTTAAAACTGTAATAGTTTCAATATCATTTGGGTTTAAAATATCCAAATTTCCTTGGTAACCATCAATAATAACTAAAGGACCGTTTGCTCCGTTTGTAGAAATACCTCTAATTCTAATATCCAAACCTGCACCTGGTGCTCCACCTTGTTGGGTTACGTTAACACCAGAAACTGTACCTTGTAGTGCTTGTTCTACTTTAATAGGTTTAATTTCTTCTAAGACTTCAGAACCTACTGTTGATACTGCTCCTGTTACTTCACGTTTTTTAAGAGATCCGTATCCAATTACAACAACCTCTGATAGTGACTCAACATTTTCTTTTAGTGCTACATTAATAGCATTAGAATTATTAACAACAACTTCTTTAGTTTCAAATCCTATGTAAGAAAACACTAATGTCTCTCCTTTTTGGACATTACTAATTGTATAGTTACCATCAAAATCGGTAACTGTACCTTTTGTTGTGTTTTTTATAATAACACTAACTGTGGGAAGTGGTAATCCATCTTGTTGGCTGGTTACAACTCCTGAAATGGTATACTCTTGGGCATAGATACTTATAGCAAAAATTGAGAGTAAAACCGATAAAAATATTTTTTTCATTTTTATTTAGTTTGAGCTTTTCTCAAAATTAATCGCTTTAATTAACAAATTCTTAATATTTAGCGCTACAAAAAACATACATCGCAAAAAAAACATCATAAAACACGTAAAAACACAGTGATTTATTGATGTTATGATGTATTATGTTTTTTTTAAGAAAAGAAAACTGTTTAATAAAAAATTACCTTTGTAGTGGTTTTGTATAGGTTATTTTAACACTTGTAGTGTTTTTACAACTCTAATATATAGTCGGTTAAATTAGTTTTATGAGGTAAATCCATCTTTTTACGCAAACGATATCGTTTAACCTCTACACTTCTTGGAGAGATGTTTAATAGAGGTGCTATTTCTTTTGATGATAAATTAAGACGTAAATATGCGCAAAGTCTTAAATCGTTAGAGGTAAGTTTTGGATGTATAGATTTTATCTTTTTTAAGAAATCTTTGTCTGCATTATTAAAAGCTTCTTCAAAAAGTTTCCAATCATCCTTGTTATTTATGTTTTTATCAATTATTTTAATAACAGGTTTTAGATTTGAGTCTTCAACTTTTTCTGATAATTCTTTTTTTATAGTATTTAAAAATTCGTTCTTTTTTATTAGACTCATTGTAGATACAGCTAACTCTCTATTTTTACTTTCAATTTCATTTTTAAGCTTTTCGTTATTGAGTTTCATTAAATGTTGCTTATTTTCTAAATCTTTTAATTCTAGCTCTCGCTGTGTCTTTAGAAGTAGTTTTGCTTTTTGTTTTTTATAATATAATTTGTAAAAATAGTTGACTAACAGGACTATAATAATTCCTAAAATAAAGTACACAACAATCATAGAAGAAGATAAATACCATGGTTTTTCAATAGTAAAACTATATACAACAGCGTCTTCTACATTTTTATCTCCTACTCTTGCTTTTACTTTAAATATGTAATCTCCTGGTGGTAAATTTTTATAAGACACATTTGATTGATTACTCCAATCACTCCAATTTTCGTAAAACCCTTCAAGTTTGGTAGCATATTCAGCTTCTAAATACTTATCATATTCTGCTATACTGTAACTAAACTCTAAATTGTTTTGTTTGTTCTTAAATAGACCGTTTTCTGATATGTTTATAAGTTTTGTTTGACCTGAAAGAGGATTCAGTTTAATTTCATTTATATGAACAGTGTAAGCTCTAGCTTCAAATTTTGATATATCAAGTATTTTATAACCTCTTGAGGTTCCTAAAATAAATTTGCTAGCAGATATGCTAGAAACACTTTCGTAACCCGAAATATTGTCTCTTAATGTATTAGATAAAGGAATAAATGTAATATCAGGCTCATTACTTAATTTACCAGGTTTAATATAATTTATACCTTTTTGTGTAAAGATCCATAACGTGTTTGTTTTTGAATCTGAAACAAGTTTACCTGATGCATAACCTTGCTTTTTAAATAGATTTGAAAGAATGGTATCCTTTTTTAGATTAAAATTTTCTTGATCTGATACAAAAACACCTTTTTTTGATGCATAGTAAATCTTATTATTATGTTTTGCTACTGAAGAAAACAAACCATTACCTAAAAAATTTAATTTTTGAACTTTTGATATTGAACTAAAGTCCTTTTTGATATCAATTTTAAATACGCCTTTATACTCATGGTTTACCAAAACTTGATTATTATTGATAAAAACCAAAAACCTTGACGAGTTATTAAATCCATTAATTTTGTTTCTAAAAACCCATTTTCCGTTTTGATTTTCAAGAACATTTAATCCATTATAATTACCTTGTAATAGTAGGTTTGGATTGTCTTTTACAGTTAAAATATCCCAAGTACCATCAATATCTGCAATGCGTTTTGCTATATTATCTTCAATTATAAAAGTACCTCTGTTATGTCCGCAAAACAATTGATTATCAATTACTTTTAAACACCAAACTTGACCTTTTGTATTTTCTACAAATGTTAAATCATGACTTTTTTCATCTTTGTAAAATAATCCTTGATTTGTTCCTAGATATAGTCTATTTCTATATACTACAGAAGTATAAACAGTACCTAAACCTCCTTTATTATCATTAAAAATTAAGAAAGGAGAATCAATATTTATACAACTTACACCATTGTCCATTCCTAACCACAAATTTTTGTCTACATCTTCAAATACAGACAAAATTGTGTTATTACCCAATCCGTTTTCTTGTTTAATTGTATTTACTATTTCTCCATTTGTATTTAATTGAATAATTCCGTTAGATATTGTACCTACAATAATACTATTGTCATTAAGCATTAAACTACTGTAAACAGAAAATGAATCTAAAACATCAGAAAATTTTGTTATTTGATTACCTTTTAATTGATAAATACCTTTATTCTGGGTGATTACTATAAAATGTTCTTCAATAGGAAAAAAACCTACTACAATATCATTTATAATTTCTGGAGCATTAGAAATTAATTTAGGTTTACTATTCTCAAAAGCAAATAATCCTTTTGTTTTATCCTGAAAATAAATAGCATTTTTAACTTTAAACATTTTTAATATAGACTCTTCAGAATCTATAATATTGAAAGTTTTATCTAATGTATTATAAATATAAATCCTGTCTAAGGATTGAAACAAAAGCCAATTACCTAAACTTTCAATATTCCAAAACTGTTCATCTTCTAATAGTTTCTTTTTAATTTTTGAAGATAAAGAGGTGTATTGCAAATCTCCTATTTGTGTTTTTTGCCAATACCCAAACTCCATATAACAACCTGTATATATTTTGTCTCCTAAAACATGTACAGATCTAATTACAGTTTCGTTAGGTGAATTGTATAAATTCCAATTAGCACCATTAAACTCTAATAATCCTTTGGAATTAGCTACATAAATATATTTATCTGAAGATTGAGATATATCCCAATTTTGATTTGATGCGTTGTATTGCTTAGGTGAAAAATATTGTATAGGTGGTAAGTTTTGAGACTTAAGCACAAAAGAAGCAAACAAAAAACCAATAGTAATAAGGCTTTGCTTGTTAATAACCAAACATCTTAAAATACAGTTTTGCATATGACAATATACAAAATGTATGGTTAATTATTAAAATTTAGATGTACACTTACTATTTACCGATACAATATTTAACTACCCTTGTATTCATTGGTGCTATTGTATTTGGGCAACAAATAGCATACAAAAAATGGATAATAAGAGAAGATTAGTAACAACTATTAATAAATAGAGCAACAAATATAGCATAAAAAAAACCGCTCGATTAGAGCGGTTTCCAAATAAAAACACCAAGCATTAATTAGCTGTACCAGAGCCTAAATAAATACTGTTTGATACTTGACTACCATCAGCAGAAATAAAAGCCATAAATAGCTCTACTGTATCTCCTGCATAAGTTGTTGGGATTGGAATAATTTGAGAACCTACTGTTCTGTCTGCTCCATCAAGTAAAGAAATGGATTCCTTTTTTGAAGGATTGTAAACCAATAACATCGCCTTGTCAGTAGCATTTGCGTTACCTTCAGCAGAGTTATCATCCCAACCAAACGTTACTTCTCCAGCAGTTGCTAAATCAGTCGTTGGGTTTAGCACACCAGATAAACCTCCTCGACTTACTAAAGCGTTCGGATAGTCAACAACAAAGTTAGGTTCAGTACCTGTAATAGCATTATTCAATACATACGACATTGCAGCATTAAATTCTGTTTTCTTAACAGCTAACCCTTTATATCCTAACTTAATAAAAGGCTTTACAGCCTGTAAAAATTCTAAAGTGGCAGTAAACTTGGTTCTTTGGTTTACTTGACCAACAGTTCTTGGATTGGCTACACTTGAAGGCTTAATTCTAATGTAATCAATTCCTTTCCAGCTTCCACCGATAACGTTACCAACCTTACCTGAAAGACCTCCTAAAATACCTTGAGCAATTTTACCCATAACATAAATAATTTAAATGAAACATAATTTTCTTCGGACTTGGTACGGACTTAACACGAAGTTGTACCTTCCGCTGAAATATATGGCAAGTTTTATGCTATTCTTTTGATATGGATTTTGTTGCTTTAGATTGCTTCTTTTTGCATTTTAGAAAATAAACTTTGGATATATGATACTTTCAAATCTGCCATTTTTGAAATAATTTTATGAAGCTCCTTTTCCTTTTTATTAATTGCTGACACAATATTAATATGTTTTTGCAACTGAATTGCATCATAAAACAATGAGCTGTAGCTGTTTTTCAAAGTGTTCCTACAATCATCTATTGAAATAAACGGAATAACACTACCTTTTAAATAGTAAGCGTAAAAACCGCCTATTTGCAACATCATAGATAAGTGAAAAAGTGTGTGTTTTACCTCTTCTGTTGTAGTAGTGACAACGAAACAGTTAGCACAGGATTTTAAGAGTGGTTTTCCGCTGTTTAGACCTTTGTTTAGAATGAAAAAATGAGGGTTCGAGTAAGTCTTTCCGACTTGGTGTGTTTTTAGTTCAAAAGTTGACATAGCTATCCAATTTAAAATTGCTTCGCTACGCTTCGCGCCATTATTTTTTTTGAAAAGAAAAAAGATAGCCATAGTTGTTGTCGCGTGGGTAAGGCTGTCAAGGTTTTTGGATAAAAGTTTTTTGAGTTGAATGTCTAAATCAAAAGAAAAAGGGTATTGAAAAAAAGTTTTATTCAAAACCCGTAGGGCTTGACCTTTATAGCCTTGTGCGGTTGGCAGAGGTAGCCACATATATTTGCCATTTTTTTTTATTTTAATATTTCAAATCGGTTTAAACTTGATTCAATTTACTTTTAACTTTTCTGGGGAATTAACACTTAAAAAAATAGGTTTCAGTTCGTATTTGAGCGTTGGATGAAGCGTTTGTATATGTAGCGTTTTAAATAGTTGTTTGATAAAACAGCATTTAAACAAGCTACTTATACAGGACTTTTAGACAATAGCTTATTGCTTTTTTGAGGCACGATAAAAAGTAATGTGCTATGGCGTATTACTACATATTCTAAACCTATTTTTTTATATCCTATTTCTTGGGTGGTGGGGAAAAGTGGACATTAATATTTGTTAACGAAATGAAACAAACAAAGACTTGAGGTAAGGAATACTTGGACTTAACGATGGTTTTGTGCAGTTGAATGAGATAACGAATATTATAATAAATTAACGTTACCCTTTTGAATGTTCGACTGTTTAATGTTTGTTGAAAATGTAGTTAGAAGTTCGGATGTGAGCGTTGGAATAGCGGATATTTTACATAATAGCAGTTATAGCGACGAAAATATAATAAAACGCCGTAGGCAACCATTGAAAGGATTTTTGCTCCTATAACTTCTATTATGTAACATAGCTTGGGATTGGTTTTGTGGCGTAATAATTGTTTGAGCGTTGGCAATGGCTCTTTGCTTTTTTATTGTACCAATTTTATAAAATAACGACGTTTAAATAAAACAAGCAATGTGCCATTATAGCGTTGGCTACAAGTATTATGACATAAAACCAATTATGCATTGGCGCGCGGAACAACACAAAAGACAGAGGATTTTGAGGTACGAAAAAACTGGGTTTTGGGTTGTGGGGAATAAAAAAAGAGCCTTCCGAAAAAGACTCTTTCATTTTTGTTTAATGGTCGTGATTTGAATGGTCATCACTTTTTTCTTCACCAGATTGATTCATCATCATTTCGTGGTCGTATTTACAACAACCTGGTAAACCATCATATGCTTCTTCATCACCTGCTACTTTTTCGGTATCATATCCTGAAGCTGCGATTGCTTTATGGATTGCCATTGCATCGGTTTTTGTATCATCAAAAGACACATCAATCTTCTTCTTATCGACATCCCAATTAGCACTTGCTACACCTTCAACACCGTTAGCTGCTTTTTCGATAGTGTTTTTACACATTCCGCAATTTCCTCTTACACCAAAAGACAGGTCTGTCATTGCCATATCTTTAGACATTTCAGTAGTTGTGGTTTCTGTTTCTTTTTTGGTTTCGTTTTTACAACTTGTTAAACCTAATGCTGCTATTACAGCTACACTTAAAATTACTTTTTTCATTGTTTAAAAATTTAATTGTTATTATTCTATTACTTGTTTTACTTCTCCACAGGTTAGCATTGCTTCACCAAAATATGGGTTGATTACTTTTTCTTCTTTGCTCAACCAATATGCACCATTATTGTTATCTGCCATTGGACAAAATTCCACATAAACCTTTTCATTGACACCAAATAGTTGTACAGCATTGATTAGATGTGATGATAAATGTTTAAAATGGTCTCTTTGTGATTCTATATCGGACGTTTCAGAAATTGAAGTTGCAGAAGATTTTATTTCGCCTTCTAATGACATCCAATGGTTATGCGCCTTATTATCTGACAACAATTTCATATCTACTTTGTTCAATTCATTTAATAAAGTTTTTGTGCTTGTTGAAGTACTTTTTGAATCTTCTTTTACTAAAGCATCTTTTAAATTGATATACGCATTGAAAACAGCTTTTAACTGCTCTTGAAATTTCGCTGATACTTCCAAACGCTCATTCATATTAGTGTGGTCACTTTCTTTGTTAGATGCATTGTTATCCATACCTAAATGACCTTCGTGTCCAGTCATTACTTTACCACCATCTTTATTCATCATAGACTTTTTCCCTTGTAATTGTGCTGCTGCATCAACCGTAAATGTACCGTTAGTCACTATTTCATTTCCAACAAATAATCCTTCTACAACTTCATATTCATTACCAATTTGATTGCCTAATTTAATTTCACGCATTTCAAAAATAGGTTGGTCTGGATTTGTTTTAAGGTACACCACAGAACGTTCACCTGTCCATAATACAGAAGATGCAGGAATTGATAATACTTCATCATTTTTAGCTGTACTGCCTTCAATATTTGCGGTTACAAACATTCCTGGTTTAAATACATCGTCCTTATTGCTTAAAACAACACGTAAGGTTACAGTTCTTGTTTTCGTGTTTAAAACTGGGTCAATGAAATCTACTTTACCTTTAAACTCTTTATTAGGATAAGCATTGGTTGTTATCATCACTTCCTGTCCTTTTTTAAAGCGGTCAATCTGATTTTCATACACATCAAAATTTCCCCAAACTGTGTTGAGATTGGCAATTTTTAATAAGGGTTGACCTTGTTTAATGTAATCGCCTTGCTCTACTAATTTTTCAGTAACAGTACCCGAAAAGGTTGCATAAACAGGAAAGTTTTCTTTCACTTTTCCTGTTTCTTCAATCTGATTGATTTGATTTTCAGAGAGCTTCCATAATTTCAATTTATTACGGACTGCTTTGTATAAAGCAGGTTGTGATTCTTTTAAAGATGCTGCTGTAATTAATTCTTGTTGTGCTGCATAGAGTTCTGGCGAATAAATGGTTGCCAATAATTGACCTTTACGAACTTCTTCACCTGTAAAACTCACATTCAAACGTTCAATTCTTCCAGCGAAATAACTTACCTGTACTGCATTGGCTTCTTCGTTTTCAGCAATTTTACCAGATAACTTTATGGTGTTGCCTTCAACATTTCCCTTGCCTACAACAGTTGTTTGAATATTGGCTAATGCCATCGCATTTTCTGTTAGTTTAAATTGGTCTGCCATTAAGCCATCACTTCCGCTTTCCGCAGGAATTAAATCCATACCACAAATGGGGCAGTCGCCTGGCTCTGGTTGCATAATCTGTGGATGCATAGAACACGTCCACATTTGATTGGTTGCTGCAACCGCATCGTGATTATGGTCTATTTCTTCATTTGATGAGCCACCAAAAAGCAACCAACCCAATAACACACCTACTACGAGTATGCCAATATATATGACTATTTTATTATTTTTCATTCTCTAATCGTTTTATCATTGCTTTCATTTCTTCTATTTCTTTACGTTGTGCTTTTATAATGTCTTCTGCTAATTTCTTAACTTCTGGGTCTTGAATATCTGCTCTTTCACTTGTTAAAATAGCGATAGAATGATGCGGTATCATTGCTTTCATCCAAAGGACATCACCAATAATTGGTGCTTGTGTTCTTACCAACCCTAATGCACCTACAAACAGAATAAAACTACCTGCAAGTATGGCGATATTCTTCTTTTTATCATTATACATTTTTCGCATAAAAAACCACATTATTACTGCCATTGTTGAAATTCCTAAACACGTCATATAGAATCGTGTTAAACTAAACCATACGTGGTCTATGGAATAGGTGTTTAAGTACATTGTGATGTACATTGCTACAAATGAGCAAGCCAACATTATAAAGAAGGTTTTGTAATTTCCTTTGTTTGAGTGTTCTTTTGAATTTTCCATATTTTTTGATTTTATAGTTAAACTTTTTACTTACTTAATTTTAATATCCTGAATGCACCTTGTATCACCAATCCAAATACAATGATTCCTATAATTAAATCTGGAATACCAGAATGCAGCCAATTGACTAAAACGCCTGCTGTAATTACGCCAAGATTTATTATAATATCATTAGAGGTAAAAATCATACTGGCACGCATATGTGCTTCTTGACTTTTAGATTTTTGTAAGAGGTACAAGCAAATGCCATTTGCAATCAAAGCAAATACTGAAACGATAATCATTGTTGAAAATACAGGTAGCGATTCATAGCCTAAAAACCGACGTATTACCTCAACGATTCCGATAATTGCAAGTGTTATCTGAAAATAGCCTGCATATTTTGCAATACGTTTCTTTTTTAAAACTGTACCACCAACCGCTATTAAACTCAATCCATAAACAAATGAATCTGCCAACATATCTAAACTATCAGCAACTAATCCCATTGATTTTGAAATAAGTCCTGTACTCATTTCAATAATAAAAAATGCAAAATTGATGATTAGAACTGTCCACAACAGTTTGGATTGACTCCTTGTAGATTCAGTAATAATTGTGTCGGTATCTTCTGAACTGATTAAACTTTCATTTAATTTTAATTCTTTTAAGGCATTACCAATTTCATTTACATTTGAATTATGATATAGTGTTAAGATTCTTTCTTCTAAATTAAAATCAAGTTGTTTGATACCATCTATATCAGAAAGTTTCATTTTGATTAGATTTTCTTCAGAAGGACAATCCATTTTTGATATTTTGAAAACTGTTTTCTGCATATAATTAAATGTTTTTTGTTCTTAATCGTAATGCGTTACCTATTACCGAAACAGAGCTAAAACTCATTGCTAAAGCTGCTATCATTGGCGAGAGTAGTATTCCGAAGAATGGAAACAACACACCTGCTGCAATAGGTACACCTAAAGTGTTGTAGATAAGTGCAAAAAATAGGTTTTGCTTAATGTTCTTCATTACAGCATTACTCAAATTTTTTGCTTTTACAATACCGTGTAAATCGCCTTTTACTAAAGTTATCATAGCACTTTCTATCGCTACATCTGTTCCTGTTCCCATTGCAATACCTACATCACTTTTTGCCAATGCTGGTGCATCATTAATTCCATCACCTGCCATAGCAACTACTTTTCCATTTTTTTGTAGTTTCTCTACTTCTTTGAGTTTGTCTTCTGGTAGCATACTGGCTTTAAAATCTGCAAGATTTAGTTCTGATGCTACTGCTTGTGCTGTATCGTGATTATCACCTGTTAGCATTATTACATCTATCCCTTTATCTTGAAGTGATTTAATGGCTTTAGCACTTGTTTCTTTTATCTTATCGCCTATAACTACATATCCAACTACGGTTTCATCTATTGACAAATAAGAAACTGTTTTGCCTTGTTTTTGGTAAGATTTAGCTTCGTCTTTCATTTTAGAGGTAATATCTGCTTTGGCATATTCCATCATTTTAGGATTACCTAATGCTACATTTTTTCCATCAATTTTAGCTTCAACACCTTTTCCTGTAACAGCACTAAAATCTTCGGACTTTAAAATTTCTGCGTTGTGTTCTTTGCCATATTTAACTGTCGCTTCTGCTAAAGGATGTTCGCTATTGGTATTTAATGACACGATGTACTGTAACACTTCTTTTTCGCTTAAAGCATCATTAAAAGCACCAACGGTTTCAACTGTTGGTTTTCCTTCGGTAATTGTTCCTGTCTTGTCAACGATAAGCGTATTTACCTTATCCATTTTTTCAAGAGCTTCAGCATTTTTAATCAATACACCATTTTGAGCACCTTTACCCACACCAACCATTACAGACATTGGTGTTGCTAAACCTAAAGCACAAGGACAAGCAATGATTAGTACTGCAATTGCATTGACAAACGCATACACATAAACTGGTTCTGGTCCCCAAATAGACCATACAATAAATGTGATAATAGAAATAAGAACTACAACTGGCACAAAATAGCCTGAAACTTTATCTGCTAAATTTTGAATAGGTGCACGACTTCTACTGGCATCATTAACCATATGAATGATTTGTGATAATAAAGTGTCACTTCCTACCTTTTCTGCTTTCATTAAAAAGGATTGATTCCCATTAATGGTTCCGCTACTTACTTTATCTTCTTGAGATTTGTTTACAGGAATAGGTTCGCCTGTAATCATAGATTCATCAATAGTTGTTTCGCCTTCAGTTATCACACCATCTACAGGAATTTTATCTCCTGGTTTCACTTTTAGAATATCATTAAGTTCTATCTCGTCAATACTGACTTCAATTTCTTCACCATCTACTATTTTTATGGCTTTATTAGGTGCTAACTTTAGTAACTCTTTTACTGCCGAATTGGTTTTACTATGCGCACGAGCTTCTAACAACTGACCTAAAAGCACTAACGTTAGAATAACTGTTGCTGCTTCAAAATAGACGTGAACTGCACCTGATTCAGTTTTAAATTGTTCAGGAAATACATCTGGAAACAACATCCCAAATACACTAAATAACCAAGCCACACCTGCACCGATTCCAATAAGTGTAAACATATTGAGATTCCACGTTTTTATGCTTTTATAAGCACGCTCAAAGAACATCCAAGTAGCATAAAAAACAACTGGAATGGATAGTGCAAATTGAATCCAATTCCAATTTTTCTGTTCCATTATATTATACAATGGATTGTTATTAAGCATTTCGCTCATAGCAATTAAGAAAATAGGTAATGTGAATACAGATGCTATCCAAAATTTCTTTAATAGCTTCTTATACGTTTTTTCTTCTGCTGAACTATCTGCTTCCATTGGCACTAAATCCATCCCACAAATAGGACACGAACCTGCTTCGTCTTTGACAATTTCTGGATGCATAGGACACGTCCATTGTTCCTTTGAAGTTGCTGATAGATTTTGTTCTTCCACCAAATCCATTCCGCAAACAGGACAATCGCCTGGTTCATCATAAGTTTTATCGCCTTCGCAATGCATAGGACAATAAAATGTGCCTGTGCCTTTTCCTTTGGGTTGCTCTTTCTTTTTATCATTTGAATGCTGATGTTGTTCACCTTGTTTATGAATACTGTATCTGTCACCATCCTTTTTTAAGGCTTCTTGAAAAGTTTCTATGGGAATATGCGATTCCATTTCGATGGTAGCTTCTGCCTTATCTAAATCGACTGTTGCTTTTGAAACACCTTCTATTTTAGAGAGCGTTTCTTCAACGTGACTGCGACAACCGTTGCAAGTCATTCCGTGTATGTGATATGTGTGTTTCATTATTGCTGTGTTAAATAATTAATGATTGTACTTTGCACATAGTAGGTCTTCACAGATTCTATTTGGTTCATTTGAAACTTTAGCTGCAACTCTTGAATATCCAAAACATCATTAAAATCAATCGTTCCTGTTTCGTAGCTTTTGATTAAAATGTCTTCTGCATCTTTAGCTTGCTTTAGGTTTTTGGTTTGGGTAGCATAACTTATTCTTGCAGAAATGCGTTCGTTAATCGCTTTATCTAAAAGCGTTTCCAAAGAATTTAAACGTTCCTGTTTTTGAGCTGTTATTTCTTGCTGTTGCAAATCATTTTGTTTGGTTTGCGATTTATATTTTTTATTGAAAATTGGGATAGATACCGAAACCATTGGCATTACAATATCCTTTCCGTTATCGCTGAAATCCATATTTGGTCTTTCGGAAACATTGATATAATCTAATCCAAAACCAATCATTGGACTGCTTTCTTTTTGATTTAATAATTCTGATTGCTCTATGGATTGATAGAGTTTATCATATTTCAGTAATTCAGGATGTAATGCTAAATTTTCAGAAGTAATATCAAAGTCTTCAGAAGGTATCATTAAACTATCTACCACATTCACGGTAACATCATTATCTCTATTCAATAGATTATTGAAGTTAGTTTGTTCTGCTAAAAATTGTTGTTGCAATACGTCTTTTAGTTGTTGCATTTCGTTTTGACGCATTTGCAAACGCAACACATCTACTGCGGATGCTTTACCAACCTCAACAGAAGTTAATGCCAACGTCTCATAAGTTTCTAATAGTTTGATGTTTTCTGTTAAGACCTCTTGCTTTGCTTTATTGGCGTATAGATTATAATAGGATTGTGATACCGAAGCAATTAGTTTTCGCTTTGCGATAACAATGTCCTCGTATTTAGCATCTGCCAATGAACTCACATAATTTTCTCTCGATGTAATGGTTCCGAACCACGGTAACATTTGTTTAGCAGATACTTTAAAGCGTTGTGCACCTGTTCTGGTTTCCGGTTCACTTACAAAGTAACCAACACCAAATTCGGTATTAGGAATGGTATTGACTTCGTTTACTTTTTCAGAAGCTCTTTTGTATTGTAACTCAAACTTTTGAATTTCTGGATTGTTTGTTAAGGCTTCATCTATAAGTGTTTCTAATTGTTGTGCATTTCCAATGAGAACAAAGAATAACGAACAAAGAATAAAGACTGTTTTTATGTGTGATTTTATCTTTTTCATTTTACAGTTCTTTTAAGTTGAAATTCGGCTTTCCAGCTATATAATACTGGAACTACAAATAAGGTTATTAAGGCTATAAGCATTCCACCAAAACTTGGTATTGCCATAGGTATCATTATATCGCTTCCTCGTCCTGTAGAGGTTAATACTGGTAATAATGCCAAAATTGTAGTAGCTGTAGTCATTAAACACGGTCTGATTCGTTTTTCACCTGCTTCAACAACTGATGCTCTAATTTCCTTTTTATTATCTGGTGTGTTTCTATCGAATGTTTGGGTTAAATAAGTTGCCATTACTACACCATCATCGGTTGCTATACCGAAGAGTGCAATAAACCCAACCCAAACTGCAACACTTAAATTGATTGGGTGCATTTGGAATAAATCGCGTAGGTTTTCACCAAAGAAATTGAAGTTTAAAAACCAACCTTGACCATAGAGCCAAATCATTATAAAACCACCTGCAAACGCTACTGCGATACCTGTGAATACCATTAGTGATGTCCCTACAGAACGGAATTGGAAATACAGAATTAAAAAAATGATGGCTAATGCTAACGGTACAACAACCGACAAGGTTTTTTCTGCGCGTAACTGATTTTCATACGTTCCTGTGAATGCATAGTTGATTCCTTTTGGAACTATCAATTCACCAGAATCTATCTTTTCTTGGATTAGTGCTTGTGCATTTTCTACGACATTGACTTCTGCAAAACCATCCATTTTATCAAACAAGACATAGCCTACTAAAAAAGTATCTTCACTTTTAATGACTTGTGGACCTTGTTCGTATCTTATAGTTGCCAATTCGCTTAATGGCACAGGACTTCCTTTTTCTACTGGCACATAAATCTGTTTTAAGTCGGTTGGGTTTGCTCGTAATTCTCTTGGGTATCGCACTCGAACACCATATCGCTCTCGACCCTCAACCGTTTGAGTTAATACCATACCACCAACTGCTACTTTTAATACATCTTGAACATCTTGTATAGAAATGCCATAACGTGCAATTTTCTCTCTATCAATATCAATTAACAAATAGGGTTTACCAACAATACGGTCTGCAAAAACAGCTTCTTTTTTAACACCTTCAGCTTCCTTGATAATGTTTTCTAATTGCACTCCAAACGCTTCTATTTGCTTTAAGTCTTGACCTTTAACTTTAATTCCCATTGGTGCTCGCATTCCTGTTTGAAGCATTACTAATCGGGTTTCAATAGGTTGTAGTTTTGGTGCAGATGTAACACCTGGTAACTTTGTAACTCTTACGATTTCATTCCAAATATCGTCTGGTGACTGTATTTCTGGTCGCCAATTACGATAGTACTCGCCATCATCATCTTCAATTAATTGAGACCTTTTTATAGTGCTAAAAATGACGTTTTCGGAATTATTAGGATTTGCAATGAAACGACCATCCTTCAATTCAAAAAAGCCATCATCATTCACTTTATAGCGTTGGCGTTGTCCGTTTTCATTCAGCATATATTCTGGTTTGTACTGAATGATATTTTCATACATTGAAAGTGGTGCTGGGTCTAAAGCTGATTCTGTTCTTCCTGCCTTACCAACTACGGTTTCAATCTCTGGAATACTGGCTACTGCCATATCTAATTGCTGTAAAACACGTTTGTTTTCTTCTACGCCAGAATGAGGCATCGAGGTTGGCATTAGTAGAAATGAGCCTTCATTTAATGATGGCATAAACTCTTTACCTGTATTTTTCATAATGAAAAAACCTGCAATTACAATAACAGTTGGTGCAGATAAAAACAATAACTTATTATCTAAACACCACCTTAAAATACGTGTGTAATATTTGATAAATAATGAGAAAATACCTAATAAACCAAAGCAAATAACACTCACAAAAATGAGATTCCAGAAGATACTTTTATCAACGCCTAACGGTCTCCAATATTCGGCTAACAGAAATACTATTGCAGTTGTACATATTATGATATTAATTAAGTTGGATTGTTTTTCTGTTATTTTATTTTGAGTACTTAACAATGCTGTGATACCAAAAGCTATCAATATTAATCCTAACCAATAACCATAGATTATTGCTATTATCCCTAATACTATTAAAACGCCATTTAAAGCATATTTAAAATGCGTTTTTATGCTTTTCTTTCTGAATAAAAACGCTGCAAAAGGTGGAATTAAAAACAATGCTACAATTATTGAAGCTGTTAATGCAAAGGTTTTTGTGAATGCTAATGGTCTGAACAATTTACCTTCAGCGCCAATCATTGTAAATACAGGAATGAAACTTATAATTGTAGTCATTACTGCGGTTACGATTGCACCAGAAACTTCGGCTGTTGCGTTGTAAACTACTGTATTAATGGATTGTGTTCCATCATCTTCATCTAAATGCCGAATGATATTTTCTGATAGTATAACACCAACATCGACCATTGTTCCGATAGCAATTGCAATACCAGATAATGCGACAATATTAGCATCGACGCCAAAGAGTTTCATCGCAATAAATACCATTAAGACTGCAACTGGTAATAATCCTGAAATCAAGACAGAAGCTCGAAGATTAAACACCATAATGATTATAACCAAAATGGTAATCAATATTTCAAGAGTTAAGGCTTCATTGAGTGTACCTAAAGTTTCTTGTATCAATTCTGTTCTGTCATAAAAAGGCACTATGGTAACTTGTGATGTTCTTCCATCTGCCAAAACTTTTGAAGGTAATCCTGCACTTAATTCATTAATTTTTTCCTTTACGTTATTAATGACTTCCATTGGGTTTGCTCCATAACGAGCCACCACAACAGCACCAACAACTTCAGCACCTTCTTTATCCAATAAACCTCGTCTTGTTGCTGGACCTAATGAAACTTTTCCAATGTCTTTAATTTTTATTGAAGTGAAATTTTCAGAATCAACTACAGCATTTTCAATATCTGCAATGGATTTTACATACCCCAAACCACGAACTAAATATTCGGCTTGGTTAATTTCCAAAGTCTGTGCACCAATATCCTTATTACTTTCCTTAACCGCTTTTACAACGTGATGCAATCCAATATTATACTGACGCATTAGTTCTGGATTTACGTCTACTTGATACTCCTGAACATAGCCACCAATAGAAGCAACCTCTGAAACACCACTTGCAGAGGACAACGCATACTTTACATAGTAATCCTGAATACTGCGTAACTCTTGCAAATCCCAACCACCAGTTACATTTCCGTTTTTGTCACGACCTTCAAGCGTGTACCAAAATATTTGTCCTAATCCTGTAGCATCTGGACCCAAAGCAGGATTAACACCTTCGGGCAATAAACCACTTGGTAAGGAATTAAGTTTTTCGAGAATACGACTTCTGCTCCAGTAAAATTCTATATCCTCTTCAAAAATGATATAGATGCTTGAAAACCCAAACATAGAGGAACTACGAATGGTTTTCACTCCAGGAATACCCAATAATGATGTGGTTAATGGATAGGTTATTTGGTCTTCTATATCTTGTGGGGAACGACCATCCCACTTGGTAAATACGATTTGTTGATTTTCACCTATATCGGGAATAGCATCTACTGCTACAGGGTTACTTGGCAAAAATCCTGTATCCCAATTAAAAGGTGCATTAACAGTTCCCCATCCAATAAAAAGGACAAGTAGTAAAACTGCAACGAGTTTGTTTTCTATTAAAAATTTGATGCTTTTATTTAGCATATGATTGATTTTAAACAATTAGACAATAGTGTTGTAAAAACACCGAATACAGTAAATTATCCTTACGACATTGCAGTCATAGGATAAAAGAGTCTATTGTTTAAAAATCAAATTAAGTATGTCTCGTCAATCTTGTAGAGTTGCCTTATGACGAGTGGTGGTTTGTATTCTTCGTAGGTAGATACATTACTGTCTAAACCTTCAAAAAGGTTAATGTAAGTATAAACAAATGAAGCGATGAATACTTGTTGCTCAAACGTGATTTTGTCAACTTGCAATTGTAATTCGTCTTGACCTTCAATTGCTAATTGTTTATCATCACAACAATTTTTCTTGGTAATAGAACATTCTTCGGTTGAAGGCTTTTCCATTTCCATTCCGCAACCTTTGGCTTTTTGAAAGATAGCAGATTCTACTAAAGTATCTCCACAATAATGCATATTCACAGTAAATGACATTGTAGAGAATAACACTACAAAAGTCATTGCTAAAGACATTATTTTATGGAAAATCTGCTTCATATTGATTGCGAAGTTACGAAATTTTAACAACTATTGATTTTGTTTAACAGAAGTTTAATTGATTAATCTGCTTAATCCCAACTCATTCGTTGTAATCTAACTGCATTTAAAATTGCTAATAATGCTACTCCTACATCTGCAAAAACTGCTTCCCACATTGTAGCTAAACCACCTGCTCCTAAAATTAAGACAATAACTTTAACACCAAATGCTAAAATGATATTCTGCCAAACAATTTTACGTGTAGAACGACTTATTTTAATGGCTCTTACTACTTTTGAAGGTTGGTCTGTTTGAATGATAACATCTGCTGTTTCAATAGCTACATCGCTCCCTAAACCACCCATTGCAATACCAACGTTACTTGCTGCTAAAACTGGTGCGTCATTAATACCATCACCTATAAAAGCTACTTTGTTTTCAGGATTTTTCTTTAAAATTTCAACTTCGTTTAATTTATCTTCTGGTAGCAAACCACCTTTAGCATTTTCGATGTTCAACTCTTTAGCGACTTGTTGCGTAATGGAATCTTTATCACCGGAAAGCATCATAATATTTTTAATGCCTACTTTATGTAAATTAGTAATTGTTTCTTTTGCATCTTCCTTTAATTCATCTGCTATTACTACAAAACCTGCAAATTGATTATCGATTGCTACCAACACTATCGATTCTACAATAGATTCCGTTTCCGTTGGAACATTAATATTATTCGCAGTCATTAAGGCTTTATTACCTACTAAAACTGTTTTACCATTTACAATGCCTTTTAAACCTTTACCTGCAACTTCAGAAACGTCTTGTGCTTCAAAATCTTCACCTTCAGCTTTGTACTCTAAAATGGCTTTAGCAATTGGATGCGTGGATTGTTCTTCCATCGCCATTAAGTATTGCATAAATTCGGTTTCATTCCAACCAATTGCTTTTACTTCTTTGATTTTAAAAACACCTTTGGTAACGGTTCCTGTTTTGTCCATTACCAAAGTATTTATCTTGGTCATTGCATCTAAAAATGAAGCACCTTTAAATAAGATTCCATTTTTTGAAGCTGCTCCCAATCCACCGAAATATCCTAATGGAATTG
>NZ_CAXQQP010000003.1:0-77637 GCF_964226795.1 Mesoflavibacter sp.
CGCAACCTAAGTTGCGCCTTTTTACTAATATATTTTATGTTTATAGCTTATTACCATAAACATCAAGTTCTATAACAGGTTTACCAAGCTTTTTAACTTCTTCAAACTGTGTAGCTTTATCACCAACGACTAAATAAGTTAAGTCTTCTTCATCCATATATTTATTAATAATTGACTTATAGTCTTGCAGTGTCATGTTAATTAACTCTTCTTGATTTTTATCAAGGTAATCCTCTGCTCTATCGTATTTACTCATTTGTCTTAAAATGCCTAATTGTGCACCTAAACTTTCGTATGCTCTTGTGTTTCCTTTTAAGATTTTGTTTTTAGTAAGTTCTACTTCATTTTCTGAAAAACTATTTTCATAATCTTTAACCATATTTTTAATAATTTCTAAAGATTTTAAAGTAGCATTAGCACGTACGCTTGTTCTGATTGTAAAAGGACTAATAATATTAGCTTGCGAAATACTAGAATATGCACCGTAAGTATATCCTTTACCAATTCTTAGGGTTTGGAATAACCTTCCGCTAGAGCCGCCACCTAAAATTTCGTTAGCAAAATCTAAGTTATTAGCATCTTCATCTTTACCAGATAAGGCTAGTTTACCTATATATAATACAGATTGTTTTGCGTTTGGAACATCTACAAAATATAGTTTTCCTGCAGTGTCATTTGTTTTAACATCAGCTTCTGGAATAGAAACCGCTTCTCCTTTCCATTGGTTTAATGGTTGAAGTGCTGCAACAGTTTCGTCTTTATTAACATCTCCAGCAATATGGAAAGTAGCTTGACTTGGTACTAAATTTTTGTAATAAGTTTTCATGTCTTCCATAGTAATGTCTTTAGTGCTTTGTAAAGTACCAGAACTTGGGATACCGTAACGGCTATCTTCGCCATATAACAATTGACTGTAAACATTGCTTGCAATAGCATTTGGATTAGCTTCACGTCCTTTTAAATTTGTTTCTAAAGCTTGTTTTAGACGGTCAAATTCTTTGTCGTCCCAACGTGGTTCTAAGATAATCTCTTTAACTAGCTTAATAGTTTCTTCAAAGTTTTTAGTTAAACATGAACCAGCGATATGAAAATCTTCATCACTGCTATACATATATATATTAGCACCTAACAATCCAATAGCTTCTTCTAAATCTGCAGGAGATTTTGTTGCAGTACCTTGCATCATTACATCACTAAATAAGCTTGCAACACCTTCTTTTCCTTTTGGGTCTAAAAGTTGTCCGCCTGGAATTGTAATATCAAACTGAACTAATGGAACTTCTGTATTTTCTATACCATATAAATCCATACCGTTAGCTAATTGACCTTTCCAAATGTCTGGAGATTTAAATACTGGTAATTCTCCAAAAGGCGGTTCACTTCTATCGTATTTACTTGGTGTTTTTTCGTAAACAGCTTCTTCTCCTTGACTTACTTCTTCGTTAGCAACGTTTTGTTTTACTTCTTCAATCCAAACTTCTGCTTCTTTGCTATTTGTTACTGCCAAGTCTATTTGATTTTTAGGCACAAAACTGGTCATTACGTAGTTTTTACCTTTTATATACTGGTTGTAAACACGCATAACGTCTTCTGCTGTAACAGCATTAGTTAAATTTGCTGTTTTTGTAATGTAGCTTGGATCACCACCAAACTCGTTATCTTGCACTAATTGAAATGCTTTATTTAAAACCGTACTAACACCTTGATATAACTGAGTTTCTAACTCTGCTTTAATACGTTTTAATTCTTTTTCATTTACTCCATTTGTTTCAAAACGTTTTAAGCCTTCTTCAATAGCTAGCTTAACGCTATCTAAATCTGTATTAGCATTTGCACGAACTCTAAATACAAATTCTCCTGCAAGTTCACTACTGCTTTGGTAAGAGCTAACTCCTGGAGCTAATTTTTCTTCTTCTACAATAACATTATATAAAGGCGATTTTTTACTTCCGCTTAATATTTGCCCTAAAATATTTAAAGCATAAGTGTCTTCATGGTATTCTTTAACTGTTGGTATTACCATACGTAATTCTGGTAATTTTGCAAAGTTGTCTTCAAAGTACAATGCTTTAACACTATCTAATTTAACTGGTTCAAAATTTAACTCTTCAACTTCTGGTCCGCTTGGTATTTCTCCAAACCATTTTTTTACTAATTTTTTAGTTTCTTCTACATCAATATCACCTGCAATTACTAAAGATGCATTACTTGCGCCATAGTATTGATTATAAAACTCTTTAACATCTTCTAATGTAGCTGCTTGCAAATCTGGTAAGGATCCTATTACTGTCCAACTGTAAGGATGTCCTTCTGGATATAAATTTTTTCTAATAACTTCATCTGTATATCCATAAGGAGAATTATCTACACGTTGACGTTTTTCATTTTTTACAACTTGTTTTTCACGCTCTAAAGCCTCTTTGGTTACCGTATTAATCATGTATCCAAAACGGTCTGAATCTATCCATAATATTTTTTCAAAAGCGTCTTTTGGCACCACTTCGTAATATACGGTACCGTCACTCCATGTTCCTCCATTACGACTTCCGCCCCATTCTGGAATCATTTTTCTGTTAGCGCCTACAGGTACATTTTCAGAGTCGTTAAAACTCATATGTTCAAAAAAGTGGGCAAATCCTGTTTTACCTGGTTTTTCTCGGTTAGATCCAACATGCATCATGGTTGCAACAGCAACAATTGGATCTGAATGATCTTCATGAAGAATAACTTCTAAGCCATTATCTAAAGTGAATTTTTCATAATCAATTTTAAAATCTACAGCAGTTTCTGCTTTAGATACTTGCGTTTTTGAGTCTGAATTGTTGCATGAGATAAATGCAAATACAGACAAAACGGATAAAGTTTTTAAGAGTCTCATTAAATTATATATTTGATTGAAGCCTAAAGATAAACAATATTTAATTGTCTTAAATTTTTAATAAAACGATATGAAAAAAAATCTATTTTAATTATCTTTAAAAGGAACTTTAATACCAAAATAATATGGATATAAAATTTGAATATGACAATGTAAAGGCTAGTAAGGCTTTAGAAGAATACACAACAGAAAAAGTACAAAAACTTTTTAATAAGTATGAATTTTTAGTTAGAGCTGATGTTTTTTTTAAAGTAGAAAATACTAGTGATGATAAAACAGGAATGATATCTAGTATTAGATTAAGTGCTCCAGGACCTAGATTATTTGCTAAAGATAGTAAAGATACTTTTCATAAAAGTGTAAGTGAAGCTGTTAGAGAATTAGATAATCAATTAGCTAAACGAAAGGGTAAAATGAAAACCCATCATTAAGATATAACAATAAAAAAAGCGACCTATTTTGGTCGCTTTTTTTATTGTTATATTAAACTGTTATTTGTTTCATTTTAATATCTAGTGCTTGTTCTACCTTAGTTACCTCGCTATGTTCACTTGGTAAAATTAAAGCAATTGAAACTCCTTTTTTACCGCCTCTTGCTGTCCTACCACTACGATGTGTATAATATTCTAAATGTTCTGGTAGTTGATGATGGATAATAAAGCTAACGTCATTAACATCTATACCTCTAGCCGATACATCTGTAGAAATTAAAAATTGTAAAGATTCGTTTTTAAAAGAACGCATAACCTTATCTCTATCTTTTTGGGTCATATCGCCTTCTAATGCATCTACATTAAAACCTTCTACTTGTAGTTGATGCTTTAAAGCTTGTGCACCTGCTTTTGTACGTGTAAATATAATACCTCGTTCTTCTGCTCTTTCATCTAAAATTTGCATTATTGTACTTGCTTTTTGATGAATTGAAGTTTCTATAAAGAAGTGGCTTATATTTTTATTGACAATACTATTTCTGTCAATTTCAATACGGATAGCATTATCTGCAATGTATCTTTTTACAATATCTTTTAAATCGTTAGACATTGTAGCACTAAACAACCAAGTATTTTTTTTGCTTTTTATTGCGTTTAATATAGTTGTTAAATCGTTTTTAAAACCCATGCTTAGCATTTCATCTGCTTCGTCTAAAACTATTGTTTTAATGTTAGATAAATCTACAGCATCACGCTGCATTAAATCTACTAAACGACCAGGAGTAGCCACTATAACATGTGTAGTTCGAGCTAAATTTTTAAGCTGTATATCTATCTTTTCGCCACCATAAACAGGTTCTACAAAAGTTTGATTGGCATTGTATTTAGTAAACTTAAAAAGTTGTTTTTTTATCTGTTGAACTAACTCGCGTGTTGGAGATAAGACTAATGCTTGAACATGACTTTTTTTAGGGTCAACTTTATGTAGTAAAGGTAAACCGTAAGCTGCAGTTTTACCAGTACCTGTTTGGGCTAAACCAACAAAGTCTGTATTACTGCTTAATAGTATAGGTATGGCTTGTTCTTGAATTTCGGTTGGTGTTTTAATACCAATCTCTTTCAAAGATTTTGTATAGTTTTTATCTAAGCCTAAGTCTTTAAAAGTCATATTATTTTATTTGTAGTCGTTAGACTTGTTAATATATTAATTTATTCTTCTTCTGGAGGAGGAAAACCATGAATTTCTTCATAGATTTCGTCAAATTCAGATCTTATTTTAGCATTTAATTTTTTTCGATAATCGTCTTTAAGCCAATCTACAAAGTTATGTGTACTTTTACTAATACATTTTGTGTATCTGCCAATTCTATAATCAATATCATCTCCTAAAAGCTTTGCTAAAGCTAAGGCGTCCCACATATCTTCACTATTTTCTACACAAATATGCGCGTGTTGTGCAATAGAGCGTTCTAATACTACTTTAGAACTTTCTCCTGCTCTAATTGAGTTTATATAGGTTTTTTTGATGTCAAAATATACATGTTCTGAGTTTTTAAACTGCTCACGCATGTCATCTGGCATTTCGTATTTAAAATTATTTTCAAGTTCTTCATCACTTAAAATTCCATCTAAATAATAGTTAGGAGAACGGAAAATTTTGTGCCAATCTAAATCTGCGCCCCATGCACCAAAACGATGTACGTTATTACCTAAATCTATAACGGTAAACTTGTCTTTTTTATCTAAAATACGAGATCCACGACCAATCATCTGATAGTATAATGTTAATGATTTTGTCGCACGGTTTAGCATGATACAATCTACTGTAGGCTCATCAAACCCAGTAGTTAAGATACTTACAGATGTTAAGATAGCATCTGGTGTTTCTTTAAACCATTTTAAAATAGCTTTACGCTCTTTTTTTGTATTGTTATTATCAAGATGAGCAATTTTATAACCAGCACGTCTAAAGGTATCGTAAACATGCAAAGATGTATTAATACCATTATTAAATATTAATGTTTTCTTTCCTTTACAACGCTCTTCATAAGCTTGTAAAAGCTTAGTTAACATATCTGTATTGGTGTATAAATCTTCCGAAGATTTTACAGTGTAATCACCATTAGCACCAACAACTAAAGATGTTAAACCTACATTATAGCTATAGATTTCGGCACGTGCTAAAAATTCGTTTTCTATAAGAGATTGTATGGTTTCTCCTACAATTAACTCATTATAATTATCCTTCATAGGAAGGTTAATATTACTACTTAAAGGTGTTGCTGTAACACCAAGTATAAATGAATTATCAAAAAACTTAAATAATTTGGTAAAACTATTGTAATGTGCTTCATCAATAATAACTAAACCTATATCTGAAATATCAAGTTTATTATCATTTAAACGGTTATTTAAAGTTTCTACCATTGCTACAAAACAATTATAGTCACCTTGATCACTTAAATCTGCTTTACTATCTATAACTTTGTTTGACACACCAAACTCAGACAACATTCTAGAGGTTTGTCTACAAAGCTCTATACGATGCGTCATTACTAAAACTTGTTTTTTTCTAGTTTTAAGATATTGTCTAACAATTTCAGAAAAGATTACTGTTTTACCACCACCGGTTGGTAATTGATAGAGTAAGTGATAATTATCTGGTGCTTCTTCAAAACAAGTAAAAATCTTATCTATAGCTCCTTTTTGATAATTATATAAACTTTTCCCTTCTGTACGTTCTTGTAATTCTTGTGTTTGGACTGACATTAATTAATAGTTCTATAAAATTTAAGATGTGCAAAAATACAATGATAATAGACTTATGACGAATAATTAGCGAAAAAAATTTATTGATTACATTTATCCCTTAATATGACAAGAATAATTGAAAATTATAAAGATAACTTTAGTGGTTTTTTTAAAACGCCACATCTATTTAATTCTGATGTACTAGGGATTACACCTTTTACTAAAACCTTACCACAACAATTTGTTTTTACAAAGCTGATAACTAAAAAGTTAAGACTAGGACAATTGGTAGAACATTTTGTTTTTGATGAGTTAAAACAATTTAAATCAATCAAAATACTATCAGAAAATCTTCAAATTATAAATAAAAATAAAGTAACAATTGGAGAGATTGATGCTATTTATTTGGATGAAGAGAAGCCATTTCATCTAGAAATTCAATATAAATTCTACCTTTTTGACACCACTGTTGGAGAGACAGAAATTGATCATTGTATTGGACCAAACCGTAAAGATACTTTAACACAAAAACTAAAAAAGCTAAAAGACAAGCAATTACCACTACTCTATTCTAACACAACAACACCTTACTTAGAACAACTAAATCTAAAAGCAGTAGATGTAAAACAGAAAATCTATTTTAAAGCTCAAATTTTTATGCCTTATGGCAAAAATATCATGCTTAAAACACTAAATAATGATTGTGTTTATGGCTTTTATTTCAACTATAATAACTTAGAAAATTTTAAACACTGTAAATTTTATATTCCTAAAAAATTAGATTGGTTAGTAGATGTAAACCCAAATGTAAACTGGAATAACTATGAGCAAATGCTTCCTCAATTAAAAACATTTTATGAAGAAAAATACGCGCCAATGCTTTGGTTAAAATTTTCAAACGGAGAAATTAAAAAAAGTTTTATGGTTTGGTGGTGATTAACCGTTAATAACTTAGTCATAAAACTGCTTCCAAAACTTAACAATTTCATTTAATTTGCAACACTAAATTTTTTAATATAAATGAAAGTCTGTATAGCCGAAAAACCTAGTGTGGCAAGAGAAATTGCTCAAGTCTTAGGCGCCAAAACCAAACGTGATGGCTACTTTGAAGGTAATGGTTATGCGGTAACTTACACGTTTGGTCATTTATGCACACTAAAAGAACCTAACGATTATAAACCCTATTGGAAAAGTTGGGATTTAAACAACTTACCCATGTTGCCAGATAAGTTTGAAACCAAAGTATCAAACGATTCTGGTATTAAAAAACAATTTAAAATAGTAAAATCCTTATTTGATAAAGCAGACGTTGTAATAAATTGTGGTGATGCCGGTCAAGAAGGAGAATTAATACAACGTTGGGTTTTAGACCAAGCCAATTATAAAGGTGAAGTTAAACGATTATGGATATCTTCTCTTACCACAGAAGCCATAAAAGAAGGTTTTGAAAAATTAGAATCTAGTACAAAATACGATAACTTATACTATGCAGGATTTTCTAGAGCAATTGGTGATTGGCTTTTAGGGATGAATGCTACCCGATTATACACCGTAAAATATGGTGGTTATAAACAAGTCTTGTCTATTGGTCGTGTGCAAACACCAACGCTAGCCATGGTTGTTAACCGTTGGAAAGAAATAGAAAACTTTAAACCACAACCCTATTGGGAACTACAAACGCTTTATCGTGACACCTTATTTAGTTATGAAGAAGGACGTTTTCTTAAAATGGAAGATGGCGAAAAATTAGCCAATATCGTTAAAGAACATGATTTTGAAATTGTAAGCATAACTAAAAAGAAAGGAAATGAATTTGCACCAAAACTGTTTGATCTAACAGGTTTACAAGTGTATTGCAATACAAAATTTGGCTTTTCGGCAGAAGAAACCTTAAAAATAGTTCAAAAGTTATATGAAATGAAAGTGGTAACCTATCCACGTGTAGATACTACATTTCTTCCAAACGATATTTATCCTAAAGTACCTGGAATATTAAAAAACTTGACTAATTACAGTCAATTAATTCAGCCACTTTTAGGTCAAAAAATTAAGAAATCAAAAAAGGTTTTTGACGATTCTAAAGTAACCGATCACCATGCGATAATTCCAACAGGTGTACAAACCAATTTGCAGTATAATCAACAACAGGTTTACGATATTATTACCAAACGTTTTATAGCGGTGTTTTATCCAGAATGTAAAGTATCAAACACAACCGTAATTGGTAAAGCAGAAACTGTAAATTTTAAAACCACTGGTAAAGAAATACTTGAAAAAGGTTGGCGTGTTGTTTTTGAAACTAAAGATAAGCCAACTAAAGAAACTGGCATTTTGCCTACATTTGAAAAAGGCGAAAAAGGTCCGCATGAGCCTTCTTTTTTAGAAAAAGAAACCAAGCCACCAAAACAATATACGGAAGCATCTTTATTGCGTGCAATGGAAACCGCAGGCAAACAAGTAGATGATGACGAGTTACGTGATTTAATGAAAGAAAATGGTATTGGTCGTCCATCTACAAGAGCTAATATTATTGAAACGCTGTTTAGACGTAAATACATAAAACGTAATAAAAAACAGGTGTTGCCAACGGTTACGGGTATTCAATTGATTGATTTAATTCAAAATGAATTATTAAAATCTGCAGAACTAACAGGACTTTGGGAAAAACAACTAAAAGACATAGAAAAAGGTGAATATAGCGCTGTAGCATTTATTAATAACATGAAAAAAATGGTAGACCATTTGGTGTACGAAGTTAGAACAGAAAAGGTTCAAGCTAAATTAAGCTACACAAATAACAAACCAGCCAATGCCAGTAAACCGGCTTCCAAGAAAACTTCAAAAAAAGGTATTATAGGTAAATCTTGTCCAAAATGTAAAAAAGGACAATTATTAAAAGGAAAATCGGCTTACGGTTGCACATTATATGGAAAAGATTGTGATTTTGTTTTACCTTTTGAATATGCTTCAAAAAAAATATCAGAAAATCAATACAAACGCTTATTAGATAAAGGATCTACTGTAAACTTAAAAGGATTTAAGGTTAATGAGGCTTCTGTTGAAGGTTTGCTTCGTTTTGATGATAATTTTAAATTAAAATTAGAGCCTAAAAAAGAAATTTCCGCGAAAGCGACAAAAACAAACGTAGAAGAAAAAACTTGTCCTAAATGTAAAAAAGGTACAATTATAAAAGGAAAAACCGCTTATGGTTGTAGCGACTATAAAAGTGGTTGCGATTTCAGGTTTAGCTACGATTTAATAAGAGAGAAAGCAAAAGGACAGCAACTAACTAAAGAGTTGGTTTTTAAAATTTTAAATGAAAACTAAACACCAACACTTTAAAATATATAAACCTTACGGAATGCTTAGTCAGTTTGACAGCAATGCTAAGCATGAGCAAAAAAAACGCTTTTTATCAGAGCTTGGTACATTTACAGATGGTACAATGCCAATTGGCAGATTAGATAAAAAAAGTGAAGGTTTATTACTATTAACTACCGATGGAAAATTGAGTAATCACATTAACCAATCTGGAATAGAAAAAGAATACTATGCTTTGGTTGATGGCGCAATTTCCGCGAAAGCGATACAAGATTTACAAACTGGAGTCAAAATTGGTTTTGACGGAATAAAATATAACACAAAGCCTTGTAAAGCTAAAATTTTAGAATCTACTCCTAATCTACCGCAACGTACTAAAAAAATACGAGACGAAAGACATGGACCAACTACCTGGATATCTATAACTTTAACAGAAGGTAAATTTAAACAAGTTAGAAAAATGACTAGCGCTGTTGGCTTTCCTACATTAAGATTAGTCCGTGTTAGAATTGGCAATATTCTTCTAGAAAATATGAAATCTGGAGATGTA
This sequence comes from Mesoflavibacter sp., assembly GCF_964226795.1. Taxonomy (NCBI): domain Bacteria; kingdom Pseudomonadati; phylum Bacteroidota; class Flavobacteriia; order Flavobacteriales; family Flavobacteriaceae; genus Mesoflavibacter; species Mesoflavibacter sp. Next base: position 9,932 of record NZ_CAXQQP010000003.1, read on the forward strand.
GTTTTATTAGAAAATTTACCAGAAATACTTTAACGTATCTTTAATTTATTTAGTTGTTTAAATAATCAAAAACTCTGTACTTTTGCTTGTTACAAACAATTAACATGAATAAATATCAACACTTTTTTTACGATTATTTTAAAGAATTAAGTTTTACAGACACTTCTGCAAAATACATGAATATGCTTTTGCTATTTGTAATAGCTTTGGTAGGTATATTTATTGTCGATTTGATTGTAAGAACGATTCTAAGATTTATTTCGGCAAGAATTGCTTCTACTACAAAATCTAATTTTGACGATTTATTAATTTCTAATCGTGTTCCTGCAAATACGGCGCATGTGCCTGCTTTATATTTAGTGCATGAGAGTATTCCGATTGTTTTTCATGATTTTGAAAACCTTCATATTATTCTTGAAAAAATAACTACAATCATTGCTATAATTTTAGGTCTTTGGATAGTTAGAAGCTTACTAAATACTTTAAAAAGTTATTTTAAAACTCTGCCAAGACTTAAAGATAAACCAATAGATAGCTATATACAGGTCTTTATGATTTTTGCTTGGTCTGCTGGTATTTTATTAGCAATAGCTGTTGTAATAGAGTTGTCGTTAACAAAGTTTATAGCAGGATTTGGTACAATATCTGCCATTATCTTATTAATCTTTAAAGACACTATTTTAGGTTTTGTAGCAAGTATTCAAGTCGCTATAAATGATATGGTTAGAATTGGAGACTGGATAACTTTTGAAAAATATGGTGCAGATGGTGAAGTTACCGAAATTAATCTAGCAACGGTTAAAGTACAAAACTGGGATAATACCATAACCACAATACCTACTTATGCCATGATTTCAGATTCTTTTAAGAACTGGCGTGGTATGACAAATTCTGATGGTAGACGTATTAAAAGACATATGTTAATCAAGCAAAATTCTATTAAATACTTAACTGATGAAGATATAGAACGTTTAAAAGGTATTCAAATTATAGAAAGCTACCTAACTAATATGCAACAAAAAATAGAGCAATATAATACGGCTAACAACGCAGATAAGTCTTTATTAATAAATGGTAGAAATCTAACTAATGTAGGTGTTTTTAGAAAATTTATACAAACCTATTTAGAACAACACTCTGCCATAAATGACCAAATGTTATTGATGGCAAGACAATTACAACCTACTGCAGAAGGTATTCCTATAGAAATTTATTGCTTTAGTAAAGATAAGCGTTGGCAAAATTACGAGTATGTTATGAGTGATTTATTTGATCACTTTTTAGCAGCAGTGCCTTATTTTGATTTAGAAATTTTTGAATTTCCAGATAATTCAACTTTTAAAAGTCTAAGTAACAAGGGAAACGTTAATTTATAGTTAACTAATTTCAAAACCGATAGTAATACTATTAAATTTGCAAATAAATAGATGTTATATGCAAAAGTTACTATCTAATTTAAAAATTACAATTAACGAGAATATTTTTCTAAAAGATCCAGAGTCTTCAGATTTAGGAAAACGTATTGTTGAAAACAGCATTTTATTAATTGACGAAATAGGTTTTGACGATTTTACTTTTAAAAAATTAGGAGCCAAAATTGGCTCTAATGAAAGTAGTATATATCGTTATTTTGAAAACAAACATAATTTATTAGTCTATTTAGCATCATGGTATTGGAGCTGGACAGAATACCAATTAGTATTTGCTATAAACAATATTGCAGATCCTTTAAAAAAATTAGACTTAGCTATAGAAGTTTTGACAAAGACTACAACTTTAGATAGTACTTTTAAACATATAGACGAAGTTGTTTTAAAACGCATTATTATTAACGAATACAGTAAATCCTATCTAACAAAACAGGTCGACTTAGATAACGATGAAGGTTACTTTTCGATTTACAAAAGACTAGTAATTAGGCTTAAAGAATTAATACAAGAAGCGAATAAAGACTATAAATATGCTTTTTGTTTAGCTAATACAGTTATAGAAGGATCTTTACATCAGCAATATTTAAAAGATCATTTTAAATCCATTTCTGGATTAAAACCAAATGAAGCTCCGACAGAATTTTATAAAGATTTAGTGTTTAACACTTTAAATATTTCACCTAATGAGTAAAAAAATATTAACAGCATGGCAACGCTTTATCAACCTATTAAAGCTTGATAAAAAAGATTTAAAACAAGTTTTTTTCTACGCCATTTTTGCTGGATTAGTTAACCTATCTTTACCTTTAGGTATTCAGGCAATTATTAATTTGTTACAAGCAGCTCAAGTAAGTACATCTTGGATTGTTTTAGTCATTTTAGTAACCTTAGGAGTCATATTTGTTGGTGTTTTACAATTAATGCAAATACGAATAATAGAAAATATTCAGCAAAAAATATTTACAAGAGCATCTTTTGATTTTGCATATCGATTACCAAAAATTAAAATGAGCGCATTAAGAGGTTATTATCCTCCAGAACTAGTAAATCGTTTTTTTGATACCGTCATCGTACAAAAAGGATTAGCTAAGATTTTAGTAGATTTTCCTGCTGCTATACTTCAAATTATTTTTGGACTATTACTACTATCATTTTACCATCCATTTTTTATCATCTATGGTGTATTACTAATAGTACTAATGTATATTGTATTTAAATATACTGCAGAAAAAGGCTTAAAGACAAGCATAAAAGAATCAGACCACAAATACCGTGTTGCACATTGGTTAGAAGAAATAGCAAGATCTATAGTTAGTTTTAAACTTTCAGGAAAAACAAATTTAGCGCTTTCTAAAAACGACCAATTAGTCACCGATTATTTAGACGCAAGAGAATCGCACTTTAAAGTACTGGTTATGCAATTTATGCAATTAATTGGTTTTAAAGTCTTAGTAACTTTTGGGCTTTTAGTTATTGGTGGTGCATTGGTTTTAAATCAGCAAATGAATATTGGTCAATTTGTTGCTGCCGAAATTATTATTCTATTAGTAATTAATTCTGTAGAAAAATTAATACTTGGTTTAGAAACGTTTTATGATGTACTTACTTCTATTGAAAAATTAGGAAAAGTAGTTGATAAAGAATTAGAGCCACAAGATGGAGAGATTATAGATTTTGATAATAAAGAATTCAATTTAGAATTTGAAAACATCTATTACGAAGTACCTGATAAAGAAACACCTATCCTGCAAAATATTAACCTTAAAATTAATAATAAAGATAGAATTTTAGTTAACGGTACAAATGGATCTGGTAAAACAAGTTTATTAAAACTAATATCTGGCATCATCCAACCAACAAAAGGAAATGTTTTTGTTAATAATCATTCTCTTGTTAGTTTAAACCTTAATCAATATCGTGCACATTTAGGGCAAACACTAGAAGAAGAAACTCCTTTTGAAGGTACGTTAAAAGATAATATTACTTTTGGTGATCCATCAATATCAAAGTCAGACTTAGATTGGGCAATACAAAGTGTAGGATTATCTAATTATGTTAAGCACTTACCAAAAGGTTTAAATACTATTTTACGTCCAGAAGGAAAAGAAATCTCTTACACTACAGCTAAAAAAATCATTTTAGCAAGAGCCATAATAAAAAAGCCAAAACTATTAGTATTAAAAGAACCATTAGATCATTTTGATCAAAAAGAAGCGTCAAAAATAATAGACTTTTTAATAGACAAAAAGCATGATTGGTCATTAATTGTTGTTAGCCAAAATCAACTTTGGGAAAACAAATTAAGTAAAGTAGTATCATTAGATAACGGTCAAATAATTAACAATAAATAAGATGTTAAATATTTCAAATAATAAGCTTGATAATAGGTTAGATTTAACCAAGTACGAGTGCGGTAAAAAAGCATTTGGTAAAGAGCATTTTAAAGCGTTTAACCGCTTTTTAGTAACCTTTGGTGTTGTAGGTATAATAATATTATTCTTACCATGGACCCAAAATATAACAGCAGCAGGTAAGGTTACAACCTTAACACCAGATCAACGCCCACAAACCATACAATCTCCTATACCTGGTCGTATAGAAAAATGGTATGTAAGGGAAGGTGATTTTGTAAAAAAAGGAGATACAATTCTTCATATTTCTGAAATTAAGAATGAATATTTTGATCCTAATTTAGTTGAAAGAACCGATCAACAAATAAAAGCCAAATCATCTTCAGTTTCATCTTACGGAGAAAAAGTTAAAGCGCTTAACACACAGATAGCTGCTTTAAGTAACGAAAGAAAGTTAAAGCTGCAACAAGCAGAAAACAAATTATTACAAGCAAGATTAAAAACCAAAAGTGATAGTATAGATTTTGAAGCTGCAAAAACAAATCTAAATATTGCCGAAACTCAATTTAATCGTACACAACAATTACAGTCAGAAGGTTTAAAAGCAATTACAGATGTAGAAGCTAAACGATTAAAATTACAAGAAACTCAAGCAAAATTAATATCGCAAGAAAATAAATTTTTAGCATCTAAAAATGAAATTATCAATGCACAAGTAGAGTTAAATCGTATAGATGCCGAGTATGCAGATAAAATTTCAAAAGCAAGAAGTGATAAATTTACTGCGCAATCTAATCAGTTTGACGCCGAAGCTCAAGTATCAAAATTAGAAAGCGACTACACAAATTATTCTATACGTAATGATATGTATTATATCAAAGCACCACAAGATGGTTTTATTAATAAAGCTATAAAAGGTGGTATTGGCGAAACTTTTAAAGAAGGAGAGCAATTAGTAGGTATTATGCCTTCTAAATATGATATAGCTATAGAAACATTTGTAGATCCAATAGACTTACCTTTAGTTCATTTAGGTGAAGAATTTAGAGTGCAGTTTGATGGTTGGCCTGCAATAATATTTAGTGGCTGGCCTAACGTATCTTATGGAACATACGGTGCAAAAGTGGTTGCTATAGAACGTTTTATAAGTCCAAACGGTAAATTCAGAATACTATTAGCACCTGATGAAAATGATTATGATTGGCCAGAAGCTATTAGAGTTGGTTCTGGAGCCAGAACAATAGGTTTATTAGAAGATGTGCCTATTTGGTTTGAATTATGGCGACAGCTTAATGGTTTCCCTCCAAATTACTATCAACCTGAAGATGCATCAAACACAAAGACTAAAAAATAAAAATGAAAAACACATTTATTTTCATATTTAGCCTCTTACCTATCCTATTACTAGGTCAAACTTTAGATAGTTTAAGTTATACCGAATATTTGGGTTATGTAAAACAATATCATCCCATAGCAAAACAAGCAGATTTAAAGTTGGCATCTGGTGAAGCGACTTTACTAAAAGCTCGTGGAGGATTTGACCCTAAAGTTGAAGGTAGTTTTAACGAAAAAGACTATAAAAACACAGAATATTACGAAAGACTAAATGCAACTTTTAAAGTCCCAACATGGTACGGTATAGAGTTAAAAGCAAACTTTGAAGAAAACTCAGGATATTATTTAAATCCTGAAAATACAGTCCCTGAAGATGGCTTATTTAGTGCTGGTGTAGCTTTTTCGGTTGGACAAGGGTTATTTATCAATAAAAGAATGGCAGATTTAAGAAAAGCCAAATTTTTTAGAGAACAAACTGTTGCAGAACGTAAACTAATGGTTAATGAGGTTATTTATAATGCTTCTATAGCCTATTTTAATTGGGTTCAAGCCTATAATGAAACTAAAATTTATGAGAATTTTTTAAATAACGCTACTACAAGATTTAATGGTGTAAAATCAAGTGTTTTAGCTGGTGATAAAGCAGCTATAGATAGTTTAGAGTCTGGCATAACAGTAAAAAACAGAAAATTAGAATTAGAACAAGCTAAAGTTAAATTAATGAAAGCAAGACTTGAAGCTTCAAATTACATTTGGCTAAACAAAACACCTGTAGATATTAGCGAAACTGTAAAACCAGTAACAATTAATGAAGAAGAAATTGATAATGTTTTAGCTTTAAATCAATTAGAAAGTTTTCAATTAAATAATCATCCAAAACTAATTGCTTTGCAAAGAAAAATAGATGGTTTAGGCGTAGATCAAAAATTAAAAGCTAATAAATTACTACCTAAAATAGATTTAGAATATAACTTTTTAACCGAAACGCCAGATATTTCAAATTCCTTTAATTCATCAGCATACAAAGCAAAAATAAGTGCTGCTTTTCCTTTGTTTTTAAGAAAAGAACGTGGTGACTTAAAACTATCTAAATTAAAAGTACAAGATGCTAATTTTGAATTATCTGATACAGAATTACAATTAAAAAATAAAATAGATGCTATTACTAAAGAGTTAGAATCTTACGTTACACAAAACAAACTTATTAAAGACATAGTCCAAGATTATGATGCTATGTTAAAAGCAGAAGAACGTAAATTTAGTTTTGGAGAAAGCTCTGTGTTTTTAATTAATACACGAGAAAATAAATTAATTGAAGTACAGGTTAAAGCTGTAAAACTTGAAAATAAATTTCTTTCAACTAAAGCAAAATTGTTTAATAGTTTAGGCGTATTACCTAATTAGATTTATTATTTGAAGTTTGTGTAGAATCATTTTTTTCTACGCTTTGAGACTTTAGTTTTAGCGGACTATCTTTTTCTTTTACTACAATAATCGTTGCTTTTACACCGGTTGCTAAGTTCCATTGGTTAACAGCAATAACATTTCCAAATTCATCTAATACCTGAAACTCTGCTGTGTTAGGACCAGAAGTCCCTTGGTTTAAAGCTAAAAAGTCTATTTCGTTAATACCTTCATCTAAAGGTAACAGCAACCCATTAAATCCAGATGTTAAAACAACGCTAGGTACAACAATGTCTTTATTGATAAATACTCTAATTTTATCACCATCAGGATATTGATGATCACGATAAATAATGTTTACGGCTTTTGCTGTGGTACGATATTCACCTAAAAACTGATTAACTAAGCTACCGTTATTACTTTTTTCGTCGTCTTCTTTAAATTTTAATTGCCTATCCAGTTGTTTTTTAAATAATTCACCAGGATTTCTCAAATTATTTTTTTCTACCATAGAAAATTCTTTTTTAGGTAGAGCTTCTGTTTTAGCATCTTTTGGTGCAGTTACTACATTATCGTTATCGTCTGGTTTTATATCATTTTGCTGCTCTTCTACAGGTTCAATAATTAATTCTGGATCATCTTTTGGATCTTCAGTTTCTTCAGCAGGTATTGCAATACCAATTCTTTCACTATCAATTTGAGAAAAACTTGATACTGTTATTGAAAAAAATATTAAGAATGAAATTAAAATCTTCATGTTTAAATTAATTGGTACTAAATTAATTCAAAAACTATACCTAAATACTAAAATTATATTAATCCTTGTTAATTTACTATTAACACTATAAGCAAAAGGGTTTTATTAATTTTTTTACAATATACATAAATGTTAAAAATTGTTAAAACAGTATTATGTTATACAAAGTACTGTAACATTTTTGTTTTATACTCGTCATATAGGTGTAAATCATTTTAAATCAATCAAATAAAACTATTAATTATGAGAACTTTAAACAACAATCGATTATCAGAAACTTTAAAAGGAACTAAAAGTAACGTTTGGAATAGTAAAAGACGTTATAGACACTAAGTAAATAACAACTAAACCACAAAGATCATGAAAACACCAAAAATTATAAGAAGACTAAATCAAAATACTTTATCAAACGTACACTGTAATAGAGAAATCTTTAGGTTTAGTTGTACAAAAAACGGATTATGGCGAGGCGTTAAACGCTATGCACACTAATAAAAAAGCAAGTGAAATTCACTTGCTTTTTTTATTTTAATACTCTAATAATTTTAATAATTCTTCTTCAAATTTTCCTTTTGCTAAATATTGTTCTTCTAACTGATTAATAAAAGGAATTGGTGTATCTAAACTGGCTACACGTTTTACTGGTGCATCTAAATATTCAAAACAATGTTCCATTATTAAAGATGAAATATCACTAGCAATACCACCAAATAAAGAATCTTCTTGCAGAATAATAGCTTTACCTGTCTTTTTTACTGAAGTATAGATAGCTTCTGTATCTAAAGGTTGAAGTGTTCTTAAATCTATAAGATCTGCTGAGATGTTAGAATGTACGTCTAATGTATTTAAAGCCCAATGTACAGCTGCACCGTAAGCAATAATTGTTATATCATTACCTTCTTTTAATAATGAAGCTTTGCCAAACGGTAATGTATAGTAATCAGTAGGTACATCTTGTCTAATACTTCTATATAACGCTTTGTGCTCAAAAAATAATACAGGATTTGGATCATTAATAGCAGTAGCTAATAAACCTTTTGCATCATAAGGAAACGCTGGAAACACAACTTTTAAACCTGGAGTTTTTGTAAACCAAGCTTCATTAGTTTGACTATGAAATGGTCCAGCAGCGACACCTGCACCACATGGCATACGTAATACCACATCTGCATTTTGGTTCCAACGGTAATGTGATTTTGCTAAATAGTTAACTACTGGATTAAAACCTGAGGTTACAAAATCACTAAACTGTAGCTCTACAACACTTTTAATACCCGCAATACTTAATCCCATTGCAGATTCTATAATGGCAGATTCACAAATAGGTGTGTTACGTACACGTTCTTTACCAAAAGCTTCAACAAAGCCTTCTGTAATTTTAAAAACACCACCATATTCTGCTACATCTTGGCCCATAATTACGAGGTCTTCATGACGTTGCATAGATTGTTTTAACCCTTCAGAAATAGCATCAACCAAACGTAATTCTGACATGTTTTCTTTCGGCTTAAATTCTTGGTATTTAACCTCTTGAAAAACATCATTTAATTCAGTACTTAAATTTGGCGTGATTGGTTCTTCCGCGAAAGCGATTTCTAAATGTTCGTTTATTTCGTGTATAATTTCTTCTTTAATTTTAACCTCTTCTTCATCGGTTAAAATACCTTCATTTTTTAAAAATTCTTGATAGTTTTCAATTGGATCTTTTTTAGCCCATTCGTCCATCAAATCTTGCGGTACGTATTTGGTACCACTAGCCTCTTCATGACCACGCATTCTAAAGGTTTTAAATTCTATTAAAACAGGACGAGGATTTTTACGGATGCTTTCTGTAATTTCAGAAATTTTTGTGTAAACCTCTAAAATATTATTACCATCTATAATATGATTTTCCATACCGTAACCAATAGCGCGATCTGCTAAATTCTCACAATTGTATTGCTCTTTTGTTGGTGTAGACAAACCATAACCGTTGTTTTCTATACAAAATAGCACAGGTAATTGCCATACAGAAGCAACGTTTAAGGCTTCGTGTATATCGCCTTCACTTGTTCCGCCTTCACCTGTAAACACTGTAGTTACTTGATTTTTATTTTTTAGTTTAGACGCTAAAGCAATACCATCGGCCACACCAAATTGTGGTCCCAAATGGCTAATCATACCTACAATTTTATATTGTTGTGTACCAAAGTGAAAACTTCTATCTCTACCTTTTGTAAATCCATTAGCTTTTCCTTGCCACTGCGAGAACAAACGATATAACGGGATGTTTCTTGTTGTAAAAACACCTAAGTTACGGTGCATTGGTAAAATATACTCTTCGTCTTGCATAGCAGATGTTACTCCTACTGCTATAGCTTCTTGCCCAATTCCAGAAAACCATTTACTTATTTTACCTTGTCTAAGTAAAATAAGCATCTTTTCTTCAATTAATCTAGGTTTAAGTAAACGCTTGTAAAGATCTAACAGCGTATCGTTATTTAGGGTTGATTTGTCAAATTTCATTAATAAGCTTTCAAAAATTGAAAATATGATAATATATACTATGCCAAATATAGTATAATTACGAATAAAATAAACTACTGTTTTTGCTTAGTTTTCGTTACATTTGTAGTTAGAAGATTATAATTTTTACACATTATGAATAAAATACCAAGTGTTAATTTAGAGGATTTTCTATCTGATGATCCTAAGAGAAAACAAAAATTTGTAGATGAAATTGGTAAGGCTTACGAAGAGATAGGTTTTGTAGCTCTTAAAGGTCATTTTTTAGACGATAAATTAGTTGACGATTTATACGAAGAAATAAAGAACTTTTTTGAATTACCTGTAGAAACTAAGCAGAAATACGAAATACCTGGAATTGGTGGACAACGTGGTTATGTGTCTTTTGGAAAAGAAAGTGCAAAAGGTAAAAAAGAAGGAGACTTAAAAGAGTTTTGGCATTTTGGACAATATGTAGAAGATGATCCACAACGTGCTAAAGAATATCCAGAAAATGTAGAAGTTAAAGAAGTTCCTAATTTTAATGTCGTTGGAAAAAAAGCATACCAAACTTTAGAAAAAACAGCTAAGTATGTATTACGTGCTTTAGCGCTTCATTTAGGTTTAGAAGAAACGTATTTTGATAATTATATCCATAACGGAAATTCAATTTTAAGACCAATTCATTACCCACCAATTACTCAAGAACCAGATAATGCGGTTCGTGCAGCAGCACATGGTGATATTAATTTAATCACTTTATTAATGGGTGCACAAGGTCGTGGTTTACAAGTACAAAACCATAATGGAGATTGGATTGATGCTATTGCAGAACCTGATGAATTAATGATTAACGTTGGTGATATGTTATCACGCCATACTAATAATAGATTAAAATCTACAATTCACCGTGTTGTTAATCCGCCAAGAGAATTATGGGGTACATCTCGCTACTCTATTCCATTCTTTATGCATCCAATTAGTGAAATGAAATTAGATGTATTAGATAGTTGTGTAGACGAAAACAACCCTAAGCAATATGAAGATATTACTGCTGGAGAATTTTTAGACCAACGATTAAGAGAATTAGGATTAAAAAAATAGTTTTCAGTCGCAGTCACAGTTGTTTCTTCTAAATAATTGTGACTGCAAACTGATACTGTAAACTAAACAACATGGATTTACAAGATCAATTAAAAAATCTATTTCCTGATCACGTCCCTGAAGAAACCGAAGAACAGCAAGAAGAAAGCAACATTTGGTTACAAGATGATCCTATAATTTGTAAATACGAAAAACGTAAAGGAAAACCCATTACAATTTTAGAAGGATATACTGGTTCTGATGAAGATTTTAAACTACTAGCCAAAGAGTTAAAACAAAAACTAAGCGTTGGTGGTAGTTTTAAAAACGATAAAATCATTATTCAAGGTGATTATCGTGATAAAATTATGGAAATATTAAAAGATAAAGGTTTTAATGTAAAACGTGTTGGAGGCTAATTATGGGTAAAAAAACGCTTCATATTACAAATGGTGGTGTATTAACAGAGTATTTAACCAAATTAGATTTTGAAGGCGACATGCTAACATGGCACGAAATGTTATGCGTTGGACCTACTACAAAAGAAATAGATAATGATAATTTTTTCAGTATTAGAAAAAATTTTATCGAGTCTACTTATAATATTCCTTACAAAGCAGAAGTTTTTAAAAAAGAGCTAGATAAACTTTCAGAATTAGAAAGTTACGAAGAAGTTATCCTTTGGTTTGAATATGATTTGTTTTGCCATATCAATATGATAGCCGCAATAAGTCTTCTAAAACAGAAAAAATGTCAATTACCCATATACCTAGTTAATTGTGGGAAAATTGAAGGAGAAAAACAACTAAAAGGCTTTGGAGAGTTAACTCCAAAACAAATTAATTTTAATTACGAAAACCGTATTCAACTAAATGTAGACGATATAGCTTTTGCACAAAAAGCTTGGCGTGTATATTGCGAAAACGATCATAACTTATTAAAAGAATTAATTATACGTCCATCTAATTACATTTACATGAGCAATTGTTTAAAAGCGCACATGAAACGTTTTCCAGATACAAGATCAGGATTAAATATGATGGAGTATAATCTTTTAAAACTAATTAATGAGTATAAAATAAAAGATCGCCATCATTTACTTGGTTATGGCTTACATTATCAAGGTTATTACGGTTATGGAGATATTCAAATAAAAAGAATAATTGATAATATTTCAATATTCTATGACGAAAAAGAAGAGCAGTTAACCCTTAACAGAAGCGGTCATTTAGCTTTAGAGCATCAAAAAAACTTCTTTGAAGAAATGAAATCAGACTTCCAATTTGGAGGCGTAAAAAAGTCAGATTTCCAATATTTAAAAACCGAAAGTAAATTAGTAAATACCATCAAATAATGGCAATACAAGAATCAGAATTAATCTTAAATCCAGATGGTAGTGTTTACCACCTTAATTTAAAACCAGAACATATATCCGATACCATAATTTTTGTAGGAGATCAAGATCGTGTCGAAAAAATAACAAAACACTTTGACTCGATTGAGTTTACCACACAAAAAAGAGAATTTAAAACACAAACTGGGACTTATAAAGGCAAACGTTTAAGTGTTATATCAACAGGTATCGGACCAGATAACATAGATATTGTTTTAAATGAATTAGATGCATTAGTAAATATAGATTTAAAAACTAGACAACCTAAAGAAAATCTAACATCATTAAATATTGTACGTGTTGGTACTTCAGGCTCCTTGCAAGAAGATATACCTGTAGATTCATTTTTAATGTCATCGCATGCATTAGATTTAAATGGAATGCTACACTTTTATCAGATAGATCATATTAGTAATCCAGAAATCGAAGATGCTTTTATAAATTTTACAAATTGGGACAGTAAAAAAGCACGTCCAATTATCATAAATAATAGTAAAGCTTTAGAAAAACAATTTGAAGGATCAAATATTTTTAAAGGCATGACAGCAACAGCTGGTGGATTTTACGGTCCACAAGGTAGAGTATTAAGATTACCTCTTTTTGATGCAGATTTAAATCATAAAATGGACACATTTAAACATGAAGGTTTTAGAGTCACAAACCTAGAGATGGAAACATCTGTAATTTACGGTCTATCAAAACTTTTAGGCCATAACGCACTATCACTTAATGCAATAATTGCAAATCGTGCTAATGGTACTTTCAGTAAAGACCCAAAAAAAGTAGTCGAAAACTTAATAGAATACACGCTAGATAAGTTTACAAAGTAATTAAACTTTTTAAACATATCTAAGAATTTCGCTTTCGCGGAAAAACATAACAACACATTAAATGAAACAAATAAACATTGGTGGCGTACCAGAACATTTCAATCTGGCTTGGTATTTAGGCTTAAAAAATGGAGAATATAAAGATGCAGGTATAAATCTACGTTGGAAAGACTATTTTGGAGGAACAGGCGCAATGAACAAAGGTTTACGCGATGGTGATATAGATATGGCTGTTATTTTAACAGAAGGGATTATTAAAGATATAATAGCAGGTAATAAATCTAAAATTGTTCAAGTCTTTGTAGAGTCGCCATTAATTTGGGGAATTCACGTCGCTTCTAAATCTGATTATAATAAAATTGAAGACCTTAAAGGAACAAAAGCAGCAATAAGTAGATACGGATCTGGTTCTCATTTAATGGCTTATGTTAACGCAAAAAATAATAATTGGAATTTAGAAACCGATCTTAATTTTGAGGTCATAAAAAACTTAGATGGCGCTGTTGAAGGTCTTACAGAAGGTAAAGCCGATTATTTTATGTGGGAAAAATTTACCACAAAACCTTTAGTAGATAACGGTACTTTTAGACGTGTTGGTAATTGTCCTTCTCCTTGGCCATGCTTTGTGATAGCAGTTAGAGAAGAGTTCTTAAAAACTAACAAAGAAGATGTAAAAACCATTTTAGATATTGTTAATGCTACTACTTCAGAGTTTAAAGATATACCAAGTATTGATCGTATGATTGCTAATAGATATGAGCAAGAATTAGAAGATGTACAAGAATGGTTAAGTCTTACCGAATGGAGCCAAGAAAACATCTCTGAAGCGACAATAAAAAAAGTACAAGATCAACTATTTGATTTAAATATTATAGAAGAAAAGTGGAGTTATAAAGACCTTGTTGCCGAATTGTAGAATATGAAAACAGTTGTTAAAATATTTGGCTTAGCACTACTCTATCTTTTTATAGTTTATCTTTTAATTAAAATCTCCTTTTCTGTATTTGACTCAAAAACAAATACAACTGAATTATCATCAACGCTTTGGTTTCAAATTATAGTCTATTTTTTACCATTAGTTATCGTGATTTTGATTGGTAAACGTGTTTTAAAAAAATAATTACCACTCTATCTCCTCTAACCCATTATTCTTTAAAATAGCATTAGTCTTACTAAAGTGTTTATTCCCAAACCAATATCCGCGATTAGCACTTAATGGCGACGGATGACCTGATGTTAAAACATGATGTTTTTCACTGTCAATTAGTTTGACTTTTTTCTTAGCAAATCCGCCCCAAAGTAAAAATATGACATTTTCTTTTTGATCACTTATTGTTTTAATAACAGCATCTGTAAAGGTTTCCCAACCTTGTTTTTGATGGCTACCAGCTTCGTGCGCTCTAACAGTTAACGTTGCATTTAGTAAAAACACACCTTGCTCTGCCCAACGTTCTAAATTTCCACTTTTTGGATATACTTTTTTTACATCTGTTTCAATTTCTTTAAAAATATTAATTAAAGATGGCGGATGCGCAATACCATCATTAACACTAAAACATAATCCGTTGGCTTGATTGTAATTATGATAAGGATCTTGACCAATAATCACGACTTTTAATTGATCTAATGCACATTTTTTAAACGCATTAAATATTAGGTTTTCTGGTGGAAAGCATTGATGTTCTCTATATTCTTCCTTTACAAATTCGGCTAATTTTTTAAAATACGGTTTATCAAATTCGTCTTGTAAAATAGCGTTCCAACTTGGGTTAATATCAACGTTCATAAGTTTGTAAATAAAATGGTATTCTTCTAATTACTGAAGTGCTTTCAAAGATAAAAATAATACTATCTTTATTTTTAAAAATATTTGTCATTTCGACCATAGGAAGAAATTACAGCACTTATTGCAACAAGTATTATAAGATATCTCACATGCGTTCGATATGACAAAATAAAATTAGTCATTTCGACTGAAAAGGAGAAATCGCATTATTTAGAAAAAGCGTTATGTGATATTTCATATACATTCGACATGACAACATAAATTAATTGTCATGCTAAGCTTGTCGAAGCATCTTTAAATTTAAAATAGTTCTCAGATTATAATAAGTATTTAATACATATGAAAAAACTAAAATTCCCTTCAGCACAAACCATTTTACTAATCATTGCAGGATTAGTAACTTTATTAACTTGGGTAATTCCTGCAGGAAAATATGAAACTTTAGGCTATAACAGTGCTGGCAACACATTTACTAAAACTGGTATCACTGAAACTGAAAATTTACCAGCAACTCAACAAACTTTAGAAAACTTAAATATTAAAATTCCTCTAGAAAAATTCACAAACGGAGATATTTATAAACCAATAAATATTCCAAATACATACCATCAATTAAAAGCTAAACCACAAGGTTTTTTTGATTTTGTAAAATCACCAATCAAAGGAGTTATAGAAGCAGCAGATATTATTTTTTTAGTACTAATTATTGGTGGATTAATTGGTATTATTAATAGTACAGGAGCTTTTGACGCAGGAATTGGTTGGTTGGCTAACTCATTAAAAGGACGCGAATTTATCCTAATCATATTTGTGACAATATTGGTTGCTGCTGGTGGAACAACCTTTGGTTTTGCTGAAGAAACTATTGCCTTCTTCCCTATTTTAATTCCTGTGTTTTTAGCAGCACGTTACGACGCTATTGTTGGTATTGCGTGTATCTTTTTAGGAAGTACAATTGGTACCATGTGTTCTACAATTAATCCGTTTAGTGTTATTATAGCAAGCGATGCTGCTGGTATTAGCTGGACAACAGGTATTTGGGGAAGATTTATAATGCTTTTAGCATGTTTAACCATTTCATTAATATATATTATACGTTATGGTAAACGTGTACAAAATGATCCTACTAAATCTATAGTTTACGACCAGCAACAACAAATCGCTGCGCTATTTAAACATGACAAAAAGAAAGTTAATTTTAATAGCAGATTACGTTTAGCCTTATTTGTATTTGCATTATGTTTTGTAATTATGATTTATGGTGTTGTCTTTTTAGAATGGTGGTTTATAGAAATGACTACTACATTTTTAGTTGGATCAATTATTATAGGTGTTATTGCAAAAATTAATGAAAGTGATTTTATAGATACTTTTATTAGAGGCGCAAGTGATTTATTAGGTGTTGCATTAATTATAGGTATTGCTCGTGGTGTGACTGTAATTATGGCTGATGGTTTGATAAGTGATACTTTATTGTTTTATGCAAGCTCTGCAACAGAAGGCATGAATAAAGGTGTTTTTGCAAGCGCTATGACTGCAATCTACGCAGGCTTATCATTTTTTATACCTAGTAGTTCTGGTATGGCTGTGTTGACTATGCCAATTATGTCTCCGTTAGCAGATAGCGTGGGAATTGGAAGAGAAATTGTAGTTAATGCCTACCAATATGGTATGGGATTATTTTATATGATTAACCCTACAGGTTTAATATTAGCCTCTTTAGCAGTAGTAAAAATTGGTTTTGATAAATGGTTAAAGTTTATAATGCCTCTATTTATTACTCTAGTTGTTTTTACACTAATTGTAATGACAATATCTTGCTACTTATAATTATAGTCTTATATAACGATATTTTAAAATATCGGTTTATAAGACGATTTTTTTGGTAATCGTGTTTTAAAACGATATCTTTATAAAAAAATATACATGATAGCAGTATTAACAGGAGATATTATTAATTCTAGACAAGGTCAAACATCCTTGTGGTTAAATCAACTAAAGTCAACACTTAATCTTTATGGACAGACACCAAAAGATTGGGAAATATTTAGAGGCGATAGTTTTCAATTAAAAACAAATCCAGAAAATGCTTTACGTATAGCTTTGCATATTAAGGCTGTAATAAAACAAGTAAAACCTTATGATGTACGCATAGCAATAGGTTTAGGAGAACAATCTTATGATAGTAAAACTATATCTGAATCTAACGGAACTGCTTTTGTTAATTCTGGTGAAGGTTTTGAATCTCTTAAAAAACAAACATTAACAGTTGTATCTGAAAACAAAAAATGGGACAACACGATTAATATTATGATTAATCTAGCTTTGTTAACAGCCAATAGTTGGAGTAATACTGTTGCAAAGGTAATTAGTACAGTAATAGAAAATCCTGAAAAAAACCAAAATGACATTGCTTTACTTTTAGGAAAATCTCAAAGCACCATTAGCGAAGCTTTAAAAAGAGGCGGATATGAAGAAATTATGCAGTTAAACGCGTTCTATAAAGAACAAATCTTAAACCTATGATTGTACTTTTATTAAAACTATTATTAGCTCACGTAATTGGTGATTTTGTGTTACAACCAAAAAAATGGGTCAAGCAAAAAAATAAAAAGAAGCATAAATCAAAATACCTTTATTTTCATGTCCTTATACATGCTTTAGCCTTAATAATTCTTTTAAAGTTTAAATTTAGTTTCTGGATAGGTATTTTAGCTATTACAGTATCTCATTATATAATAGATTTAATAAAACTCTATTTAAATAATAAAATAAAAGCACACTATCTGTTTATTGCAGACCAGATAGCACATATTATAGTAATACTAATTGTTTCAGCTTTATATACAAACTATAAGTTTGATATTAATATTATTTACTCTAAAGAAGTCATAGCTTTGTTATTAGCATTAATGACATTAACATCAGTTTCTTCCGTAATTATGCAACTAATAATGAATAAATGGAAGTTAGATGAAGACGATGCAGAAAACTCTTTAGATAAAGCAGGAAAATACATAGGCATACTAGAGCGTTTGTTTGTCTTTGGATTTATCGTGTTAAATCAATGGAGCGCTATTGGATTGCTAATAACTGCAAAATCTGTATTTAGATTTGGTGATTTATCTAAAGCTAAAAACAGAAAACTTACCGAATATGTCCTAATAGGTACATTGTTAAGCTTTGGTATCGCTATAGCAGTTGGTTTACTTTTTAATTTTGTTATAAAAAATTAGCTGCTAAATAAATTTTTAAGCGTTAATAACTTTCAATAACTTATTCACTTAATCGATTGTATCTGATTGATTGTTCTGTTAACTTAATTTTTTAAATTAATTATGAGAAAAGTACTAATTACAGGAAATGGTTTTGACCTAAATTATAATTTACCTACATCTTACAGTGATTTTATAAATATTTTAAATTTTGTAGAACAAAATGATAAATATGAATTTAATCAAATATATTCTAATGTGGATAAGTATGAAAATATTTTACGAAAATATAAATCCTTTAAAATAAATGTTGAATCAATTAATGATTTAAAAATTTTATTGAAAAACAATTTATGGTATATTTTTTTTAGTTCTGAGTATAGAATTGATACTTGGATTGATTTTGAAAATAAAATAGAAAGAGTTTTAAAAATTTTATTTACTTCTTCTAAAAGTATTAGAAAAGAAATTTTTGAAAAAGGTTCCTTGACAAAAAAAGATTCTTTTTATCGGAATACCATTTTTAATAATAATGCAGAAGTAATATATGTTTTAAAGACATTTAAAATAATTGAAATTCATAAGAGTAATAAATCTCTTTTTATTCTTAATGAAGACTTTTTGATAAGTAAATACGATTCTTACATTGACATTGATTTAGATAAAATATCTAAATCATTATTATTAAACTTAAATAATTTTAAAAAAATATTTAACTATTATTTTAAAATATTTGTATTCCCATTTTATGATAACTTAAAATTAAAGGACGAATACTATTTTTTAAAACAGTTTACACATCACTTTACATTTAATTACACACCAACATTTGAAAAAGTTACAGATTTTATAGATGTTAAAACTAATTATTTACATGGTAATATAGAATCAGAAAGAAATAATATAGTTTTAGGAATTAATGAAATTGTTGATGACTTTGTTGACAAAAATTATTTTATACCATTTACAAAAACTTATCAAAAGCTAAATTACCAAACAGATTATTTATTCTTGAAAGAGTTTCAAGATATAGAAAATGATTACATGTTTTTCTTTTGGGGCCATTCATTAGATAGATCAGATAAAAAGTATATTAATGAAGTTTTTGATTTTATAAAAAAATTAGAATCTAATTACAAAAAAATAGTGATCATATATCATGACGAAAATGCTAAATCTAAACTTTTACTTAATTTATTTTCTATTCGAGGCGAAAATGATATTGAATATATGATGAAAGAAAACTATTTAGTGTTTGTAAAATCTTATACATCTCAATTAAATTCATTAATAATTGATTATTAAATTTAATCATATAGTTTTTTTGACTAATGTTTTCCAACCACAATTCCTTACCTTTGCAACGCTATAAAAGAATTAATCCAGCATTGAAAGTTCTGCAAAAGCAGACAGGATAGACATGATAAACATTCATCAAAAAACGTTACAAGATTTAGAGTTTGCAACCGTTTTAAACCAAGTTAGTGAGTATTGTATCACTGCTTTGGGTAATGAAGCTGCGCTTTCTATTTCGCCATACAAAGACAAAGAGACATTACTATTTTCGTTACAATTAACTAACGAGTATATTTCGTCTTTTTATAACGATAATCGCATACCAAATCACGGTTTCGATTCAATTACAAAAGAATTAAAACTACTAAAAATTGAAAACACTTTTTTAGAGCCACATAGTCTAAAAAAATTAGTTTCTATATCATTAACCAGTAACGATTTAATCAAATTTTTTAAAAAGTTCGAAACCTATTATCCAACTTTACAGCAGTTTAGCAATAAAATTGAAGTTACTACAGATATTATAAACAAAATAGATAGTGTTGTAAACCGATTTAATGAGGTTAAAGACGATGCTTCACCAACATTATACCAACTACGCCAACAAATTAACAAGTTAAAAGGAAAGATTAACTCTAGTTTTACAAGTGCTCTAAACCATTATCATAATTTAGAATACCTAGATGACATTAGAGAATCTGTAGTCGATAATAAACGTGTATTGGCTGTAAAAGCGATGTACAGACGTAAGGTTAAAGGCGCAATTATGGGCGGAAGCAAAACAGGAAGCATTGTTTATATAGAGCCAGAAACCACCTTACAACACACTAGAGAACTTAACAATTTACAATACGAAGAAGGCGAAGAAGTTGTACGTATCTTAAAAGAAGTAACTAATTACATTAGGTTTTATTTACCGCTTTTAGAGCTTTATCAATCGTTTTTAACTAAAATAGATGTGATTTCGGCAAAAGCAAAATATGCCAAATCGATGAATGCGATTTTACCAGAAATCACAGAAAATCGTGAGCTATACTTACGTGATGCCTTTCATCCACTACTCTATTTAAATAATTTAGAGAAAAAAGAAACAACACATCCGCAAACTATCCAGCTTAAAGAAGATAGTCGTATTATAGTTATTTCTGGACCTAATGCTGGAGGGAAAAGTATCACCTTAAAAACTGTTGGTTTATTACAAGTAATGCTACAATCCGGATTGTTAATTCCGGTGCACGAGCGTAGTAAAGTTTGCTTGTTTGACCGTATTGTTAGCGATATTGGAGATAATCAATCTATTGAAAATCATTTAAGTACCTACAGTTATCGTTTAAAACAGATGAATTATTTCTTAAAGAAAATAAACAAGAATACGCTGTTTTTAATAGATGAATTTGGTACAGGATCGGATCCAGAACTTGGTGGCGCTTTAGCCGAAACGTTTTTAGAAGAATTTTATGCCCGTAAAGCATTTGGAATAATCACAACGCATTATGCTAATTTAAAACTGTTAGCTAATGAAAAAGACGAAATGATTAACGCCAACATGATGTTTAACGAGCGTACGTTAGAACCAATGTACAAACTAGCATTAGGACAAGCAGGAAGTAGTTTTACTTTTGAAGTTGCACAAAAAAACGGAATTCCGTATAGCTTAATTAACCGCGCTAAAAAGAAGATAGAACGTAGTAAAGTACGTTTTGATGCAACAATTGCTAAACTTCAAAAAGAACGCGCAAAGCTTGAAAAAACAGGTGAAAACCTAAAGAAAAACGAAAAGAAAAAGCAATCTGAGGCTGATAAATTAGAAGAAATCAATGCTAAAATTCAGAAAAAATTAGAAAGCTATCAAGAATTGTATGATAGCAATCAGCGTTTGATTTATTTAGGTCAAAAAGTAAATGATTTAGCCGAAGGTTACTTTAACAATAAGCGTAAACGTGAATTAATGGCTGAATTGTTCAAACTTGTCCAAATTGAAAATTCTAAACGTAAAAAACAATCTGCCAAACAAGCAAAAGCCGAAAAAGCAAAACAACAACAAGTAAAAGAAGAAGCAGAGAAAAAGGTAGAAGTTATACGTAAGAAAAAGAAAGAAGCGAAGAAAAAAGAAGCTGAAAAACCAGCACCACCAAAACCAGTTTTAAAGGTTGGTGACCGCGTACGTATGCAAGATGGTAAAGCAGTAGGAAGTATTGATAGTATTGACGATAAAGGTAAAGCTATTGTTAATTATGGTGTGTTTACAACTAACGTAAGCTTAGACCAATTAGAATTGGTAGAAGCGGTAAAAAAGTAAATTATTTACCAAACATTTTGTAAATAACCCAAGCTGGACCAATTAATAAAAACTGTAAATCATCAATAAAACTAGGTTTTTTACCCTCTACTTTATGTCCATAAAATTGGCCAATCCATGCTAAGACAAAAATTATTATAGATGTAATTGCTAAATTAAAATATTGAGCTATAAAGTAATTTACTATTAGACAAAATGCAGAAAAAAACAGCATTTGTAAACCAATTTTTAAAGACATTCTAAAATAAAAAAACACTAAAACAAAAGCTAATACAACAAAAGCCCAGTTTGCTATAATAGGATGTGGTAAAAAACGACTTAAAAAAACACTAGGAATAGACATAAACAGACCAACTATACTTAAAAAAATTGCAGGCACACAAATAAAGTGAATAGAAATATTTGTTGGGTTTTGATGGCTTACTGCGTAACTATCAAACCATTCTTTAGCTGTTCTCATATAATTGGTTTTAGTAAATATATTAAATTATTTTTGTTATTATGAATCACTTACCAAAGCATAAACAATTAATACTTTTTGATGGCGTTTGCAACCTGTGCAATAACTCTGTTCAATTTGTAATAAAGCATGACAAAAAGAATCAGTTTATGTTTGCTCCTTTACAAGGTAAAGCTGGACAAGAGATCATTAATAAATACAATATTGATACCGCAAAAACAGATTCAATTTTATTATATTCTGAAGAAAAAGGACTTAAGTTGAAGTCTACAGCAGCATTATATATATCTAAAGATTTAGGGTTTCCTTACGCTCTACTTTCAATGTTTTTAATTGTTCCTGCTTTTATCAGAAATATGGTTTACGATTTTATAGCCAAAAACCGCTACAAATGGTACGGTAAAAAAGAAGCTTGTATGATTCCTACACCAGAGTTAAAGAGCAAATTTTTGGAGTAATATGGTTCTCGATACAATACTCCTATTGTCGCAATACTAGAATCGACGAGTTTAAGATATATAAAACCGCGACACTTCGAGTGTTTTTTGAAGAATGAGAAAATGCATCAAAAAGCTTTATCTCACCCAAAGTATTAGTTTACTTGATAAAAACTATACTTCCCTAATTACATATTTTTTAGTTTATACTTTCAAATTAATTTAGCATTGAGAGTAAGTAATAAAAGATCTCAAAGCATTACTGTTAACTTAACCCTTACTTCTGTTAGTAAGGAACGAGTTAAGTTCTAAACAAAAGGCATGTCTAACCGTTTGTTTAGCTTAGATTACTAATGGACAATGTAATGTTTTGAGATTTAATTTTTTAGGTAAAGAGGTTTAAATATTTAATTATTTTAAAATCTTTTTTAGATAATGATAAGCTTCTTTTTCCATAATATCAAAACCACCATCTGCAAAAGCCATTAATTTTATATCAGCAAATAAATCTGCTAAATCATTACGATAATAGTCATGAGTTTTTACAGCTTCGATAATATTTTGTATGCTTTGGTAATCATTATCTTGGTTAAACTTCTCTTCTACTCTTTTGTAAATATCCTTATCGACTCTAGATAAAATATATTCTTTTTCTTTTTTGGTTTCTTCTAAATCAGAATGAGCTACAAAAATTAAAATGTATGCTAATAATTCTTCTTTAGACCATTGTTTAGGATCTTGCATGTTTCCTGTTGTTAAAGTTCCGTATTCTGTCCACGAACCATCGTAAACGCTATTGTTATAACCTAATAGTGTTGCAGCTAAACTTAAAATTGAAGCTGTAATACCAGAGCCACAAGTAAACACTAAATGTTGATTATTGTTTGCTAAATCTTTAAAAGTTGAAGCTATTTGTTCTTTATGCTGAAATTTATGTTCGTTTAAGATATTTTGATATGGTAAATTAACCGAGTTTGGTATATATCCTGAGCGTAAACCTTCTCTTGGTTCTGGTACGCGACACATAAAACGATCGTTAGACCTTGCATCGATAATCTTAAAATTTGGATCTTTATTTATAGCTTCTAAAGATTCAAAATAGACAATGTTATTTGGTTTGTATTTAGCTATAAAATTTCCTGAGTTATATTGTTTTTCAGTTTTAACTTCTGTTGGAAATTTCTGAGCCTTCCATTCAGGAAAACCTCCATCTAAAACAGCTACATTGTTATGTCCAAATGTTTTAAATAACCACCAAACACGCGGACTTGAATATATTCCAAATTCATCATAAACAACAATAAAATCATCGTGATTTATTCCTAATTTTTGTGCTTCGGTTTGAAATTGAATTTCAGAAGGAATTGTATTAGGAAATTCTGCTGAAGCATCACTAAAAGCATTCTTTATATCAAAAAATCTAGCATTTTCTATTTGTTGTTCTTCTGATTGAAAGTTGCTAGAAACTTTTTGTATTGTTCCATTTAAAACAACAACGTTTGGATGGTTTAAATGATCTTTTAACCACTTTACAGAAACAATATTATCAAAACCATCCATAATTAGATATTAAGTTTTTATCTGTTTAAATTTAGAATAATTATAATACATGATTATTTTACATCTTCATAATTGTCATCCCATTCTTTTGGATGTGGCTCATGCAATTTATCTAATGATTTTGCAACTAACATTGATACAGTAGCATCACCAGTTACATTTACCACAGTACGACACATATCTAAAGGTCTATCTACTGCAAATATCAAGGCTAATCCAATTGGTAATAATTCTGCAGGAAAACCAATAGATTCTAAAACAATAACTAACATTACCATACCTGCACTTGGCACAGCAGCACTACCTATAGAAGCTAATAATGCGGTTAAAATTATAACAATTTGATTGGTAAAAGTTAATCCTTCTGGCCAAATTACCTGCATAATAAAAACAGCTGCTATACCTTGGTACAAACTTGTGCCGTCCATATTGACAGTAGCACCAACAGGTAATACAAATCCAGAAACTTCTTTATCTACACCAATATGTTCTTCTACACGCTCCATAGTTACTGGTAAAGTTGCTGCACTACTTGAGGTTGAAAATGCTAATAATTGTGCTGGACTAATTTGTTTTAAAAACCATAATGGTGATTTTTTAGCATAAACACTAACTAAAATCAAATAAAAACAAATCATTAAAAACAATCCTCCAACAACACATAATGCATATAATAAAAGTTTTAGTAAAATTTCTGTATCATCAAAAGCAATAATCACATTTGCCATTAGTGCAAATACTGCGTAAGGAGCAAAAAGCATAATTAAATCGACCATTTTCATGATGACCTCGTTGAGTGAATCGAAAAAATCTACCATAGGTTTGGCTTTTTTCTCTCCAATTAGCAACAGACAGATACCAACAAATAATGCGAAAAATATGACTTGCAACATTGAAGCATCTGCAAAAGATTGAAATATATTACTCGGGAAAATATCTACTAAAGGTTGTAATGGACCAGCATCTTTAGTTGCGTTTGCTTTATTTAATTTATCAACAACACCTGCATCATTTTCATACTTCATTTTAATTTTTTCGATGGTATCCTTAGGCATACCTGTACCTGGTTTTGCAATATTTACAATGCTTAAACCAATAACAATAGCTACTAAAGTTGTTGCTATGTAAATACCAATGGTACGTAAGCCCATTTTTTTAATTTTTGAAATATCTTTTAAATCAGATACTCCTTTAATTAATGAAGCTAAGATTAAAGGAACAGCAATTAACTTTAAAAGATTAATAAAAATTTTACCGAATGGTGCAATCCAATGTGTTGTAAATAATTTTCCGCCATCAATGGTATTCATTAAAAAACCAAAAATTATCCCTAGTATCATTCCTATAATAATCTTCCAATGTAACGCTAGTTTCTTCATATAATATATTTCTTTTCCTTAGATAAATTCTGTAATTAGTTAGTTTATAGTTCTTTATAAGCTTATTATATTTTTAGTAAATTTTATTGATCAAAAAATAATCAGCTAAAACCAGTGCAGCCATAGCTTCTACAATGGGTACAGCACGAGGTACAACACAAGGATCGTGTCTTCCTTTACCTTGCATTTCAACTTCATTCCCTTCTTTATCAATAGTGGTTTGATCTTGCATAATTGTTGCTACAGGTTTAAAAGCAACTCTAAAATAAATATCCATACCGTTACTTATTCCTCCTTGGATACCACCAGAAAGATTTGTTTTGGTACTTCCGTCAATATTAAATTGGTCGTTATGTTCACTACCTTTCATCTTAGCGCCGCAAAATCCGCTACCATATTCAAAGCCTTTTACGGCGTTTATTGATAGCATAGCTTTACCTAACTCTGCATGTAATTTATCAAAAACAGGCTCGCCTAATCCAATTGGCACATTTTTTAATACACAAGTTACTGTTCCTCCTATAGTATCACCTTCTTTTCTGATTTGCTTGATTTTTTCAATCATTTTATCAGCATATTCTTCATCTGGACAACGTACAATATTAGATTCTACTTTAGAAAAGTCTAAATCTTGGTACGGTTTTTCAAGAAAAATATCACCAACAGAAGATGTATAAGCATGAATTTGTATAGTATTAAGCATTTGCTTAGCAATAGCACCAGCTACTACTCTACTCGCAGTTTCCCTAGCACTACTGCGTCCGCCACCACGATAATCTCTAAACCCGTATTTTTTATCGTATACAAAATCTGCATGACTTGGTCTGTATGCATTTTTAATATGCGAATAGTCTTTAGATTTTTGATTGGCATTTTCTATAACAAAACCAATTGGTGTACCGGTAGTTTTACCCTCAAAAATACCAGAAAGAAATTTGACTTCGTCTGGTTCTTTACGTTGGGTTACAATTTTTGATTGTCCTGGTTTACGACGATTCATTTCGTGCTGGATCGCTTCAAAATCTAATTCAATTCCTGGTGGACAACCATCTATAATTCCGCCAATTGCAGTTCCGTGTGACTCACCAAATGTGGTAAGTTTAAATAAGTTTCCGAAGCTATTTCCTGCCATAAATATTTAATTTACGCTAATGTAATCATAAAAAATGCCTAAACAAAACAGGTTTTATTTCAACTTTAAAAAATTGATAATATTAACTTAACAATATACTGATAATTAAATAATTGTAAAGACACGTTGTATTAACAAACATTATCAATATTTGTAGCGTAAAAAATCTAAAGTATTGAAATTTAAAAGAAAAGTTGAAATTGTAGTTATATCTGATGTGCATCTTGGTACTTATGGTTGCCATGCTAAACAACTTCTTACCTATTTAAATAGTATAGAACCAAAACATTTAATTTTAAATGGTGATATTATAGATGTTTGGCAGTTTAGTAAGCGTTATTTTCCTAAATCACATATGCAAGTGATTAAAAAAATTGTATCATTTGCTGCAAAAGGAACAAAAGTAACTTACATTACTGGAAATCATGACGAAATGCTTAGAAAGTTTACTGATACCGAAATTGGAAACATTGCAGTTGTTAATAAATTAGTTTTAGAATTAGACGATAAAAAAGCTTGGATTTTTCATGGAGATGTTTTTGATGCCTCAATCCAAAATGCTAAATGGTTAGCAAAACTTGGTGGTTATGGTTATGACCTTTTAATTTTAATAAACCGTTTTACTAATTGGATGTTAGTTAACTTAGGAAAAGAAAGGTATTCTTTATCAAAACGTATCAAAAACAGCGTAAAATCTGCAGTTAAATACATTAGTAATTTTGAAAAGACAGCTACAGATTTAGCTATAGAAAACGGTTACGATTATGTGATTTGTGGTCATATACACCAGCCAAAAAATGAAATCGTAGAGTCTAAAAAAGGAAAAACACACTATTTAAATTCTGGTGATTGGGTTGAAAACTTTACTGCTTTAGAATATCAGTTTAAACGCTGGAAACTATACAAATACAGCGAAGATAAACTTTCTGCCTTTTATGCTGATGAAGATCTTAAAGAAATGACAGAAGCCGAATTGATTGCGGCAATTACAGTTATGAAACCAATGAAATAATTCGGTTTTTTAAAATAGATTAAGTTTCTTTACTTTGTAAAAAACGCACCACATGAAACTTACGCAATCTATTTTACTCTTATTTTTAAGTCTATTTTTATTTAATTGTTCTGATGATAGTGATGATTCAGAAATAAATAATCAAATTCAATTTTCTGGTGAGTTTTTACCATTATCCATTGATAACCAATGGAATTATGATATAGAAAACACAAATAACAATACAAACGAAACTACAAATAGTCAAGACGTTTTAAAGGTTGAAAGTGAAAATGCCTCAGGATTTTCTTTATCAGTTAATGATAATGGCGTAGCTAATGGAACTATGAGTGGCATTTTAACCACTGGAGATTTATCTTTAACAGAAACCACTTTAGTTTCTAACGGAACAATAGGCTTACCTATTGACGGATTTGATTTTAATATTGTTTTAGAAAATGCGTTATTATACAATACTGAAGCACCAAATGGCGAAATACTATATACACAGTCAGGTACTTTTGCTCAAGACTTTCAAGGATACCCAATAACTATTAATTATTCTTTGTTTAGCACACAGTTAGAAAACCTAGAAAATATGGAAGTTTTAGGTGCAAATTTTGATACTGTAACATCTGCTAATATTTCACTTGAATTATCTGTATCTACAGAAGTGTCTGTATTTGGTTTAACGCAAACCATAAGTCTTTTAGATACTCAAAATGTCTTATCTGTAGATGCGTTTTATGCAAAAGATATAGGATTGATTACCGCTAATGCTAATATTGGTTATTCTTTAAACGAAAATACAGTAACCATTTTACAGCAACTAGGTGTAGATTTAAGCATGCTACCAACAAGCACGTCAATATTAAACACACAAGAATTGACAAGTTACACTTTACAATAAAGCTTCTTTTAATATAGTTATTGGATGATATGCAGTTTTCTGAGTTCCATCTTTTATTTGATGCCTACAACTAGTACCATTTGCACTAATAACAGTGTTTTTATCAGCTTTTCTTATTGCTGGAAATAAAGTTTGCTCGCCTATTTGCATACTTATATCAAAATGTTCTTTTTCGTAACCAAAACTTCCTGCCATACCACAACAACCACTTGGTATGATTGTAACTTTATAATTTTTAGGAAGGTTTAAAACGTTAAAACTATGTATTTGATTAGACAATGCTTTTTGATGGCAATGTCCATGAAATTTTATTGTTTTTTCTTCAAGAGTGAATTGATCTGAAGTGATGTGTCCTTTAGCAATTTCATTACTAATAAATTCTTCAATTAAAAAGGTGTGCTTAGCAATACGTTCTGCTGAAATTTTATCATCTACTAACTTAGAATATTCATCTTTAAACGTTAGAATAGCTGAAGGTTCTATGCCTATTAAAGGTGTGTTTTCAGTAATTAACTTTTTAAAAGTTTCAACATTTTTATCTGCTACGGTTTTTGCTTGGTCCAATAATCCTTTGGATAAAAACGAACGACCAGATTCGGTATGGTTTACAATTTCAACTTGATAATTTAACGCGTTTAACACTGTTATTGCATCTTGACCTATTTGGCTATCTAATTGGTTGGTAAACTCATCATTAAATAAATATACTTTTTTTATTAAATTATTTTCAATTAATTGATTTTTAGCATTTTGGTAATATTTATCTAAACTAACACTTGATAATAAAGGCAAACTTCTTTTAGACGCAATTCCAAAACTTTTTTTAATTAATGAAGCTGAAATTTTATTAGAAAACATAAAATTAGTTACACTTTTAAAACGTCTTCCAAATACATTTAATTGATTGTTGTAAGCAAACAATTTGGTGCGCCAACTAACTCCATTCTCTTTTTGATATTGATATAAAAACTCGGCTTTCAAACTAGCAACATCAACACTACTTGGGCATTCGCTAGCACAAGCTTTACAGCTTAGACACAAATCAAAAACATCTTTTAATTCTTTATGATTGAATTTGTTTTCTTTATCCGAAGTCGTTAAAAACTCACGTAACGCATTGGCTCTAGCTCTTGTGGTATCTTTTTCGTTTTTTGAAGCTCTGTAACTTGGACACATTGTACCGCCAAATTCTGGCAATTTTCTACAATCTCCTGATCCGTTACATTTTTCAGCTTCGTGTAAAATCCCTAAAGATTTAGAAAAATCAAGTTTAGTTTCAATACTAGGTTCTACTCTATCGGGTTGATAGCGTAAGTTTTTATCCATTGGTAATGCATCTACAATTTTACCAGGATTAAAAATATTATCAGGATCAAAAGTGTACTTTATTTGCTTTAGTGTTTGGTAATTTTTGCTACCTATCATTAACTCGATAAACTCTGCACGTACAATACCATCACCATGTTCGCCACTAAAAGAGCCATTATATTTTTTCACTAATTTGGCTACATCGGTTGTAATTTGCCTAAATAATTTAACGTCTTCAGATTGCTTTAAATCTAAAATTGGACGTAGATGAAGCTCGCCAGCACCAGCATGCGCATAATACACTGCATTCTGGTTGTAACGCTTCATTAAAGCAGTAAATTCATTAATGTAATTGGCTAAATCATCAACAGTTACAGCTGTATCTTCAATACAAGCAACCGCTTTTTTATCGCCAACAATATTACCTAATAATCCTAAACCTGCACTTCTTAGATTGTTAGCTTTATCTATTTCATCTTCTATTAAAATAGGATTAGCGTAGCTTAAATTATGTGTTTCAATATCAATAATAAAAGCATTTGCTTTGTCTTTGGCGTCTGTTAATGTGTTTGCTCTAACTTCGCACATTAAAATTGCCACAGGATCACCTACTATAAAGCTTCTATTTTCTTGTTGGGTTTTATTGGCTTTTGTACAATCTAATATGGTTTTATCCATCATTTCGCAATTAAACAAATCGTGTTGCATTGCTGGTTTTACTGCATTTAAACAATCTTCAATAGTTTTAAAGTGCATGGCAACCATGACGCGATGTTTTGGTGGTAAAGCGTCTAATTGCAAGGTGATTTCGGTGGTAAACGCTAATGTACCTTCGCTTCCTGATAATAATTTAGCGACGTTAATATCTTCTTTTTCTATTAGTTCGTCAATTGCGTAACCAGTGTTTCTTCTATGAATTTCAGGTTTTGGAAAGTTCTTTTTTATTTCGTTTACGGTTTCTTCTGAAGAAATAATTTCATCTAAAACCTTATAAATATTGGCTTCTAAGGTATTATTAGATTTTAATTGCTGAATTTCACTTTTAGTTTTTGAATTAAAAACAGCTTCACTTCCATCACTTAAAATAGTTTTTAATTGAATAACCTTATCTCTTGTCACTCCATATTTAATAGACGTTGTCCCTGATGAGTTGTTACCAACCATTCCGCCAATCATACAGCGATTAGACGTAGATGTATTTGGACCAAAAAATAATCCAAAGGGTTTTAAATAGTTATTTAATTGATCACGAACAACACCAGGTTGTACGGTTACTGTTTTATTATTTTTATCTAAACTTATTATTTTATTGAAATGCTTTGAAACATCAACTACAATTCCGCTACCAACACATTGACCAGCAAGTGATGTACCTGCAGTACGCGGTATTAATGAAGTTTTGTTGTTTTTAGCAAAATCAATAAGTTTAATTATGTCATTTACTGTTTTTGGATAAGCAACCGCAAGTGGTAAAATCCTATAAACAGAAGCATCTGTAGCGTATAATGTTTTTAATAGTTGATCAAAATGAAGTGTTCCGTCTAAGTTTTTTGAAAGTGCTTGAAGCTTAGCGTTCATAAGTGTTAGGATGTTTTTGCTAAAAATCAAATTTAAGACATGTTAACTAATATTAACAACGATTTATGAACGAATTTTAACATTTGAAACGTTTTATAATTAATTTTACGTAAAACCAAAACAATTAAAATTTATGAAAAATCTTATTATTACAACTGTTGCATTATTAGGTTTTGCAACATTTACGTTTGCTCAAGACATTTCTCCAAACGCAATTGGATTACGTTTAGGAGATAGTGATGGTTTTGGGGCAGAAATATCTTATCAAAGAGCTTTAGGAGATAACAATCGTTTAGAAGCTGACTTAGGTTTAAGAAGCGGGAATAACTACGATGGATTTAAATTAGCTGCTTTATACCAATGGGTATGGAATATTGATGGTGGTTTTAACTGGTATGCAGGTGCTGGTGGAGGATTAGGTTCTTATAGTTTTGACAATGATATACCTGGTCTTGATGATGATAGCGAAACATTTTTATTTGTAGCTGGAGATATTGGTATTGAATATAATTTTGATATTCCGTTACAGTTATCTTTAGATGCTAGACCTGAATTAGGATTTGGAGATTATAGAGATGATTTAGATTTTGACATCGCTTTAGGGATTAGATATAGATTCTAAACCAATTAAAATACAAATAAAAAAGCCATCTAGATTAGATGGTTTTTTTTATTAATATACTTTACATTTATTAAGGGTTTCTTGATAAATAGCTTCGTATTTTGGAACGATTTGTTGTATATCAAAAGTTTTGGCTTGTGACTTAGCATTTTTCTTAAACGCTTTAAATCTACTTTCATCTTTTAAAATATAAATCGCATTTTTACTCATATCTTCAACATCTCCTACTTCACTTAAAAATCCAGAAAAACCTTCTTTATTAACTTCTGGTATTCCACCTGTATTACTTGAAATTACAGGAACACCTGACGCCATAGCTTCTAAAGCAGAAAGCCCAAAGCTTTCGGTTTTACTAGGTAGTAAAAATAAATCTGAAAAACATAGTATGCGATCAATCTCGTTACTATTCCCAAAGAAAACTACTTTATCTGCAATACCTAATTCTTCACATAAACGTTCTGCAGGTTCGCGTTCTGGTCCTTCTCCAACCATCATTAATTTGGCTGGTATTTCTTTTTGAATATTATAAAACACTTTAATTACATCTGGTATACGTTTAACTTCTCGCATATTACTAATGTGTGTTATAATTTTTTCATCTTCTGTTGCCATCATAGCACGTTGACAATCTGTAAAATCATGATTAAACCTAGAAATATCTATAAAGTTAGCAACTACATTTATATCCTTTTTTATATTAAACAAACGCAGCGTATCTTCTTTTAAACTTTGTGATACTGTTGTAACAGCATCAGATTTGTTAATACTAAATGTTACTGCTGGTTTGTAAAATGGATGATTACCTACAAGTGTAATATCTGTACCGTGTAAAGTTGTTACTATTGGTACATAAATACCTTCTTCTAACAACATTTTTTGTGCCATATATGCAGCATAGGCATGAGGTATTGCGTAATGCACATGCAAAACTTCAATCTTATGAAGCTTTACCATATCTACCAATTTACTTGATAAAGCTAACTCGTATGGTTGATAATGAAATAATGGATATTCTGGAACATTTACTTCGTGAAAATGCACATTATTACCTAATAACTCTAATCGCACTGGTTGATTATAGGTTATAAAATGAATTTGGTGTCCACGCTTGGATAATTCTAAACCTAATTCTGTTGCAACTACACCACTACCGCCAAAGGTTGGATAACATACTATGGCTATTCTCATTTATTTGATTGGTTTTAATTGAAAGATTTAACTTTCAAATATTTATAAGTTGGTCAATAATTTTAATTAAAACTTACAAAAGATTATAGTTATTCAATAATTGCTTCATATATAACTTCTTGAATATTTGTTCTTATGTTTTCTCTAAGTAACATGTTTTTTCCCATAGATGTTGGATAGGTTCTATTTGCCATAAAAACATATACAATTTCTGTTTCTGGATCTGCCCATGCATAAGTACCTGTAAAGCCAGAATGTCCAAAACTAGTCATACTAACACAACCGCATGTTGGTCCAACATCTCCTAATTGTGGTTTGTCAAAACCAATACCACGACGGTTATCACTTTCGCAGAAATAACATGTATTAAATTTATCTAATGTTTCACTTTTAAAATAGCGTTTTCCTCCATAAAACCCTTTTTGTAAAAACAACTGCATGATTTTGGCAATATCATTAGCATTACTAAAAATACCTGCATGACCACCAACACCACCTTGCATTGCTGCGCCCATATCATGCACATATCCTTGTACAGTTTGGAAACGGTAATAATCATCATTTTCTGAAGGAACTATGTGTTTGTTACTAAATTTTTCAGAAGGATTATAAGTTGTGTAATTGGCACCTAATGATTTGTAGAAATGATCTTGAACAAGTTCATCTAAAGGTTTATCGTAGTGTTTTTCTATATATTGTTTTAAAATATAATACGGCAAATCACTGTATCTGTATCTTAATCTTGATAATAAATCTGTGTCTTTAATAATACCATTTATAGAGTCTTTATAATCGTCTCGCATATATAAATCAGGCATAACTTTAACTGTAAATCCCTTTGTTTTTTCTTTTCTATAGTATTTTAATGACGGTTTTTTAGTAAGTGTATCTAATGTTTTATAATAAAAAGGAATCCATGGTTTTAACTGTGCATAATGTGATAACATGCGTTTTAAAGTCACATCTTTTTTATTAGAATTTTTGTATTCTGGTATGATATCGGAAAGTTTTGTATCTAAGCTTACAACTCCTTGCTCCTCTAATTCCATTAATAATGGTAATGTAGCTACAATTTTAGTAAGAGAAGCTACATCATAAATATCATTAAACTTTACTTGTTCATCACCTTCATATGTATGTTTACCAAAGTTTTTATTGTAAATTACTTTACCGTGTCTAGCTACAATTAACTGAATACCTGGCGTCATTTTATTAGTTATCGCATAATTGGCTATAGAATCTACTTTTTTTAATATCATACTAGACATGCCTACTCGCTCTGGTGTAGAATATCCTAATCGATCTAAACTATTTGTTTGGACGCCATCTCCAACGGAAAAATAAGGACCCGCAGAAACAGATAAGCAACCTCTTGCAGGGATAGCACCAAAAATTAACTGAGCTGATTTTTGTTGTGCAATATCACTATTTTGATAGCTAACAATAATACTTTCAAAATTAGAAATCGTTTTTAAATCCATTAACGCATATGGTTTTGCAAAAACATTTAAAACAACATTATTGTTTCTTGCTATTTCATATAACCAGGTTAATTCTTTATCAGAAAATTTGTATGACTTCCAAGGGTTATCATTTGACTTATGAAAACCAATAATTACAGTGTTATAATTTTGAAGTTTACTAATTAAATTATCTAAATTATCATCTGAAATTATATGAACATCTGTATATTTTTTTAACTCATTATAAAAGACATCACCAGAATCATCTCCTAGTTTTACATAGGCTATTTTCTTAGTTTCTAAATGCCTAAATGGTAACTGTTTTATAGAGTCTCTAGCAATAGTAATGGCGTTTTCCATTAATTTCTCATACAAAACATCATCTTTAATTCGGTTTAAATCTTCAACTAAATTTTTAGTAGAAATTGGTTTATAGTTATTTAATCCAACTTTGTATTTAGCCATTAATATTTTTTTAACCGAATGTGCTAAGCGTTTTTCAGTAATTTTACCAGTTTGATATGCTACAGCTATTTTATTAATACCAGCAGCAACATTTTCTGACATTAGCATTACATCATTACCTGCTAAAAAAGCAGCTAAATCCACATCACCTGCTGTATCAAGTCTATTTATTTTATTTCCGTCGATTGAAGGACTTACATATTCTGAAACACCTTTCATTGTTAAAGCATCTGTAAAAATTAATCCTTTAAACTTTAAACGTTCTTTTAATATATCTTTTATAATTATACTAGATATTGAAGATGGTAAACCTTCTTGACCTGTTAAACTTGGTACGTTTAAGTGTCCTACCATTACACTAGATAGTCCTTTTTTTATTAGTTTTTTATATGGATAAAGCTCAATAGAATCAATTCTTTTTGCTGAAAAATCTATTGTTGGTAAGGTTTTATGTGAATCTGAAGACGTATCTCCGTGACCAGGAAAATGTTTTGCATTAGCTAAAACGCCTGCGCTTTGCATACCTTTCATAAAAGCTAAAGCTTTTTCTGTAACATTATCTCTATCTTCCCCAAAAGAACGATTACCTATAATCGGGTTGTTGGGATTGGTATTAATATCTACAACAGGAGCAAAATTAAAATGAACACCTAAACGTTTGCAATGCTCGCCTAATTGTCTTCCTGTTTGTTCAATTAGTTCGTTATTTTTTACGGCGCCAAGTGTCATATTCCAAGGAAAAGAATAGGTTGAATCTAATCGCATACTTAATCCCCATTCTGCATCCATACCAATTAATAACGGTGTAGCTGAAGCTGCTTGCAACTGATTATTTAATTGAGCCTGTCTAACTGGTCCTCCTTTACTGTAGATAATTCCGCCAATTTTATTGTCTTCAATAAGCTTTAATATATCATCTTTTGATGGACCATCTCCGTTAGAAAACAGTTGAACCATGTATAATTGACCAATTTTCTCGTTTAATGATAAACTATTATACACACTATCTACCCATTTTTTTTGGGCTTCTTTGTCTTTGGTTAATAAAGGGTTATCACTATTTTGAGAAATAGAGAAAATAGAGAATAAACAAAATATAGCTAAGAAAAATAATTTATGCATAAAAATGAGTTGTCTGTTTTTATATATTCAACTAAAAACTATGCCAAATTAGTATATTTTGCAGGATAAATAAAGGACTTTAAGATTGTTTTATAAAAGCGTTATAAACAAAATTAATCTATTAGATCTATATGTCTATCATGATACCCTAACAAATAGAGCACACCATCTAGACCTACGCTTGAAATAGAACTCTGCGCATTGTTTTTAACTTTAGGTTTTGCATGAAAAGCAATACCTAAACCAGCTAAATTTAACATTGGTAAATCATTAGCACCATCTCCAACTGCAATGGTTTGATTTATATGGATACCTTCTTTTTTTACTATTTCTTTAAGGTATTCTGCTTTTTTGTTACCATCAACAATTTCTCCAAGATATCCGCCTGTTAAGACACCGTTTTTAATTTCTAATTGGTTGGCATACACATAATCAATACCTAATTTTTTTTGTAAATAGTATCCGAAATAAGTAAATCCACCAGATAGTATTGCTGTCTTAAATCCGTAAGTTTTTAAAGTATCTATTAATCGTTTTGCACCTTTAGTTATGGGTAAATTTTCAGCTACATTTTTTAAAACATCTTCACTTAAACCTTCCAACAACTTCATGCGACGCTTAAAACTTTGGTTAAAATCTATTTCGCCCTGCATTGCAGATTCTGTTATAGCCTTTACTTCTGCTCCGACGCCTGCAAGTTCTGCTAACTCATCTATAACTTCAGTTTGAATTAACGTAGAATCCATATCAAAACATACTAAGCGTCTGTTACGTCGATAAATATTATCTTCTTGAAAAGCAATATCTACATCTAAATCGTGAGATATCTGCATGAATTTTTCTGTAAACTCAGCTTTATTATCAATTTTTCCTCTAATAGAAAGTTGAATTGATGCACGTGGATAATCGTCTTCTTTAACTAAAGATGTACGACCTGTTAGTCGTTTTATCGCATCAATATTCAGATTTTTATCTGAAATGACTTGAGTAACTTTAGATATTTGTTCTGCTGTTAATTGTTCTCCTAAAATAGTTACAATATATCTGTCTTTACCTTGTAGAGTTACCCAATTTTCATAATTTTCTAAAGATATAGGCGTAAATTTTGCTTTTACACCCAATTCGTAAGCTTTAAAAAGTAAATCTTTTAATACTGCTGAAGACTTATTTCCTGTTTCTATTTCAAAAAGAAAACCTAAAGATAACGTGTCATGTATATTTGCTTGTCCTATATCTAAAATTTTGGCTCCATAATGAGACAAAACGTTAGTTAAACTAGAGGTTAAACCTGGTTTATCTTGTCCTGAAATGTTTAGCAGAAAAATGTCTTTGGTCATGTTGTTTGTGTTTAGAAAAACCTGCTATGCCAGCTTTGTTCTGCAGGAACTTCCCAATTTTCGTTAAGTTCTCCGATATTTGTTACCAAATTATTAAAAACTATGGTGTTTTTAGATACTGCTTTATCTTTTACCATTTTTTTAAAATCAAGTAATGTTTTATGGGCAACAAATTGACCTTGTTTGTAGGATACATTCATTTTATCCATTAAATCTACATTGTAGTCTTGTTCTAATTGTTGAATAAATCTAACAGACGCATCTATACTACAACCTGTTGCAGATTGTGATGTTTGGTCTACTGCCAATATGATAAAACGTTTATATCTAATATCATAGCCAGCATTAAGATCTGAACCGTGAGCAGTCCAATTGGTAATAAATGTATCTAATTTTTGTTTGATTTCTGTAAGTTCCTCTTCAGAAAAACTTCTATTGGCTTGGTATATCCAAACTCTTGAATGTTCTGGTAGCGTATTAAAATCTACTAACATTAATCTAAATTTTTGTTTTTGTTGTTAGGTTTACGTTTTGCCATAAAAATGCCAAAAATCCAAAATAAGAAAAAGCTAATTGTAGTATATAAGCTATTGAACGGCATATCTCTTAAATAGTTAATAAATGTAACTATTAATGTCCCTATAATAGCCATTATGAAACCAGTTATAACTCTTTGTTTTAACGGTGGTTTTTGTTGGTTTTCCAAAGCTTATTTATTCTTGAGTGTTAGCTATTAGTTCTGCAATATCCATAACATCTATTTCTGCTTCTTTTTCTTTGGCTTTAACACCATCTGTCATCATTGTATTACAGAATGGGCATGCAGTAATAATTACTTTTGGATCAGTTTCTAAAGCGTCTTCTGTTCTTAAAACGTTAATGTCTTTATCTCCTTTTTCTGGTTCTTTAAACATTTGTGCACCGCCAGCACCACAACATAAAGAGTGACGTTGGTTACGTTTCATTTCTTTAAAATCTACACCTAATGTTTGAATTAAATCTCTAGGAGCTTCAAATACTTCGTTAGCACGACCAAGGTAACACGGATCATGAAAAGTAACTTTTTTTCCTTTAAATTCTGATTCTTTAACTTTTAGTTTTCCTTGAGAAATTAATTGTGACAAAAATTCGGTATGATGAAACACCTCATAATTACCACCTAATCCAGGATATTCATTTTTTATGGTATTATAGTCATGAGGATCTGTTGTTATAATTTTTTTCACCTCATACATATTCATTACCTCAATGTTAGTTACAGCTTGCATCTGAAATAAAAACTCGTTACCAGCTCTTTTTGCAGCATCACCAGAATCTGACTCTTCTGTTCCTAAAACAGCAAAATCTACATTAGCTTTATTTAATAATTTTACAAATGCTTTGGTTATTTTTTTTGCTCTATCATCAAAAGCACCTGCAGAACCTACCCAAAATAAATATTCTGGTTTTTTACCTTCTGCCATCATTTGTTCCATTGTTGGCACATTTAATTGCTCGCTCATACTATTAGGAGTTTATTTGTTTAAAGCTTTAAAATCTTCTTTTGAAAGCCTTATGTATATTGATAATATTTTTATTCCGTTATCTCTACGGTTTTTAGGATCGTTTTGTTCAAGTTCTGATAATTTAATCGCTTGTAATCCTAATTGTTTTTTTTGTTCTTCGGTACAATAATCACAAAGTACTTTTTTTAATTTTATATCTTCTACTTTACTTTTATGATACTTTATTGCTGTGATTATTTTAAATTGTAATGAGTCTTTTGTATAATCTTGTGCTTTGGTTTGGTTTAAACCAAAAATGAACATGATTAATATTAAAACTCTATATTTCAATTTTTAAAAATTTTAGTCTACTCGTCTTTCCATTTTAAACGATCCATTTGGTTGTATGGCCAAGGTGCACCGTTATTTTCTATATTAGTCATCATATTATTTAATTCCATTGGTGCCGCACTTTGCTCCATAACTAAATATTGACGCATTTGCATGATAATATTTAATGGATCAATACTAACTGGACAAGCCTCTACACAAGCGTTACAGCTGGTACATGCCCAAAGTTCTTCATTAGTAATATAATCTCCTAATAATTGTTTACCGTCATCTACAAATTTACCACCGTTTGCATCAATGTTTTTACCAACTTCCTCTAAACGATCTCTGGTATCCATCATGATTTTACGTGGTGATAATTTTTTACCTGTAAGGTTTGCAGGACACTCGCTAGTACAACGACCACATTCTGTACAGGTGTAAGCATTTAATAAGTTTAACCAACTTAAGTCTTGCACATCGCTTGCTCCAAATTTTTCTGGTTCTGCAGCGTTTTCGTCTTCTGCTGGCGCAGCAAATGGATCTGCATTTGGATCCATCATTAACTGTACTTCTTTAGTTACTGTTGGGTTATTAGGAAACTGTCCTTTTGGCGTTAATTTACCGTAATACGTATTTGGGAACGCTAGTAAAATATGTAAATGCTTAGAGAAGTATAAATAATTTAAGAATACTAAAATACCTACAATGTGTAACCACCAAGCAGCTCTTTCTATAATGTGTAATGTTCCTTCTGATAATCCAGAAAATAAAGGTGAAATAAATTGACTAATTACATTACCTGAATCTAAGGATTGAAATGTTGTATCTGTTGCATTCATAACCAAAAACAAGGTCATTAATACCATTTCAAAATAAAGGATAAAATTACCGTCATTTTTAGGCCAACCTTTCATTTCGGCGCTTAAAAAACGTTTTAGTTTTATAACGTTACGTCTTAACCAAAACACAACAACTGTAACAAATACTAATGCTGCAAGGATTTCAAAACTACCTATTAAAAATCCGTAAACAGATGTTGGTAATACTTTTAATCCTATTCTATGCGTCCCGAAAAGTCCATCAATGATAATTTCTAAAACTTCAATATTTATAATAACAAAGCCTACGTAAACAATTATGTGTAACAATCCTGCTATAGGTCTTTTTACCATTTTGCTTTGCCCTAAAGCAATATAAGCCATGTTTTTCCAACGTTGTGGTTTATTATCTGAAACGTCTAAATATTTACCTAGCTTAATGTTTCTTGATAATTTTTTTACGTTTTTTACAAAGTAGCCAATGCCTAAAATAAGGACAATTGCAAATAGAATATTAGGAATATATTCCATAGTTAGTCAATTTTAATTTAGTTAGTTATTGTCTTTAATCTCATTACCTTCAGCATCATAACGTTTTGGTTTTTTTCCAAATAATGAAAAATGTACATAACGTTTTGGGTTTAACTTCATGTCTTGCAGAAGTTGTTCCATTTGCAATGCTGCGCCTTCAAGATTATTATATAATTTATCGTCTTTTAAAAGTTTTCCTAAAGAGCCTTCTCCATTTTCTACACTTGCTAATATACCATTAACACTGTTTAATGTATTCTCTAATTTTTCAATACTATTACTTATTTGAGCTTCTTTTAACTCTTTTGATAATGTAGTTAAATCCTGACTTACGGTTTTAAAATTTTCTAAAACTTGAGCTATATTCTCATCATTCTTCTTAACAACTCCGTTTATTGAATATGAAAGATTTTTAAATGATTTTAAAGTTGAATTTAACTCTGCAATTGTATTTTTTAATCCGTTTTCTGATGTATCTGTAACTAAACCATTTAGGTTAATTAATAATGTGTCTGCAGATTTTAAAGTTGAATTTAGGTCTGTACTAAGTTCAGAAAAGTTTCCTGTTAGTTTATCTACTAATCCTTGCTCTACTTCAGACTTTAAAAAGTCACCATCCTTAGCATAATCATTATCATTAGCAGCAATTAAAGCTAAAGCATTACCGTCCATAATACCTGGCTTGTAAAGTCTTATAATACTATTTTTAGAAAACTTTATTTCTTCATCAACAGTAAAAGACACTCTTGTTTTACCAGTGTTTATATCGTAAACAATATCTTTTACCTTACCAACTCTATTTCCTTTAATAGTTACAGAAGAAGATTTTGAAAGCGCATTGTATTCAAATTCGGTATAATATACATCGTCATTTTCTAAAATATTATTTCCTTTTAAGTAGTTGTAACCGAATATAAACAGGAAAATACCTGTAAGAACAATTATAGAGGTTTTGACTTCTTTTGTAATTTTTATCATATTAGAACTTGGTTATGTAACAAAATTAGAAATAAAATTATTAATGGACTGCTATTTTTTTTCTGTTTTTAAAGCTTCTGAAACTTTTATCTGTTTACCATCTTTAAATGC
This sequence comes from Mesoflavibacter sp., assembly GCF_964226795.1. Lineage (NCBI taxonomy): Bacteria > Pseudomonadati > Bacteroidota > Flavobacteriia > Flavobacteriales > Flavobacteriaceae > Mesoflavibacter > Mesoflavibacter sp. The sequence continues at coordinate 51,802 of NZ_CAXQQP010000003.1, forward strand.
AGTAATAAATGCTGTATTATAACCTTTGTTTTTTGCTTGAATTTGAAGCTTTTGTATTTGATTATAGTCTGAAGTATAACCATAATAATATTTGTAAAGCTTACCTACTTTTTGTCTAGAAATATCTTTTAAACCTTTAAAATTATACGGTTTAGGGTCTAAAGCTTTACTACTTGCAGCCAATTGTACCTTAAAAACAACATTTGTAATGGTATTTTCTGTTGTTGGTATCGTATCGGCAATAGGTTTTTCTATATGGTTACCTACATTAAAATCTAAATCTTTTTTATAATCTTTAATCGCATTAGCAATTGCTGTAGATAACTCTGCTTGACCTTTTTTAGAGTTAAGGTATTTACCTTCGTGCGTGTTGGTTACAAAACCTGTTTCTATCAATACACTTGGCATAACTGTTTGATGTAAAACAATAAAACCTGCTTGTTTTACACCTCTGTTTTTTCGCTTTAGCTTGTTAGTGAAATTACCTTGAATGTTGGTTGCTAGCTTAATACTTTGATCTAAATACTCTTCTTGCATAAAGGACAAACCAATAAAGGATTCTGGTGAGTTTGGATTAAAGCCTGCGTAATTTTCTTCATGGTTTTCTTCTAAAAAGATCACTTCGTTTTCTGCTTTAGCAACCTCAAAATTGGTTTTATTTCTATGCAACCCTAAAACATAGGTTTCTGAGCCATAAGCTTGACTAGTATGAGCATTACAGTGTACAGAGACAAACAAGTCTGCATTAGCATCGTTTGCTATTTTACCTCTTTTAAATAAATCTACAAATACATCTGTTTTTCTGGTATAAACTACTTTTATATCATGTTCTTTTTCTAAAATCTGACCAATTCCTAATACAACTTTTAAAGCTATATCTTTTTCTTTTAGTCCAGATTTAGCATGTTTACCAGGATCTTTACCACCATGACCAGCATCTAAGACTACTATAAATTTATCTTTATCTACTTGGGCAAAAACATTATTTAATGTAAAAAATGTTAATACTATAATAAAAGATACGAAATGTTTTAAAGTGTTCGTTTGCATAGATATTATAACCTTTTTTTTATAGGTTTATTATGGAATATAAATTTTAACGAAATATAAATATTTCAATAAAAAATATATGTAGTTTTGTCATTTCAAAAACCAAGCCATACTTTTACAAAAATACATTTAAAAGCATTGCATACACAACGTCTTAACATACTTTTTGCCCTGAGTTTTACAATGTTTATTAACATTGTTTGCTTTGCACAAAAAGATTTGCCTAAGGAAGGAACAAAAATTCCGCCTGTAGAAAACACAGAAGAATTACCTGAAGAAGAAGTTAATGATAGTCTTACCATTGATGCAGAAAGCTTTTTGGCAAGTAATAAAGAAATAGACTCTACCAAAAATGATACAATTAAGCCTAAAGCTCAACTTTTATCAAGTACTGTAACTTATAAGGCTACAGATTATATGGCTTACAAGAAAAAAGAATCTAAAATGTATCTTTATAATGAAGCAGAAGTCTATTATGAAGATATGGAAATTAAAGCCGGTAGTATTATTTTAGATTTTGATAAAGATCTAGTATATGCTTACGGTATAAAGGATACATTAGGTAATTATACACAAAGACCAAGCTTTAAGCAAGGTCAAAACTTAATAGAGCCAGATTCTATTATATTTAACACAGTGACAAAAAAAGGGTTAATTTACAACTCACAAACAGAACAAAACGGAGGTACTTTAATCACAGAAACTACTAAAAAAATTAATGATTCTGTATATTATGTAAGAAATGCAAAATTTACTACTGCAGAAGATTTAGACGATCCGGAATATTATTTTTTAATCAGTAAAGGTAAAATTGTACCAAACTCAAAAGTAATTACAGGTCCAACACAAATGCATATTTATGATGTCCCTACTCCTGTTTGGATACCTTTTGCTTTTTTCCCGTTAACCAAAACACGTACATCTGGAGTAATATTTCCTAGTTTTGGAGAAGATGGTACACGTGGTTACTTTTTACAAAATGGTGGATATTATTTTGCGATTAGTGATTATGTAGATTTAGCTACTATCGGAGATTATTATACCAATGGTAGTTACGGATTAAGACTAGAAAGTAAATATGCCAAACGTTATAAGTTTAATGGTAACGTAGGATTTAGATATGAAAATTTAATTACTAGCGAGCGTGGCTTTCCTGATTATGCAAAAACTACTATTTATAACATACGTTGGTCTCATAATCAAGATAGTAAAGCCAATCCTAACTCACGTTTTTCTGCGTCTGTAAACCTTGGTAGTAGTAATTATTATCAACAGTCTGTAAATCAAGTAAACTTACCTAACACTCAAAACAACACACTAGCATCTTCTATCTCCTATTCTAAAACATTTCAAGGAGAGCCACAAGCAAATATTAGTTTAACAGCTACTCACTCTCAAAACACACAAACAGGACTTGTAAATATGACACTACCAACGTTTCAAGGTAGTATAAGTCGTATATTCCCTTTTGCACCAAAAACTGGAGTTAAAAAAGGAATTATTCAAAACATTAACTTACAGTATAATGTTAGAGCAGAAAATAGAATAAGCACAGAAGAAGAATTTTTCTTTAAAAGTGAAATGTTTGATGATGCGCAAGTTGGCGCAAGGCATTCTATACCAATTTCTACAAACTTTAAAGTGTTTGACTATTTTAGTGTAAGTGCTAATGCTAATTATGAAGAAGTATGGACATTAAATCCAATTAGAAAATATTATGATCCTGTGCTAGATGATATCGTTACAGAAGAATTAAACAAATTTGATTCTTTTAGAACCTATAATTTTAGCACAAGTGTTGGTACAACCATTTATGGTATGTTTGACTTTGACAAAAAAGGAGAAGGCAAAAGATTACAAAAAATAAGACACGTTATTAGACCATCTATTAGTTACAATATTAATCCAGCTTTTGATAATTATTATGATACCGTAGAAGTTATTGACGCAGATGGAACAACAAGGTCAGAATATACTCGTTTTGAAAACAGTCTTTTTGGTAGTCCAAACAATACCTTTTCTAGTTCTATAGGTATTGGTATAGCAAATAACTTTGAAGCAAAAGTAAGAGACAGAGACACCACAAAAGTAGAACCAAAAAAAATTACACTATTAAATAACCTTAATTTTTCTACATCATATAATGTTGCAGGAGACTCTTTAAATTGGAGTCCTGTAAGAGTTACCGGTGGTATGCAAATTTTAAATAATAAAATGAACATTAACTTTGGTGCTACATTAGACCCATATGCATTAGATGCAAACAACAGAAGAATAAACACTTTTAATATAGATAATGGTGGAAGTTTATTTAGAATGACCAGCGCTAACCTTACTTTAAACTACAGCTTAAGCAGTGATGGTATAAGCAATTCTACTAACGAAAGTCAAAACTCTATTAACGAAAGGTTACAAGGTGGTGGACGTGCAGATGACTTATTTGGTGTATCTGAAGATTTTGCAGATCAACAATTTAATAGAGATGGTGTCGATAAAGAAGAAGAGGAAGAAGAAGAATCCGAACTTTATAATTACAAAATACCATGGAGCTTAAGACTTGCCTATGCTGTTAACTACTCTAACGCAGCAAGACAAAATGAAATATCCTCACATTCATTAATGTTCTCTGGTGATATAGAAATTTCACCAAAATGGTCCATTGGTGGATCATCAAGTTATGATTTTAAAAACAAAGGATTTGGTTTAACTCAATTAAGATTTCAACGTGATTTATTAAGTTGGAGAATGAACTTTAGTTGGGTACCTTTTGGTACTTATAATCGTTGGAATTTTTTCATAGGAATAAAATCAAGCTTACTTAAAGATTTAAAATACGAACAACGTCGTAGACCAGACGAACAATTATAATATTAATTATGAAAAAAATCATAACAACAACAAAAGCACCAGCTCCGATAGGACCATATAACCAAGCGGTTTTAAACGGAAATACTTTATACACATCAGGTCAAATTGCTTTTAATCCTGAAACTAATGAGCTTGTTTTAGATGATATTAAAACAGAAACTAAACAAGTCATGGAAAATCTAAATGCAGTGTTAGAAGCTGCAGAAATGACTTTTGAAAATGTCATAAAAACTTCAATATTTATTAGTGATATGAATAACTTTTCTTTAATCAACGAAGTCTATGGAAGTTATTTTAATGAAGACACAGCTCCAGCAAGAGAAACCGTAGAAGTAGCAAACTTACCAAAATTTGTAAATGTAGAAATTAGTATGATTGCTTCAAAATAAGCTATAACTATAAACAATTGTTAATAAAACAGCCTTATCTTTTTAAAAAAAGATAAGGCTTCTTTTTTAATTACTTGTATTTTTGATAGTAACCCAAACATTACTATCAATGCGTATTGAATTAGATATTAAATTAGGTTTTAAAGATGTAATGATAAGACCTAAAAGATCTACATTAAAAAGTAGATCGCAAGTAGACTTAGAAAGAGAGTTTAAATTTTTACACAGTAACCATACCTGGAAAGGCATACCTATTATGGCAGCTAATATGGATACTGTTGGTACGTTTGAAATGGCTTCTGCCCTATCTAAACACAAACTATTTACTGCAATACATAAGCATTATTCTTTAGAGCAATGGAATCAATTTCTATCTACTTCAGGCAACGACATTAGTAATTATATAGCAGTAAGTACAGGAACAGGAAAAAATGACATTGAAAAGCTAAATTCAATTTTTAATGCTCATCCTGATTTAAAGTTTATTTGCATAGATGTTGCTAATGGCTATTCAGAGCATTTTGTTGATTTTGTAAAGAAAACAAGAGATAATTTTCCTGATAAGATTATTATGGCAGGAAATGTTGTAACCGGAGAAATGGTTGAAGAGCTATTAATATCAGGAGCAGATATAGTAAAAGTAGGTATTGGACCAGGTAGTGTTTGCACAACACGTGTTAAAACAGCTGTTGGTTACCCGCAATTATCTGCAATTATCGAATGTGCTGATGCAGCTCATGGGTTAGGTGGACAAATAATTAGTGATGGTGGTTGTACTATTCCTGGAGATTTATCTAAAGCTTTTGGAGCAGGTGCTGATTTTGTTATGCTTGGCGGTATGTTTGCTGGTCATACAGAAAGTGGCGGTACTACTATAGAAAAAGACGGAAAAAAGTATAAGCAATTTTACGGTATGAGCTCTGCAACAGCAATGAATAAACATGTTGGTGGCGTAGCAGATTATAGAGCTAGTGAAGGTAAAACTGTAGAAGTAGCTTTTAAAGGTGATGTAGAAAACACATTGCAAGATATTTTAGGAGGCATAAGAAGCACATGTACGTATGTTGGTGCTGCAAAACTAAAAGAGCTAACAAAAAGAACTACTTTTATTCGTGTTGCAGAACAAGAAAATCAAGTTTATAACTCATAAAAAAAAGCACTTTATTAATTTAAAGTGCTTTCATTAAAAGGTCTGCTGTAGCAGGATTTGTAGCTAATGGTACATCATGTACATCACATAATCGCATTAGCATTAAAACGTCTGGTTCGTGTGGATGTTTTTCTAAAGGATCTCTAAAAAACAATACCATATTACATTTTCCTTCTGCTACTCTTGCTGCAATTTGTGCATCTCCTCCTAAAGGTCCTGATAAAAGTCTAGTAACATCAAATCCTGCTTTTTTTACTTTTTTACCAGTTGTACCTGTAGAAATTAATGTTATACTTTTATTTAGTAATAAGTCTTTGTGCTGGTTTAAAAACTGAACCATTTCTGCTTTTTTACCATCGTGTGCTATAATTGCTATTTCCATAGGTCTTTGGTATTAAGATGCGTTTGTATGAAAACTTACTAAACCTTCAATAGGTCTTCTTTCAAAATTTCCTACTTTAAAGTTTAGCTCTTTAGCAACTTCTTTAATTTCTTCTTGACAGAAAAAAGCTATTGAACCTGCAAAATGTACAGGAACAGTTTTTAGCTCTTCTTCGTACTGCAAAATCATGTTTTTAGCAAAACGTCTTATACCTTTTTTTATTAATTCTTTTACGTAATCAGAATCTTTATTAAGTATCATAAACTCTGCAAAACTTGCTAAATACGCGTTAGGATTTGGCTGTTTGTATAAATTATATTTAATATAATCTGCATCTAAATTATACTTGTCTCCAAAAGCTACTTTTATTTCTTCTGGCATGTGGTTAAAGTAATAATCACGTATTAATTCTTTACCATAATAGTTACCAGAAGCATCATCCATTAATGTATAACCTAAAGATTTTACACGTTGGTGTAGTTTTTTTCCATCATAATAACTACAGTTTGATCCTGTACCCATTATACAGACTACTGCAGCTTCGGTTGGCTCGTTTACTGTTGCAAATACGGCAGCCATAGTATCTTCTTCTACTGAAATTTCTGCATTAGGAAAAAACTCATGAAGCACTAATTTTAGTACTAATTTTGGGTTTTCTGTACCACAACCAGCTCCATAAAAATAGATATTAGTTACTTCTTTTCTATGTTTTTTTAAAGCTTCACTTTTTTTAAGAACTTTTTTTATTTTCTTTTCTGAAAGAAGCGCAGGATTTAATCCTTTTGTACGGATTTTTTCTAACAACTGATTACCTTGGTTATCTACCGCTTTCCAGTCGCATTTTGTAGATCCGCTATCAACAATTAAAATCATAAAATTAGTTTTAACAAAAAAGCGTAGCACTTTTTTATAAATATACTACGCTTTTGTTTAATTGAATAATTATGGATTATAGTGAGTTTACTTTTAAAGCTAAATCTACTAATTTGTTTGAGTATCCAAATTCGTTGTCATACCAAGATATTAACTTGAAGAATCCAGAATTTAATTCGATTGACGCTTCTGAGTCAAATACACTTGTTCTTTCTTCGCTTACAAAGTCTTGAGAAACTACCATTTCGTCTGTGTAACCTAACACACCTTCCATTTCTCCTTCAGAAGCTTTCTTCATTGCTGCTTTAATTTCTTCTAAAGAAGTTTCTTTTTTTGTTTTTACAGTAAGATCTACTACAGAAACATCTACAGTAGGCACTCTAAATGCCATACCAGTTAATTTTCCGTCCAATTCTGGAATAACTTTACCTACAGCTTTTGCTGCTCCTGTTGATGTTGGTATAATGTTATTTAAAGCTGAACGACCTAATCTATAGTTTTTTCTTGATGGTGAATCTACCGTAAATTGAGTTGATGTTGCAGCGTGAATTGTTGTCATTAATGCTTCTTCTATACCAAAGTTTTCTTCTATCACTTTAGCGATTGGTGCTAAACAGTTAGTTGTACAAGATGCATTTGACACAATATTGTCTGATGCTTGTAATTTGTTGTCATTTACACCCATTACAAACATTGGTGCGTCTTTACTTGGTGCTGAAATTACTACTTTTTTAGCTCCTGCTTGAATGTGGTAATCTGCTGTTTCTAACGTTGTAAATATACCTGTACACTCTGCAACTACATCTACTCCTGCTTCATCCCATTTTAAGTTTTTTGGGTCTCTTTCTGCAGTTACACGTATTGTTTTTCCTTCTACTATTAGGTTACCGTCTTTTACTTCTATTTTTCCATCGTAACGTCCGTGTACAGAATCGTATTCTAATAAGTATGCTAAATGCTCTACGTCTAATAAATCATTTATTGCTACTACTTCTACATTATCTCTTTTTAAAGTTGCTCTAAAAACGATTCTTCCAATACGACCAAAACCGTTAATTCCTAATTTTAATGTTGACATATTTCTATTAATTATTTTATTGTTAGTTATTATTTATGTTGTCATTATATCTGATACACGAATTAACTCGTGATCAATCTCTGACTTTCCTTTTACTGCTTGTTCTAATGGTGTTAAAACTATTTCGTCTTTAAGTAATCCTACCATGTAATTAGATTTACCTTCCAAAAGACTTTCAACTGCTTTTACACCCATTCTACTAGCTAAAACACGATCAAAGCATGATGGTGATCCGCCACGTTGCATGTGACCTAAAACTGATACTCTTACTTCGTATTCTTCCATGTTTTCTTCAACATAGTCTTTAAGCTCGAATACGTTTTTACCTGTTTTATCTCCTTCAGCAACAATCACTATACTAGAAGATTTACCTGATTGTTTACTTCTTCTTAAAGATTCTAAAAGTCTATCTAAACCTAAGTCTTCTTCTGGTATTAAAATTTCTTCAGCTCCTGCTCCTACACCAACGTTTAAGGCTATATGACCTGCATCTCTTCCCATTACTTCTACAAAAAATAGACGATTATGAGAACTAGCTGTATCTCTAATTTTATCTACACAATCTACTACAGTATTAAGTGCTGTATCATAACCTAAAGTGTGTGATGTACCATAAATATCATTATCTATTGTACCTGGTATACCCATTACAGGAAAACCAAATTCCTCGTTAAAGATTAATGCTCCTGTAAAACTTCCATCACCACCAATTACAACTAATGCATCTACGTTTTCGGCAACTAAAGCGTCATAGGCTTTTTTACGACCTTCTTTAGTTCTAAACTCATCAGATCTAGCAGATTTTAAAAATGTACCTCCTTTATTGATAATATCTTTTACACTTCTTGCTGTTAAGGGTTTAAAATCGCCTTCAATCATACCCTCGTAACCTCTATATATTCCTACACATTCTATTTTGTAAAAAGCGCAGGTTCTAACCACAGAACGAATAGCTGCATTCATACCAGGAGAATCTCCTCCAGAGGTAAAAACAGCTACTTTTTTTATAGTATTTGACATAAAATTAATTTGTTAGTATTGTAAAGCTACTAAACAAATTTTATTATTGACATGAGTTTTACTAAAATTTTGCGAAGTGCCGCAAACTATATCGTTTTCGTTAATAACTATTTAATTTTGAAGACGTTTTGCTACGGATATTTATGTTTAAAAAGTGAAAAATTAGTCTTTTTTGAAAGTATTATCAGACTTAAAAACCGATTCTGGTTCGGTTGCATTTTCGTTTGGATCTTGATTAAGATTTTGTTCTTCTTTTTCTTTTTTTGGATTGAAAATTTTACGCAGTAATTCTCCAAAAGTATCAAAGTCTACATTGTATGCAATTCCTACACCTTGAGTGTAACCTATTTCTTCTCCAAAGTTACGAATGCTGTTTTCTCTATTAAATACTTTTGCTATTAAAGTTCCTTCTTCATTTAATAAAAAGTCAACTTGAACATCTCCTGCGATAACAGAATCTCCTAATCCACCAACTGGCACACCAACTTTACCGTTAATAAGAACACGGTCTGATATTTTGGTTTGTAAAGTTACACCTACTCTATTATCTGTTTGAAAATCTGGTCTTGTTTGTCCTGCTTCAAAATTTAATCCAACATTAAATTTACCGTCTCCTGTAGATAATAAGTTGTTAACTAATCCATTTAAACGCTCGGTTAATGTTCCTGTAAAATTAAGGTTTTCTAATCCACGACTAAAGGATCCTGTAGCTAAAAGAAAAAGTGCTTGATTTTCTCTATCTTCTCTTGAGTCTAATCTATAATTTAACTCTGATTTTATTGTTGAGCTTGTATTAGGAAAATCAAAAGCATAATTTATTGTTGGTCGTTCTAGTTGATCTGTTAACTCTAAGGTTAAATCTACAGGAATACTTCTGTTAATACCACTATCTAATAATGGTGATGGATTAGCACGTGTACTATATTTTGCTTTTATATCTATTAAGGCGTCTAACGGTGGACCATTCCATGCAAGTGTACTTACATAAGGTTCTACAACAAATTGTTTTTGTACAACACCGCTGTATAGAAAATTGTAAACACCTTCATAAATTACAAAGTCACCGTACATATCAAACTTATTATTAGTGTTTATTTCTATCAATAAACCACCAACACCACGACCTTTTATTGTACTTCCTGAAGTTTTATCTATTAAAATTTCAATTTCGGCATCTTGTGTAACATCTAATTCAAAATTTAAGTCTAAACCTTCATCTACTTCAAAATCTATTTCTTTACCTTCTTCTTTTGCTTGTTTTTCTTCTGGTGTTAAAAAATGAATGATAGAATTATCTCCAAAAGACTCGTTATCATTTAGAGGTATTTTAAATACGGTTCCTTCTTTGGTTTCGGCAATTACATTTATACTTAATGCTTCTGTTGCACCAATAATTTCTGCACTACCACCTATAAATGCAGTACCATAATACATAGATTCTTCTGTATATTTGGTATCTAACACTAAGAGTTTTTGTGTGTTTATGCCTAAGTTTAATTTCCATTTAGAAAAATTATTGTGGCTTATACTACCACTAAAACTTCCTTTTGTATTGTGTTTAGTGTCTGTAATATTTGTTTTTTGAAAGTTGAAACTTTGGTCTTTCAAAATGATTTTTGTGTTATCCTGAAATTTATAATCAACCATCAAATAAGGCACACCTAATCCGCCATTATTAATTAATAATTCTCCATTAAAATTTGGTTGGTTAAGATTACCTACTACTTGAGTGTTTCCTGTAACCTTACCTCTTATATTACTTAGTATTCCATCTAAAAATGGATTTAATGGTTTTAAACTAAAATCTCTAAATGCTATATCTAAATCTATAGAAGGTTCTTGTCCTGATACTATTATATTACCATTGGCTTCAAAAGAGTTTGTTACATCATCCTTTATTTTTGCATTTACCGTATAGTTTGATAAGTCTGAGTTTCCTTCAATTTTTGCATCAAAAGAACCTAGATATGTTTTGTTAAGTTCTAAATTATCTATGGTGATGTTAGAACTTGGTAAATAACTACCGTTTTCTTGTAATACATTAAGTTTTCCATTAATCGTACCTGCAAGACTTAAACTATCAATCTCTGGAATAATTTTATTTAAATCTACATCTTTAAAATTAAGGTTTAAGTCTTTGTAGGTAGAGTCTTTTAAAACACCTGCTAACTTAATTTCTTCATTTTGATGGTTAAGTAAAATGTCTTCAATTTTAAAATCTTTAAAATCTCTGTCAAAAATTATTTTATTAAAGTTGTTACGGTCTTCATTAATATGCCAATTATTACCTTTAAAGGTGACATCGCTCTTTTTAAAACCTACAACTGAATTGTTGTCTTGATCTATTGTATGATAAAAACTTAAATCGTAAAGATCATCATTTCGTTTACCTCCTTTAAATTCGCTACGCATATAAAGCGTATCATTTAAGGTTACATTAATTAAGTTGAATTTTGAAATATTGTAGACGTTTGTATTTATACTATCAATTTCTACGTAAGTATTAAATAATGGATTGTTGTTATCTACTTGTATCTCTATCTCGTTAGCAAAATATTCTAATAGCTTTATTTTTGGTGATTTAAAGGTTAGCTCAAACTCTTTTTCGTTACTTTCTACTCTTCCCTTTATAAATGTATTTGGTGCTAACTCTACCTCTGGTAAGAATACTTCTACTATTTTATTATAAATTTTAAAATTGAAATCTATATATTGATTACCTTCTATCTTATTAGGCTTGTAATTTGTGTATATACTTTTTAAAGAGTTTTCAAAAAGCAACTCTAAATCATTAAATTTAAAGTTTCCGCTTAAGCTACCTTCAATAATTTCGGGAGAGTTTATATCTATTATATGTTCGTTATCAATAAACTGAGAGTTAATTTCGAAATCCTTAAAATTATATGTATCATTTTCATTTTTGTAGGTAGTGTTTTTAAATTGAATGTATCCTACTGCATCATCAATAGTGTTTGCATTCATTTTCATTTCTACAATTCCTGAAAATTCAGACTGTTCGTCTCTATTATAAAAATTTAAAGTTTTTAGGTTGGCATAATCTACATTAGCAATAAAGTCAAAAGTATTTACTTTTTGAGATAAATCTGCTAATCCGTTAAATTCTAATTTTAAATTTTGATCGTTAACAACAAGCTTACCATTAAATTTGCTCTGCTTATAAACACCATTAACAGCAATGTTTTGGTAATTATAAGCATTGTAGTTTATACTATAAACATCACCTTTTAATTGTGTAGATAAGTTTTCTTTTTTAAACCCAACACCATCTACTTCTACATTTAGAGATGTTGTTGTTAATTTAGGATCGTCTAATAATTTGCCTATATTAAATTGATCTAAAATAATGGTTCCTCTATAAGAAGCGTTATCAATATTATTAACATTATACATCTTTAAATCTGAGTCTACATACCCTAAATCTGTGATAATCTCTAAATCTGCAATTATATTATCTGGCGTTACATGGCTTGTCCCTTTTGCTGTAAAATTACCTAGCTTATCAAAAATTGAAGGTATGGCTTCGCCTAAAACATTAGGTAACAACGCTTTTAAATCTCTATAATTTGAAGACAGATTAGTAAAGCTTCCATCCATTTCAAAATTATTAGCTTCACTATTAAAAAGGTTTTTAAAATTTATATCACCATAAATTTTAGTGTTACTACTTGTGTTTAACCTTAAATTTGTAGTGTTTAAATTATTTAAAGTCCCTGAAAGTTTAGTACTAAAGTTAACTCTTTGATTAGTACCAAATTCATTATAAAATTTATTTAAATCATCAAGTAATATGCTAGCTTCTGTAAAATTTGCATCTACATTTACTTTATCTTCAAAATCTTTAAAATCTTCTCTATTATAATTAAAATTTAAATTCCCCTCTACATAAGATGCTTTGGTTTTAATACTTAAATCATCAAAACGCATTTGTGTTAAAGTATAAGAGAAGTTTGTTGATAAATTTTGAAGTGCTAAACCACGATTATCTACAAATTGCATGGTATTAATACGTGCACTTACATCACTTCCATCAATTAAAAAGTTTGTTGCATTTATGTTTAAATTATCAAACTGAAGTATTTTTGGTGTCTCTTTATTCTCATCAATCATTCTAAACACACCATTATTTATGGTAATATCACTAGAAGACATTAAAAAAGAACTTTTAGATGTTTTAGGTTGGTCATCATCAAATCTTGCTACAAAAACATCTAGATTAGTATCCGTTTCATCTTTGTAGGTTTTAATATTAAACACCAAATCATCTAAACTTATATCGCCAAAATTTAATGTGCCATCATAAAGATTCTTAAAATTAATAATAGAAGTTTTAATCTCTGATGCACTAATTAAAGTATCTAGTTTGTAATCTTTTATTAAAACACCTTTTATCTGTACATCTCCATTAAAAGCAAGACCAACTTTATCTATATTAATATTAGTCTTAAAATCTTGATTTAATCTATCTGTAGCATATTTACCTATCTTTGTTTGTAAAGCAGGTATTGATAACACAAGCATTAAAATAATAAATAGCAATACAATTATTGCTATTATCTTACCAAATATTTTAAGTGCTTTTTTGATATTGAATTAAAATTATAATTTTAAAAGAAACCTTACATTTGCATATACGTTAACAAATGTAATCTAGTTGTTAATTAACACCTCAAAATTAACAATTATTATGCCTAAAAAAAGCTAATGAACTCACAAAATATTTATATCCTTGGTATTGAGAGCTCTTGCGACGATACTGCTGCTGCTGTAATCCATAACGGAAAAATTTTAAGCAACATTATTGCTAATCAAAAAATACATGAAGAATATGGCGGCGTTGTGCCAGAATTAGCCAGTCGTGCTCACCAACAAAATATTGTTCCTGTTGTTGACCAAGCGTTAAAAAAAGCTGGAATTACCAAAGATCAATTAAGTGCAGTAGCTTTTACAAAAGGTCCAGGACTTATGGGAAGCTTGTTAGTTGGTACATCATTTGCAAAATCTTTGGCGTATGGATTAAACATACCCTTAATAGACGTAAACCATATGCAAGCGCATATTTTAGCGCATTTTATAGATGAAGAAGGTTTTGATAAACCACCTTTTCCGTTCTTAGCAATGACTATTTCTGGTGGACATACTCAAATTGTAAAAGTGAATAATCACTTTGATATGGAAGTTATTGGCGAAACTATTGACGATGCTGTTGGCGAAGCGTTTGATAAAAGCGGAAAATTATTAGGTTTAGGTTATCCTGCAGGACCAGAAATTGACAAACGTGCTAAATTAGGTAATCCAAAAGCTTTTAAATTTAGTAAACCAAAAGTAGACGGACTTAATTTTAGTTTTTCCGGTTTAAAAACGGCTATTCTTTATTTTATTCAACGTGAAGTAAAAAATAACCCAAATTTTATAGAAGAAAATCTAAACGATATTTGCGCTAGCATACAATACACCATTATTGGTATTCTAACCGATAAATTAAAAAAAGCAAGCAAAGAAACAGGCATTAAACACATAGCAATTGGTGGTGGCGTTTCTGCAAATTCTGGAATACGACAAGCCTTAAAAGATGGCGAATCTAAACACGGTTGGACAACATATGTGCCTAAATTTGAATTTACCACAGACAATGCAGCTATGATTGCTATTGTTGGCTATTTAAAATATTTAGATAAAGATTTTACTACACAAAATGTAATGGCTAATGCAAGACTAAAAATCTAATTTTGTTAATAACGTTTTAAAAAAGCCTATCTACAACATCTTTTTTTTGTTTTTTTGTTCTATCAAAACTAAAATTCTAAAAATTTAATTAATGAAATATCTACTTACAGTAACACTAGCTTTAATCACTTTTACAGCAACTGCTCAAAAAAAACTGATTAAAAGTTTAGATACTATTACCAACACAGAACAAGCAGAAAAATTTTTAGAAACCAAAAAATCTAGAAAAAATAAGATCCTTATTTTTAATGAAGAAAAGCACCAATCCAAACTAGCTAACGCACTTTTAAGCACATCTGTTGGTAGCACAAAAGTGGTTAAAGGTGAATTTGATACGACAGTTTACAAAGTCATAGAAAAAGATAACCAACGTCATTACAGACTAAGTTACGTGTATTTAGATGGCAATAAATTAGAAGCAGAAACCATTGTAAAATATAAAAACGAAATCCTTCAATCTTACGAAGATGGTGTTAGGTTTGATGATTTAGCAAAAAAATATTCGATGGATAAAAATGCGTTACGTGGTGGCGATTCTGGTTGGTTAAAAGAAGGTAATCTTCCTATCGAAGTAGAAACCGAAGCGTTTAATCTAGAACACAAAGTAGGACAAATTTACACGGTTAGAATACCAGAGCCACAAGCTTATTTTGTAATTTTAAAAACGCACAGAATTAAAAAAATTAAAGAAATTAAAGTTTTAAAAGTTACCGATAAAGATTAATGCAGTTATTCTATAATTCAGATATTTCAGAACAAAACAATACGTTTACTTTTCCTAAAGACGAAAGCAGACACATTGTAAAAGTTTTACGTAAAAAAGTTGGTGATACGCTTTATATCACTAACGGAAAAGGATTTCTGTTTACTGCAAAAATCACTATTGCAGATCAAAAAAACTGCGTGGTAAGTATCGAAAATTCCGAATTTAAAAAACCAACAGATTACAAACTTCATTTAGCTGTTGCACCAACAAAAATGAATGACCGCTACGAATGGTTTTTAGAAAAAGCTACCGAAATTGGTATCACTAGCATCACACCTATTTTTTGCGATCATTCCGAAAGAAAAAATGTAAAATTAGATCGTTTTGAAAAAATTTTACAATCAGCTATGAAACAATCGCTTCATTTATATCTGCCAACTTTAAATCAACCTATATCGTTTAAAGACTATATAAATCAAGACTTTTTTGGAGATTTATTTATCGCGCATTGCGAAGAAACAGATAAAAAATCACTAAAAAACGAAATTAAACCCAACACAGAAATCACAATTTTAATTGGTCCAGAAGGCGATTTTTCTGTTAATGAAATTGAAACAGCAATAAAAAATAAATTTATTCCTGTAACTTTGGGTAATACGCGTTTACGTACAGAAACTGCTGCTATTGTTGCCTGTCACAGCGTTGCTTTTATAAACGAATAATTATGAAGTTTAAACTTATCTTATGTTTTTGTCTGTGGTCTATCTTTGGGTTTTCTCAAGATTTAGCAGTCTTAAAGTATAAAGGTGGCGGCGATTGGTATAGTAATCCAACAGCTTTACCAAACTTAATCAAGTTTTGTAACGAAAACATTGGTACAGCGATGAACACAAAACCAGAAGTTGTTGAAGCTGGCAGTATTGATATTTTTCAATATCCAATGCTTCACATGACTGGTCATGGAAACGTTATTTTTGATGATGCTGAAGCTGAAAATATCAGAAACTATCTTGTTTCTGGCGGATTTCTTCACATTGATGATAATTACGGTATGCAGCCTTACGTTGTAGAAGCTTTAAAAAAAGTATTTCCAAATCAAGAGTTGGCAGAATTACCTAATACGCACGAGATTTTTAGCACAGCATTTCAATTTAAAGATGGTTTACCAAAAATACACGAACACGATGGTAAAAGACCACAAGCTTTTGGATTGTATCATGAAGACAGATTAGTGGTTTTATTTACTTTTGAAAGTGATTTAGGCGATGGTTGGGAAGATCAAGAAGTACACAACGATCCTGAAGACGTGCGTTTAAAAGCTTTAAAAATGGGCGCAAACATTGTAAAATATGCGTTTGAACATTAAAAGATGGATGATTTAATAACAGCTTTTATTGACTTGTTTTAAAAAGTATGAAAAACGCAACCGAAAACATGAAGAAGATTTTTTTGATTTTAATCATCAAATTTTCTATTATATCTATTTTCGTAATAAATGTAACCAAAGCTATCATATTGACTTCAATGTTTTGGGAAGTTAATATTGAAAGCGGATTTAAATTAGAAAGCTTAGTAAAAATTATAAAAAGAACTTCATATTATATCCCATCACTCATTTTGATTATTCCTCTTGTTGGAGTTTTTTTAAACAAAAAAATTGGCTGGATTTTAATTCAATCTTATTTCTATTTTCTGATTACTAATCTGACATTTAGAATGAAATATTTTGATTTTAATGATAAAACTAAAATTTTATTGAATTTTGTCGGATTCTTATTAATAATGTTTATTATCATTCTTATGAATAAAAATAAAATTAGTGATCAAGTTTACGGAATAAGAAAAGTAGAATTAATTAAAAAGAATATTATAGCTTCTGTTATTGGAATAATGATAACAATAACTTTAGCTTTAAGTAAAATTTAAATACTTAAAAAGCAACTATCAATTTATATTTCATATTAAAATAAATCTAAATTCCATTTGCAACTCAACCATTACAATACCAACTTTAAACAACAAACTTTTCCTATTACCATTGTTTGTCAAAATGTAACTAACGCGCCTAATATTGGTAGTTTGTTTAGGACTTCAGATGCATTTGGTGTAAAAGAATTAGTGTTTACAGGAACCGAAATTCCGTTAGGCAGAAAAATGACCAAAACGTCTAGAGCTACCGAAAAAGTTGTGAATTATCAGGTTGTAGAAGATGCTTTCGGCTTTATTTCGAATTTAAAAAAGGAAGGTCATCAAATTATTTCATTAGAAATTACAGATAATAGCCAAGCATTACATAAATTTAATTTCAACTTAAATACGCCAATTGTATTAGTGATTGGTGATGAAAATTTTGGAGTTTCAGATAATATTTTAAGCATTAGTGACGCTATTATTCACATAGATATGTTTGGACAAAATAGCAGCATGAATGTGGTACAAGCTACTAGTATTGCACTTTACCAAATAACTAAACAACTAAACCACAAATAGTTTATCTTTACGTTATGACATCAAAAACTATCTCTAACGGAATCCTTCGTGCTGTAGCTATAATTATAGGTGTAGTACTTTTAGGTTGGTTTATTTATAAAGTACAAAGCGTTATTGTTTACCTTGCTATTGCTGGTGTTGTAGCTTTATTAGGTAGACCTATTGTTGTGTTTTTAAAAAGCAAATTAAAATTTAACGACACACTTGCTGTTGTTTTTACAATTACTCTCTTTTTGATCTTCATTTTTGGTATTATAAGTCTATTTATTCCTTTAATTATAGAGCAAGGCAATAACCTATCTTTATTAGATATTGATGAGCTGCAAAACAATATAGAAAATTTATATGTGGAAGCAATTAGTCATTTTGGATTAAATTCTTCGGATGTAGAATCTTCTTTAAAAGATTCAAAATTTATGTCTAATCTAAATTTTGGATTTATTCCAGACTTTTTAAATTCGGTTATTTCTGGTTTTGGTAGCTTTAGTATGGGATTATTTTCTGTGTTATTTATTTCGTTTTTCTTCCTTAAAGACAGTAAATTAATGAGCAATGGATTAATTACAATATTACCTAAAAAACACGAAAAAAAACTTAGAAAATCGTTTGTTACGATTAGAGATTTACTAACTAGATATTTTGGCGGGTTGTTATTACAGCTACTTATATTATTTACAATATACTCTATCGTATTGTTCATTTTTGGTATAGAAAACGCTATAATTATAGCTACACTTTGTGCTTTACTTAATGTTATTCCTTATTTAGGTCCTGTAATTAGTGCTGCTTTATTAATATTATTAAGCATGTCTAGTAATTTAGGCGAAAGCTTTAGCGATGTAATTTTACCAAAAACCATTTATGTTATGATTGGTTTTATTATCGCACAATTAGTAGATAACTTTTTTAGTCAACCTTTTATTTTCTCTAAAAGCGTAAAATCTCATCCTTTAGAAATCTTTTTAGTAATCATTATTGCTGGACTAATTTCTGGTATTGTTGGGTTAATTATAGCTATTCCAGTTTATACTGCAATAAAAGTTATTGCTAAAGAATTTTTAAGTGAATATCGCGTAGTAAACAAACTTACAGAAGGTTTAAATGATTAATTTCAATAAAGAAATATTAACTATTGAAATTCAAGAGTTTATAAGCAATAATATTAATTCAAATATCTCTGAATTAATATTGAAAGGTCTACCCTTTCCTTCTGAAATTTCTTCAGAAATTATTAATCAAATTGAAGCCAAAAACCGTTGTAAAAACAAGCTGAACACTTGGTTTGAAACTGATAATATTTACTATCCAAACAAGCTTAATATTGAGCAAACATCTTCTGAAATTACCGCCAAACACAAAGCCTCTTTAATCAAAGGAAAAAGCCTAATTGATGTAACTGGCGGATTTGGTGTAGACTGTTTTTACTTTGCCAAACAATTTTATACAGTAACCCATTGTGAGTTAAATACTGATTTATCTAAAATTGTAACTCATAACAATCTCGTCTTTAAAATTGAAAATATAGATTGTGTTGCTACAAATGGAATAGATTACATCATAAATAACGATACTATATACGACTGGATTTACATTGATCCTTCACGTCGTAACGATGCAAAAGGTAAAGTATTTATGCTGTCCGACTGTTTACCTAATGTTCCGCAACATTTAGATAATCTATTTGAAAAATCTAATAACATCATGATTAAAACATCACCGTTATTAGACATTTCTTTGGGTATAAAAGAACTTAATTTTGTAAAAGAAATTCATTGTATTGCGGTTAATAATGAGGTCAAAGAACTGTTATGGATTTTAGACAAAGGTTTTGACCAATCGGTTAAAATTATAACTACAAATATTAAAAAGGATAAAAAATATAATTTCGAGTTTTTCTTAGATGAAGAAGCTAATACACAAGTTAATTACAGTAAGCCACTAACCTATTTATACGAGCCAAATTCGGCAGTATTAAAATCTGGAGCGTTTAATAGCGTTGCAGAACAATTAAGTGTGTTTAAACTGCACAAACATTCGCATTTATACACAAGTGAGCAATTAATAGATTTCCCTGGAAGACGTTTTAAAATTGAAACAATTTCGCCTTACAACAAGAAAAAGTTTAAACAGCAATTTAAACTAGATAAAGCTAATTTTACGACTAGAAACTTCCCTGAAACTGTTGCACAATTAAGACAAAAACTTAAAGTTAAAGATGGCGGAACTGACTATTTGTTTTTTACTACAGATGAAGACAACAACAAAATAGTGATTCACTGCACAAAAGCTTAAATTTTAAAAATCGCATCTTCTGTAAACACAATGTTAGTGCATTTTTTGTCCGTTTTATTTGTATTTAAGCCTGTAAACTTACTAAAAGCTGGCAATACAATATGATTATCAAACACTTGATAACATGGTAATTTTATAAACTGTTTGCCTTTTCCTTTCAGCACATATCCTGGATGAATATGTCCTGAAATATAAAATGCATCGTCTTCACATTCATTTAAATCATGAACAAAAGTAAATGGACCTAATTTTAAATTTGGTTTAAACATTTCGATATTAAAGTCTTCGAATAATGTAGCTGAAAGTCTGTCGTGATTACCAATAATTAACTGCAATTTCAAGTTATCAAATTGCAACAACCAATCTTTAAAATAGTCTATATCTGTATTAAATTCTGCGTGAAATAAATCACCAACAATTATTAGTTTTTCTGCTTTAAAATGATCTATTAAAGCCTTTAAACGCTGTAAATCTTCAATTAAAACAGATTGACTAATTGGTATACCATTTTTTCTAAATGTAGCCGATTTGCCAATATGCAAATCACTTAAAACTAATGCGTTTTGTGTTTCCCAAAATAGCGCACGTTGGTTGGTAAACACTAAGTTTTGATTGGCAAATTTTAAACTAATCGTCGCTAATTGTTTCATGCTTCAAATTTAAGCATCTGTTTTTTAATGCGCTCGATACGTTTTTGCAAATCTTCGTTTGTCATCGTGCCTCTAAATCCATCTACTTTTAATGGAAAACTCAATGGTGTAAACGATTTTGAATACTTGATAATAATCTCACTGTTTTTAATCCTATTAAAAGCTTCACGTAATCTCACTTCTTCTAATTCTTGATTAAAAACTTCGGTATAAGCTTGTCTGATTAATAAGTTAGAAGGCTCATTTTCTTCTAAAACCCTAAAAATCAAACCGGAAGACGATTGCAAACTTTTATTAGTTTTGCGTTGTCCTGGTTGCGATTGCACAACCAAACCAGCAATAACTGCTATATCTCTAAATTTTCGGCTAGCCATTTCACTAGCATTTATACTTGCCACAACATCTTCCATTAGATTTTTAACTGATAATATTTGATGAATTTTAGCCTCATCCAAAGGTAATTCTTGATCACTTAATAATTCAAAACCATAGTCATTACAAGCTATGCTAAAGGTTAACGGTTTAAATTTACTAATGCGATATGCCATTAGTGCAGCAAAAATCTCGTTAACCAATCTGCCTTCAAACGGATACATAAAAAGATGAAATCCGTCTTTTGTAGTGATTAATTCGACTAAAAACTGATTGGCTTTAGGTATTTGAGATGCTTTATTTTGACGTTGCAATAACGGTCTTAAAAACTTTAGTTCTTTTTCGGATGTTTTAGCGTGTAAGGCATCGCTTAACTTCAACCTTAAAAAGTGCGTCAAATACGATGTTAATGGCAACGAGCCACCTTTCCAACTTGGTGTAATGGCTTTTTTAGACTTACTTAAAGTTACCAAAGCTGTCATATCTTTAATTTGCTTTAGTTGCAATACACGACCAGCCAAAATAAATGCGTCGCCTTTTTTTAATTTTGAGATAAAAAACTCTTCTATCATACCAATATAACCGCCAGAAAAGAATTTAACCATTAGCATCGCGTCACTAACAATTGTACCAATATTCATGCGATGTAACATGGCTATTCGTCTACTTTTTACCTTAAATAAACCATCTGTATCTAAAATGACTTTATGAAATTCTTCATATGAGGATAAGGTATTACCGCCTTTTGTTATAAAGTGAATTGCCCAATTAAAATCGTCTTCTGTTAAATACCAAAAAGCATGTGTCTGTTGTAAAAGTTGAAAAACTTCGTCCTTTTTAAATCCTTCACCAACAGCTAAAGTGACTAAAAATTGTACCAAAACATCGTACGCCAAAACAATTGGAGATCTCGTTTCGATTTGTTGTTGTTTTACTGCTTCTTTAACAGCAGCAACTTCAATTAATTGTAAAGAATGCGTTGGAACAAAATATATTTTTGAAGTCTCGAAAGGCGAATGACCGCTACGACCAGCACGTTGTAAAAAACGTGCTATACCTTTAACTGAGCCTATTTGGATGACACAATCTACAGGCTTAAAATCGACACCAAGATCTAAAGAACTTGTACAAATTACCGCTTTTAAAATACCTGAAGCAATGGCGTCTTCAATAAAATTACGTTGTTTTTTATCTATAGATCCATGATGAATAGCGATTAAACCAGCTAAATCTGGCGCTTCTTCAAGAATGATTTGATACCATAATTCACTTTGATTTCTTGTATTAGTGAATATTAACGTCGTAGTATTTTCATAAATTATCGGTATAATTTTAGAACTCATTGTTCGACCTAAATGTCCTGCCCAAGGAAGTGTTTCGACTTGGTCTGGTAAGACTGAAATTATGTCGATTTTCTTCTTTAATTTCGCTTTAATTTGAATGGTTTTTAAATCTTTATAAGGCATTAAAACCTGCTGAGCTTCATCTAAATTACCAATAGTTGCAGTAATTCCCCAAACTTGAAGTTTTGGCGATAACTGTTTTAATCTTGCTATAGCTAATTCAGTTAAAACACCACGTTTATTACCTAATAACTCGTGCCACTCATCTACCGCAATACAATTAAGATGTTTAAACCAACGTGAATTTTTCTTTTGTGAGAACATTAAATGCAACGTTTCAGGCGTAGTAATCAATACATCGGGCATTAAACGTTCTTGCTTGCGTTTTATGTTTGTTGGCGTATCACCATTTCTAACTTCTATTTGCCAGTCTAAACCAATATCTTCAACTGCATTTGTCATTGCTTTGGCTAAATCTTTAGCTAATGATCTAAGTGGACTAACCCAAATTAATTTTAGTCCTTTTTTATAGGCTTCTGGATGATTTAAATAATCGATAACAACCGCTAAAAACACCGAAAACGTTTTACCAAAACCAGTCGGAGCTACAACTAAACCAGAATGTTTAGTGTAATATTTAGACCAAGTTGTATACTGAAAATCAAATGGTTGCCAATCGTTTTGATGCATCCAATTCTCAATAATTTTATAACCAGTAGAATTTTTAAACTTAGACATCTAACGGATTTGTAATGAGTTGTTTAACAGTTTCTATAGTATCAATTTCTGAAACTGGTTTATCTTTTCGCCAGCGTTTTATTCTTGGAAAACGTAGTGCTACTCCACTTTTATGACGCTTACTAAAAGCAATACCTTCAAAAGCAATCTCAAAAACTAATTCTGGTTTTACTGTTCTTACAGGACCAAATTTTTCGATAGCATTTTTATTAACCCACCTAGAAATTTCGGTAATTTCATCGTTTGTCAAGCCAGAATAGGCTTTAGCAACTGTAACTAAACCGTCTTCTGTTTTTACCGCAAACGTATAATCTGTGTATTTGCTACTTCGTCTACCGCTACCTTTTTGTGCGTAAATCATCACAGCATCAATGGTTAAAGGCTCTACTTTCCACTTCCACCAATCGCCTTTTTTACGACCAACGTGATATTCAGATTGTTTTTGTTTCAGCATTAATCCTTCGCTATTATGCAATCTGGCTTCATTTCTTATCGCATCTAATTCTTCCCATTTATTAAATTGAATCACTTCTGAAAGTTTAAAATTTGGTTTTGATAATTGATTATCGCTAAAGAGTTGCTCAAGTGTATTTCGTCTAAACTGAAGGCTTTTTGCTCTTAAATCTTCATCATTAATTTCTAAAATATCGTAAGCAAAAAAACCAATTGGTACGTCTTGTAATAGTTTTTTTGAGATGGTTTTCCTATTTAATCGCTTCTGTAAATCGTTAAATAATAACACAGATTGATCTTTAACAGCTAGGATTTCGCCATCTAAAACAAAATCTTCTTTTATGGTTGAAACAATTTCAACTAGCTCCGGAAATTGTTTTGTGACCAACTCTTCGCCTCTTGACCAAATGTAAATTTCGTTATTTCGTTTTACAATTTGACCTCTAATGCCGTCCCATTTATATTCGACTTGCCAGTCTGAAACTGAGCCTAATTCGTCAAGATTTTTCTCCAAACTATACGCTAAACAAAACGGATAAGGTTTTGAATTATCGTAATTGATATGCGAACCGTTTATTAAGTCTTCAAACGAAATAGAATTGATGTCCCATTGCCCAATAATACTATGCATCAATTGATTAGCATCGATATTAGTTAGTTTAGAAAGTGCATTTACTAAAGTTTTTTTAGAAACGCCAATTCTAAAACTTCCACCAATTAACTTATTAAAAATAAAGCGTTGTTGCGTATCTAAATGTCGCCAAGCATTCAACACGTAGGCTTTTTTTTCATCATCAGATTTAGTTGAAAGTTGCTTAAGCTCGTCCATATAAATATGTAACGGTTTATCAATTGTATTAGAAGGTTCTGGTAATAATAAGGATAAGGTTTCTACTAAATCTCCAACAGTGCTGTAAGATTCTAAAAACAACCATTCTGGCAAACCTGTTTCTTCAATACACCATTGTTTTAATAAAGATGTTTTTACAGGTCTTTTAGGTCTTTTTCCTGTAAATAAAGCAATTAACCAGAGTTTATCTTTATCTAAAGCAGTTTCAAAAAAATTGACTAATGCATCTAATTTAGCATTAGTTTTATTGGTAATTTCTAATGAATTTATGAGTTGCGAAAACTGTTTCATTAGCTAGTAGTTGTTAATTGTTGGTCTTTGGCGTCTTCGTTGTCTTCTGTACCATATTCTGTAACGACTTCTTGACTTTCTATACCAATTTCATTTAAATACTTTGAAAATACAGCTTGCGAACCATGAGTGACGTAAACTTTCTCTGCTTCGGTAGCTTTAACAGCAGAAAGTAGTCCATTCCAATCTGCATGATCACTAACTGCAAAGCCAGCATCAACGCCTTTCCAACGTCTATTTCCTCTTATTTGCATCCAACCAGAGCAAATTGCAGTTGCTGCATTAGGAATCTTTTTAAGTAGTTTAGAACCCAATAAAGCTGGAGGAAGAATTACGATTTTGTTATGAATGTCTTTTTTATTGAAATCTGAAGGGATAAGTTTTGATTTTGGTAAAACAATTCCAGATTTAGAAATAGCTTGATTTAGATTGTTAATTGCTGAATGTACATAAACCTCATCAATTCCATCTACTAAAGACATAATTCTTTGTGCTTTACCTAAAGAGTAACCAAAAAAGACACTAGTTTTATTTTGTTTTTGATTATTTACAATCCATTGCTGTAGTTGAGATTGTAATTCGGCTTCTGTTTTCCAACTGTAAATTGGCAAACCAAAAGTGCTTTCTGTAATAAACTCGTGACACTTAACAGGCTCAAATGGTGTCGTTATAAAATCTGGATTAGTTTTGTAATCTCCAGAAAACACAACAACTTTTCCTTTATATTCAAGTTTTATTTGAACAGAACCGATAATATGTCCAGCAGGATAAAATGAAACTTTTACACCATTTATAGTTTTTATTTGGTTGAAATTTAAAGTTTCTATTGAAATGTCTTTTCCTAAACGATGAAGCAGTATGTTTTTTGAGTTCTGATGACACAGATAATGCTTATTTCCCAATCTTGAATGATCTGCATGACCGTGAGAAATTATAGCATAATCTACAGGGTACCATGGGTCTAAATAGAATTTTCCTGGTATGCAGTAAATACCTTTTTTAGTGAATTTTATGAATTTCAAGCGTTTTTAACTACAAAATACAACCAAAATCATAAAATTATAGTAGACTTAACTAATTTTTAACCAGAAACAAA